>NZ_JBGOOO010000013.1:0-117422 GCF_041439695.1 Vibrio sp. FF266
CAAGAGTATGGCTTGCACTCGCTTTACTCTGCCGCGCAGCGGCTTCGTTCAACAAACAATTTAAGAGTGATTCCTCACGCTTGGCGTTTTTGGTTTTGGTGTAGTTTAGTGTTTACGGCGTCCAAGTGCAGTGCTGTGGTAGCGTGGCTCACACCTTAATTGGGCGTTAACTGTCATTGGCAACATATTGGAAAGTTGAAGAAAGTATGAAAACACTTCGTATTGGCGATATTTACGAAAAAGAAGCTCAAGACTTGCTGAACAGCAAAAGGTCAGTATCTATTGTTCATGCAACAGGAGATATAGACGCGAGTGGGGACGAACTTGAAATTCCAATCCGTAAGTTTCTCCGAAAGCGATTACCCGAAAAGTACTATGTTGGGCATGGGCATATTGTAGACAAGAACTTAAATATCAGTGCACAGTTTGACGTAATTATAGCTGATTCTAGTGCTACACCGATTTTATATGACACTGAAAATGGTACTGAGTACTTTCCATACGAATCTGTTTACGCTATCGGTGAAATAAAATCCACGTATAACAAAAACAGCAAGCAAATAGTTAATTTTTCCAACTCAATTGATACGCTAAAAAGCCAAATGGTTCGCGAGGCTGTCAATAAGCACTATATTGGACATGGAGTTCAATTAGGAGAAGAGTTTGGAATTTCAGGTGTCAAAGATATCAGAAATAACTTGTTTAACTTCATGGTTTTTGGAGGTTCAGGTAACTGCACGACTGCAGATGTGAGAGCACAGTTAGCCCAAAATAATCGTAATAGCAATCCAAACGTAATGTGCTTTCTGGATGGTGCCATCGTTACTCAGCTAGAAACTGACAATCAGGGTAACCCGATTAGCTCATATGTATTTGAACCTTGGGATGAGCAAATCATCAAAACTAAACTGGCTAGATTGAAATACACTCATGACAAAAAGTCAGGTATGGCTTTAGCTGTGTTGTTACTTAGTTTATCCAACCATCTATCTAAGACTCTCCTAAAATCGCCTAACATGACTGACTACTTAACAACGATGCTTGCGGAATCTAGTGCGGAGGGAGAGGTAGTCGGTATCTAATGACAGTTAACAAACTGTTTAAGAGTGATTCGCAACGCGTGGCATTTTCACTATGCGTTGCGTTTAGTGTTTAAGGTGGTATGCGGCGGCTTAGGTATTGCGTTGCTCACACCTTAACAGGGCGTTGATATGACCCCCACTGTCAATTAAAAACGTAGAAGTTTCTCTCCTGTATTATCAGAGCCTTTCTTGTTGCTTAGGGGATAGTGTTACCGCATAGATGAAGCAAGTAATGTCGTCGGTTCTCATGCTGATATACGTGGATTGCTCATCGTTTGATGAGTAGAGCCTACCTTACTTGTTCCGTCGTGGCACCTGTCTTCAGTCTATGCTCGTGGTTCAATATAGCCGAAGCTATATTGCCGTCCTAACGCCGTCGGTGTTTGTGCCACTCCCGATGCTTTATCCAATGCGATAACACTAATTCTGTCTTCATGCCGGTAATCGAGCGATTCGAGTTTTAGGATCCACATCGCTGATGACAACTTCACGAGTAATCGCCCAGATGTAAGCGATCATCTCTCTAGCGATGGCGACCACAACGACATTTCGGTGTTTACCTTTTTGTAGCAGTCGTTGGTAACGACGACATAACCTTTGCTGGGCCTGCCAAGCGATATCGACGATCTCTTTAGGCAGTCCTTCTTGCCTTAGTTGGAGCTCTACAGAGATGTTCGCTTTGTGCTTATAGGTATGTGCGCCTTCGACCAGCAACCGTCTGGCCCGACTGTTGCCACACTTTGTTAAGCTGCCACGACGAGTTTTACCGCCACTAGAGTTTTCAGTTGGAACGAGTCCGAGGTAAGCCATAAGCTTTCTTGGATGATCAAATCGTCGTAAGTCACCCAGTTCGGCTATTGTGCCGAGTGCTACGAGTAACCTGACGCCACGCATAGCTTGAATGGCTTTCACCACAGGATAGTATCGCCAGTTTTTGACTTGATGGAGTAGTTCATTATCGAGTCGTTGAAGCCGTTGCATTCGCTCATTGATGGTAATGATCATCTCTTGTAAAACGATTTGCTGACTATGATGAGGAAGAATGAGGTCGGTTAGCCACCGTAGATGTTTTTTAGACCAGTTATCATTCACCGTCGCTTGGATATTATTGCGAAGAAGAAAGCCTTTTAGTTGGAACTTCGCGTCTTTGAGATCTTTCATTGCGGTTTCTCTGGCTCGCGAGAGGTCTCGAATGGCTTCATCTTCTGCTTCCGGTACATAGATGGGTGTGAGCTCTTCGGCTTTTAACAGCTTGGCGAGCTTTGCAGCGTCTCGTTTGTCGGTTTTAACTCTATCGCCTGGCTTTTTAGGTATAAGTGATGGAGCGACGACATAGCAGCAGTGTCCAAGGCTTGTCATTAAGCGATAAGTCCAGTAACCACATGGCCCTGCTTGATAGACAAAGTGCAGAGTGGCTTTTGGATACTTGGATTGCAGCTGTTTGGCCAATTTAATCAACGCGGACTTATTAGATTTAATACGACCAAGGTGTTGTGGATTTGCCCCACGATGTTCTTGTAATACAGTGACTTGAATAAATGACTTATGCGTATCTAAGCCAATAAAAATTATGCTATCTTTATTCATGCTAGCCTCCAAATTTAGTTGTTTGACGCACTAATTATGGCTCTGGCTTTAAGCTAACCCACGATATTGGAGGCTAGCACCTTTCGTGGGGGTCATTATGTCTATGCGGTTTGGGAAAAATTGTACTTAATCTCAGGGAGGAGTTTGAGTGAAAGGCTTTAGAATTAGCACCAATAATGATGAACTTGATCTTAATGTCATTCATCAATTTGTTTCAACAAGCTATTGGGCTCAAGGTATCCCTAAGAGCACATTGGAAAAAGCTGTACTAAATTCATTCTGTTTTGGGGTGTTTGAAAGTTCAGGCTCTCAAGTCGGCTTTGCCCGCTTGATTACTGATAAGGCAACATTTGCGTACTTAGCCGATGTATTCATTCTTGAATCTCACCGAGGGATAGGGTTGAGTAAATGGCTAGTCAAAACAGTCGTTGAACATCCTGATCTGCAAGGCTTAAGACGAATGGTTCTAGCCACGAGAGATGCTCATGGCTTGTATTCACAGTACGGTTTTAAGCCTATTGAGAACCCAGAAATACTTATGCAAATCTGGCATCCGAACATTTATAACAAATCAACCGCATAATAAACTGTTTAAGGGTGATTCGCAACGCGTGGCATTTTTACTGTGTGTTGGTTTTAGTGATTAAGGTGTTTGCAGTAGCTTCGGTATTGCGTTATTCACGCTTTAACTTTTCGTTATAAGCTATTGCATTTGTTAAGTATTTCAAAGTATGCGTAAAAGGTTCTAAGTATTATTCTTTCTTTAGTTATGTAAAGCGGGTTACTTATAGGCTCATCATCTCGCAGTAAATCGGTTGCACTTATATCGAGTGTATTTTTTGTTCTAGGTCTTTTATCAACGAACATTGATGGGTTAGGTTTAGCGCCCATATTTGTTGTGTTGATATCCTTCTTTATGCTTATTATTCATGGTTTTCTGCACTTTAGCGGTCGTAAAAATAGCGATGTATTTAATGCTTATGAAGAGTCAGCTAAAACTAAGGCAGCAGCACTAGAGTCTGGGCTGAACAATAAAAATAAGTAATACGGTCAAGCTAGTTCGCTTATAACAAGCGATAGCAAATTTATATCCCAGTTAGCTATTTTCGCTACTCGCTTCAACGCATGAGTTGCATATTTGCTATTGTAGTCAGTAGCTTATAGCGAGTTACTGACTTCTGAAGTATAACTTTACCATCTGGATCTACGGCATGAAGACTAAAGCGGTTTTTAGTTAGGGCGATACCTTTAAGTATCGTTCTAATAACAAATTTAAGTCGACTGTGTAGTGGTTGCGTTGTCAGCTACTTAACGCAGCGCTAACTGGCAAAGGGGATGTTGACCAATGAAAGAATTGATAGCCCAATATACGGGAGCAAACGAAGATGAAAGGCTAACTCGGCAATATATCGCTCAGTTAGAGTTTGATACTACGATACATAAACTCACACCTTATTTACTTAAAGGGAAATCAGTATGTGAGTTAGGAGCAGCAACGGGGCGCTATTCCTTACATTTTGCGAAATTAGGTTGTGATGTTACAGCAGTAGAACTTGCGCCTGACCAAGTGAAGATTTTAAATACTAAAGCAAAATCTGAAGGTATTGAGTTAAAAGTGTTTGAGGGTAATGCTTGTGATGTGTCATTTATCGAAAGTAGTTCTCAAGACGTTTGTCTAATTCTTGGACCCTTGTACCACCTAAAAACTCTGCATGAAAGAGAACTTGCGGTTAATGAAGCACTAAGGATTTTAAAGCCAAATGGTGTACTAGCCATAGCCTATATTTCACGTTTCTTTGTCGCTGGTATGTTTGCCCAACAATTTCCAGAGCTAGTCACTCCGGAGGTGCTTTTAGAGTTAAATAAACATGGCACTGTATCAAACGCTAAAGCCGATAGTTTTTTTAAGGTCGGGTATTTCGCAACGCCTAGTGAAATTGAAAATCTTGTAAACAAAAACGGGTTTAATGTAATTGGACACGCAGCAACAGATGGATTTGGACGTTACATATCTAACGGTGTTAATAACTTTACGCCATCTCAATATCAGACATGGTTAGATTATCATTTGGCAAATTGCGACGAAGCAAGCCTTTTGGGATCAAGTAATCATGGTTTAGTGATCGCTAGAAAAGCCAGTTCACAAAGCAGTTAAGTCGGATTCATAAACGTGTGCCGATTTTGTTTCGCTTCATTATGGCACACGTTCACTCACCGTTTATTGGGACGTTAGCCGTTCTATTGGTATCAGAGGGAATATGTTTAAATTCGTAAGGTTGATAGTGCTATCAAATTTATTAGCACTGCTAATTGTGGTTACTTTCGAGTATTTCACAGGCTATTTGAAACTAGCATTTTCTAGTGATTATGCGTTCTATTCAATGCTAATTCTTCTTGCTCTGGGTTCACTTTTGTCTTTTTCCGGTCATAAGGTCGGATATAGTGACCCTAGTAACATGGCTGGCGTTTCTGCTAGTTCGTTAATTGAAAACGAGTCTGCTAAATCAACCATTGTGACAAAATTAGAGAGTACGTCTGTTGGGCACAGCTTATTGCTCGCTAGTTTGTTGCCACTACTTTATTGCCTACTATCGTAGCCATCACCTAATAGATTGTTTAACTGGATTCCAAAACGCTCAGCACTTTTGTAATGGTCGGCTTTTGTGGGTAAGGTAGTCATATTAGTTTGGTTGCATTTTTCACTAGTTAACAAGGCTTATACGTGCTTGAAAAATCTAACACGGAGAGTGAATTGAAAGATTACGAAGTTTATCTGTTCGATATGGACGGAACATTAGTAAATTCAGAGCCTTTAAAGGGCAAAGCGTTAGCATTAGCTTGTTTAGATTATGGCGCACACGTAGACCACAACATTTACAAAGATGTTATGGGGGAAAGTTGGCAGGTTGTAACGGGTCACTTTTTTGAAAATGCAAATATTGCTCCTGACTTAGAAGAGTTTAATTACCACTTTCGAGCTCATTACGAACAGATGCTCAATGATGATCTTGAGCTAAATGTTGGGGCTAAGGCTTATATAGAACAGTTAAAACTAGCAGGGAAAAAGTGTGGAGTTGTTAGTTCAGCAGCAACATGGATGGTTGATAATATTTTAACCTCGTTGCAGTTAGAGAATGCTTTTGACCTTGTTATCACACAGGAGCACGTAACTAAGCATAAACCGGATCCTGAAGCCTATACTTTAGCTCTTGGTAGATTAGCGGCTTCACCTGGCCAAACAATTGTGTTTGAAGATTCCACAGCGGGTATTCGTGCTGGTAAATCTAGTGGCTGTGACGTCATTGCTGTTAAGCATAGCTTTAATGGTAAAAATGATCTAAGCGGTGCAGTTAAAGTAATCAGTACATATGAGGAATTGCCCGTATAAAAAACGAGTATGGGATTAGTAATTAAGACCGGGTAACTGACTTCTCAGTATTGCCTTGCCATGTTGCTCTGCGGCATGAAGGCTAAAGTGTTTTTTAGTTAGAGTGATACCGCTGAAGTAAGAATCATCAGACATGTTACCTCCGGTGTAATCCCACTTAAGTGTGGCAGTTCCTCAGGAGGGGGAGCCCATATTATTCGCTATGGCGCATTGTCGACTTTTCATCATCAAGGAGAGTTTATGTCTATACCCAAGAAGTCACTATTGAGCAAGTATTCCAAAAATTCATATTTCTGTGATAGCTTTTCAAAAAAAATAAAATACAACAACCAAACTGCTATTGAAGTATTTCTTGAAATAGCAGCTCAAACACCGACTTGGATTGCATTTCTGATGTCTACGAGAAACTGGGTTGTATCGAAACTCGGTTTGAAAAATTTGGGTGGTCTACAAGATGTATCCCGAGATAAATTAGGTTCAGAATATGTTGTAGGCGAACGAGTCGGTATTTTTACACTGGTCAGTTCAACTGAGAATGAAGTTGTATTAGAAGACTGTGATAAACATCTTAATGTCCGAGTTTCTTTTCTTATTGAGCCTGAAGGAGAAACCGCAATTGTTCACGCAAATACCGTGGTTCATGTGAACAATGTGTTTGGCAAGACCTATATGTTCTTCGTTACGCCATTTCATAAAATAATAGTACCAAGCTCCCTGAAAGGGTTAGAACAGGCATAACAAATAGGGATTGAGTATGAATACGATACTTTAATTGGGCAGGTGAAAGCTATAAATCAAGAAATATAGCGAGTAATTTAAGCAGACAGTTAACACTTGGCCGTTGCAGTTCGGCTTTGCTTTAGTGATTTAGATGGTAGATTTGAGTGTGTTTCGTTACGTTATTGGGCGTTAGCTTACAACGATGAAAAGGAACTTCGATGTTTAAAATTGAGACAAAGCGGCTGATTATTAGGGATATGAATCCTAGCGATGAAAATGCTTTCGTGGCGATGTCTCAAGATGCTAAATATCAGCGTTTCTATGATGAAAGTGACTGTGACCCTATTAAATATAAAGAGTTAACCAACTTGTTTATAGCCCAGGCGTCTGAAGAACCAAGGAAATCATATCAACTCGCAGTTGAATATAAGAGCACAGGGCAGTTCATTGGTACTGTTTGTTTGCGTTTAGAAGACAATCAGCAAGCTTCAATGGGGTGTGCGTTTTCAAGATCGCATCAAGGTCATAAGTTAAGCAATGAAGCGGCTCTCGCTTTGGCTGATTTTGGTTTTTCAACATTGGGCGTACACCGCATTTATGCGGAGACAATCAGTAAGAATTTACCTGCCATTAAGCTCTGTAAGTCTTTAGGTATGCGTCAAGAAGCGCACTTTAGAGAGCATCGTTTTTTCAAAGGGCGGTGGTGGGATACCATAGTTTTAGCTGTCCTGCGATCCGAATGGGTCAAAGCATAGCCAAGTGGCTAATGTAGATTCGATGTGCTTTATAACAAGGCTTAAACCTGAACAAGGTTATTCTGCTTTGATACTTTGGTTAGGTAGTATCAAGGTAATGCTACTTGGTTTTGGGGAATCTACTTTCATTACTCGCCACGATTATTTAGAAAGGCCGCAGTAAGATAGCTGTTGGCTAGGTAATTGGTTGTTCGTTGTCTATAGGAGATATAACTGTGTTTTATAGTAAGGAATACAACAAGGGGTTGTTGCTCATCCTTGTTTCGATAAGTGCTTTCATTGTCATTATGTCTGATAATAACTCCGGAACATTCATCGCTCACGCCATCAACGGGTTAATTGCTTTGCTCTTTTTCTCCATGACAATTGAGGTCAAAGGCAATGCATTGAGCTGGTATTTCGGTTTTGGTTTTTGGCGTAAGAATGTAGAAGTGTCAGACATAACGGAGACATCGTTTTATCAAAGCAAGTGGTATCAAGGTATTGGCATCCGCATGTTGAGCGATGGTTGGTTATATAATGTATCGATAGGTTCAGCGCTGAAGTTAAACCTAAGCAATGGAAAGCATGTTTACATTGGTTGTAAGGATACAGACGGTTTAAATGCGGCCTTGAAAGCTGCTAACGAACAGATAACTCAAAAGTGATTTACGAGGCTTGGCACTTTTCGTTTAAAGTTTGACTAATGTTTAAGGTCGTATGGTTTTGGGGCAGTAGCGTTGCTCGGACCATAAACGTGAGGTTGACAGGGAGAGTTATGAATCAACAAGAAGCCTTTATAGGTTTTGCGGTTTATGGGCTTATCAGTAGCTCAATTGGCTTTTTTACGTTTTTTATTATCAAAGGTGCGAAGTACAAACAAACATTGTGGACTTTGCAGTCTGTTGTTTTTGGTATCTTCTCGATTGGTTTTATCTATAGCTCAGGTGGTAATGGGTCAGAATTATTGGTCTGGGTTCCGCTGGTTATCTTGACGTCTATTTACAATATCCACTCATTGAAATTTTGTGTTTCTTGTGGAAAAACTAACGTAAGAAAAAGAGGATTATCATCCATAAAATCATGTAGTGGATGTGGTAATGCTTTATAGTAAAACTACGATATACCAGACGTTTGTTCATTTTTAGTTTCAGCCTTAAAAGGAAGTTGTATGAATTTAGATAAAGCTAAAAAACGCATCGCAAAGCAGGTTAAAAAAGGCGACAACGGATACCCAAAAATCACGCTAGCGTATTACGGAACGACAAAAGATCTCGCAACGGAAGTTTCGGTTCAATTTATGTTGGGTGAGAGCGATGGTGTTCAAGAGGAGCGTTTCTCTTGCGAAACAGAAATTCGAGATAATGAGTTAATCCAGACAACGTTACTCAAGATAATCGAGCGAGCGAATGTTAACTCAGTGATTGAAGTTGAAGGCGTGACGGTTCTTTAGTTTGCTTTGAGTCTAAGCGTTTGTTTATTAATGTCGGTTTGGAACCTAATTCAGTCAGCGAACTTAGGTTATAACGAAATTGTCTATATACGTGCTTAAAGGAATAGGGAAATGCAAGAAAATGACACTGTATTACGATGTGGAAACTGTAATAAGAAAACGTCACACATCAGGTTAAGCGCGTCCGAAGTGAAGTTAAAACAGCAGGAGAAAAACACCCTCAAGTCACGAATTCTAAATATTGCATTCGGCGTGTTATTGGGTTCACATAAATCAAAATCAAAAATTAGCTACTTCAAGTGCTCGGTTTGTCATGCTGAGTATGATGATAGCGAAAGCGCTCCCCATGGTTGGGGCTAGTTGGCCTTGTTACTATGAACTCACTTCTCAACGTTTATCGTGAAGATTTGCAGATTATTGGTATGATGTTTCTATAGTCTTCGAGAGGTTTTATGATGTTGAAAATGACAAGTAGTGTACTTGCGGTGTGTTTATTCGGTCTTAGCGTGGGAGCTAACGCTTCGACACTCGAAGAGTGTGCCAAACTCCTTCCTGACGGTCACACTTATAAAGTAGAGATCATTTTAGACGTAGATAAGACTGATAAGGAGCCAACGGTTACTGGTAGTTTTGGGGTGACGGGTGGAGCCGATGCGCCTGAGACTTTCGATATTGGTGATTTTGTCGAGTGCGCAGGCCCTTTGATCAAAACCGTAGACACAGATAGCAACGATGAATCTAAGTCCTAGTCACTTGTTATCTTGTTGGTCAGCTCATTAGCCAGTTAACGAATTCATAAAAATACCGCCGTAATCAACGGCGGTATTTTTTATTACGTTTATTACATCATTCACCACAGAACAAAGAACATTCAGCAGAGAACATAGAGCAGAAAGACTAGTTAACGTGAGCTAATTCGACACTCTGCGTTTCGTTCGCCACTTTCCAATCTCCACCCAAGGCTTTATACACCGCAATCGTGGTGTTGGCGGTTTGAAGCTTGGCGGCTACTTGGCGATCTTGCATCGCTTTTTGTTGTCTTTGTGCGTCTAACACCGACAAGTAATCGACTAGCCCCGCTTTGTATAGCGACTTTGCCTTGCTCACCGCGTTATCAACGGCAAGGGTAGCTTCATCGATGCGCGTTTGGTTCTCTTGGCTACGGCCATAGGCAAACAAGCTTGAATCGACTTCTGCAAAGGCGCTGTCGACAGAGTGTTGGTAGTTAAGCGCTGCAGAACGGAACCTTGCTTCGTTCATTTCTACCATGGCTTCGCCTCGGCCACCATCGAATACATTCCAACTGATACCGGCAGATGCAGCCCAACCGAATGAGTCGCTACTGAACAGATCATCAAAGCTTCCAGCCGTCACACCTGGCGTACCCGTTAGGAAGAACTTTGGATAGCGATTAACAATGCTTGCACCAAGTTCTTCGTTAATGGCTGCCATTTCGCGTTCTGCGATTCGGATATCTGGGCGTCGTTCTAATAAGTCAGAAGGTAAGCCTGTCGGAATTACATCGTTCATTCGCGGAAGGGTGAATTCACCGACTAAACGTTGGTTTACGCTCGTGAGTGATTCGCCTAACAACACCGCCATACGTTGTTTGTGAACTTGCTCTGCTATTTCAAGTTGAGGAACAATAGATTCAGTCGCCGCAAGCATGGCTTTGGCTTGAGCAAGATCTAACTCAGACCCGTAGCCGCTGCGAACCACTTTGGTGACCAATTCTAAAGTCTGCTTTTGGTCGGCTATGTTCTCTAGTGCGATCATTTTTCGCTCTTGCGCGCCACGATATTGCAGGTAATTGTGAATGACATCGGCAGTGATCAAGGTGTTCAGGCCTGATTGGAATATCTCGGCTTGTTCAACTCGAATCGTCGCTGCGTTGGATTGTTTGTCGATACGTCCAAACAAGTCCATTTCCCACGCGATGCTCGCACCTAAGAATCCACCATCGTGTTGAGCTTCCAGCAACGACATGCCCGTTGCTGACTCAACCGCATCAGAGGCACCAAATACCGGGCCGAGTAGGGAGTCGTTCTCACTCAGTTGGTAGTTGTAATAACCACCACCGACGTTAATGGTCGGAACCTTGAATGATTCGACCACGCTTTTGTATGAGTTCGCCATGTTGATTCGCTCGGCTGCCAGTTTAAGTGGGATGTTCTGGCTTTGAACATCGGCCACTAACTGATTGAGCGTGGGATCATTGAACTGTGTCCACCAATGATTATGCTGTTCGTTTTGGCTCACACCGTCTTGGTTCACATCAGCTTGGCTATATAAGAACGTCTCTGCCATGGTCGTTTGCGGTTCTTCGTAATCTGGGCCAACCGCGCAACCTGTCAGCAACAAAGCGAGCGCTATGGGAGCTACTTTAAACTTAGTTAATGGATGCATGTTTATTGCTCCTTGTTGAATGAAGTTGTATTGCCGCTGTTTGAAGGCTGAGGTGTTGCATCAAGCACAATCACAGCGTCTTTGATTGCTTCTGCTACTGACTTTTTTTCTTCAGTTCGATAGAAAAGCTTGTACAGCGCAGGCATCACAAACAGAGACAACACGGTTGCTGCAGCTAAGCCTCCGATAATGGTTGCCGCCATCTGGTCAAACAGTAGGTCGCTTAACAACGGGATCATACCAAGTGCTGTAGTCAGTGCCCCCATTGAAATCGCCATTGTACGGTTCACGGTTGCTTCTTTGATGGCGTCAGATAGTGAGCGCCCGTTCTTACGTTCAAGTTCTATTTGGTCCATCAATACAATGCCGTTTTTGATGATCATACCTGTTAAGGTTACGGCGCCAATCAATGCCATAAATCCGAATGGTTTATCCAATAGCAATAAGCTGAATGTGGCACCCGTCGCTGCAAGCGGTAGGGTAGTGAAGATGATTACTGGTTGTTTGAAGCCGTTAAACATCGCCACCAAGATGATGATCATTAACAAGATTGCTTTAGGTAGCTGTTTAAGAATATCGCTGACGGCTTTATGCTCGTCGTAATATTCGCCGCCCCATTCTAAGTGATAACCATCAGGAAGGTGAATGGACTCAATTTGCTCTTTAACGGAGTTTCTTACTGCTGCAGGTGTGGTGTAACGACCAACACCTGCTTGTGCTGTGATGGTTTTTACTCGGTCACGACGCCAAATCATGGTTTCTTCACTGCTTAATTCAAACCCATCGATCACTTGGCCTAGTGGAACGCTGTGAATACCTAATAAAGAACGAACCGGAAGCGTTTCTAGCGATTGAATCGAGCTCTCTGTACCACGTAGTTGAATAGTGACCAACTCATCGTTTAAGTTCATACGACCCAAGGGCATACCTTCTGAAGCTCGCTTCATCGCGAACGCAATATCCGCACGGTTTATACCTGCAGAGCGCATCTTTTCTTGGTTGATGACAGGCTCAAATACTTTACTTTTCTGTCGCCAGTCGTCACGAACGTATTTGGTGTCTGGGTGTTCTGCGAAGATTGCTTTTGCTTGCTCTGATAAGCCATGTAAGACCTCGGCATTAGGGCCTGAGAAACGTGCTTCAACGCTGAATTTATCCGCCGTCGCCAATTTTAAGCTTCTAAAGCGAGGGTCTGCGTTCGGAAACTCTTCCATTAACCATTTATCACCGCGTGCAATCAATGGGCTTAGTGACGGAAAATCGGTCGCGTTAATCAAAATCTGACCATAGGCCGGATCGAACGGTTCTGGCTCTATAGTCACTGAGAAGCGAGGAGCACCTGCGCCAACATAGGTTGAAATACTTTCGACTTCGGGCTGTTCCAACAACCATTGTTCGATTCGCTTCATGTCTTCTGAGGTTTGTTCAACCTTGGCACCGTTCGGTAGCCAGTAATCTAGGAACAGGATCGGTCGGTCGGCTTGTGGAATAAAGTTAACGGCAATGTTCGGGATAGCTAATGCCGTCACTAATATCAACGGAACCAAAGCGCTCAATGCTTTAAGCGGATTATCGACAGTCCAGTTGACACTCTTACGGTATAAGCTGACTTTGGTGTTATCAGCTTGCTTGGTTGGCTTGATGAAGAACCAACACATCAAGGCCGTGAAGGTCATCGCAACTAGCCAAGACAGTAACAATGACGACGCGATGATAAGGAATACCGAGCTTGCGAACTCAGCAGCATCGGTTTTTGAAAAAATTACAGGGCTCGCACCCATGATAGCGATAACTGTCGCACCAAAGAGTGGTGTTGCTGTCTCTTTAACAGAGTCAATCGCGGCTTTAGTGCGGTCGATGCCTTTGTTGATTTTCACAATCATCATGTCGGTGATGACAATGGCGTTATCTACCAACATTCCGAGGGCAAGAATGAACGTACCTAGCGAAACTCGGTGTAAGTCAATCGAAGTCATGTTCATGTAGATAAGCGTCAACAAGATAGTCAGCAGGAGGCTCGAACCGACGATGGTTGCGCTTTTTAATCCCATGAATACCGACAAGACGATAAAGACAATCGCGACACTTTCTAATAAGTTGCTTACGAAGTTGTCGATCGATTTCTGAACTTCTTCAGGTTGGTTAGCAACTGTCGCAATATCAACACCTAGTGGTAAGGTTGTTTGAAAATCGTTGACGATCTGATTGATTTCATCGCCAAGTGATACCACGTTAACACCGGTGACTGGGCTCATCGCTAATGTGACTGCAGGTACACCGTTGTAGCGGTTTTCTGTCATCATTGGCTCTTGGTAACCCATTGTGATGTCAGCGATATCGCCTAAGCGAATTAAACTGGTTCCCAATTCACTTACGCCGCCTTTGATCATCAGATTTTTGATGTCGTCTAACGAACTGAACTCACTCGACTGTTGAACTCGGATTCGCTCAGTACCTACTGAAAACTTACCCGCATCAAACGTCATGTTTTGCGTATTCAACTGCGACCAAACTTGTGTGATAGATAGGCCGTATTGCGCCAACCTTTCATCTGGGATATCGATATGAACAACGCGTGGTTGAACACCATGCAGTTCAATCTTCTTAATACCATCGACGGTTTTAATTCTGCGTTGGAGCTCTTCTGCGTAACGTCTTAATTCTGCAGGCGATGCATCCTTACTGTGGATAGAGAAAAGCATGCCGTAGACTTCAGAGAATTCGTCTTGTACGACACTGATCTGTGCAGTTGAAGGTAGCAATAACTTCATATCAGACACTTTACGGCGTAATAAGTCCCACTCTTGAGGAAGTGCTTTTGAATTGAGAGACTCTTTTAGGTCGACAAATACCATCGACATGCCGGGGCGCGATAAAGATCGAAGCCTATTAAGTGTCGCCATTTCTTGGAGTTTGGTTTCGACGGTGTCGGTGACTTGTTGTTCCACTTCTTCCGCAGAAGCGCCAGGGTAGAGCGTTACAACGACGGCCGTCTTTATGGTGAAGCTTGGGTCTTCAAGTTTTCCAAGCTCAAAATAAGAAAACAGGCCTGCGATGACACTCAGTGCAGTGAAAAACAGGATGAAGGTGCGTTGTTTGATTGCAAAATCAGCTAGATTCATCATGGTTCACCTACAGGCTTTTAACTTGAATATTGGAGAAGTATTGTCCTTCCACCACGTATTGCGCGCCACTCACGACCACGAAGTCGCCATCGTTGAGCGTCGATTCAACACACACAGTATTTTCGGACATAGAAATCACATCCACAGTCACGCCATGAGCTTGTTCATTTTTAACAGTGAATACTTGCTCGATACCCGTTTGGTTGACTAACGCAGAATAGGGCAAACAGAAATTACTGCTCGCTTCTCCAAGTTGAGTCGTCAATGTGACCGCTTTTCCAGGTAATACCGATTTGTCAGTGGAGTCGACATGGTAAGTAACCGCATAGGTCTGCTTGATTGGGTGAGGTGACGTCGAAATTTCAGCGGCATAACCAACTAGTTTAGTCTCTGAACCATACCAATCTATGACAGAAGTTTGATTTGGTTTGAACTCATGAATCAAATTTTCAGGTACTTGAATTTTAACTTCAAGTTTATCTGGATTGTGGATTGTGAACACCGAGATGCCCGGCATTACTTGTTCGTACTGGTCAAAATTTGATGCCGCAACCACACCATCGAAAGGGGCGAGCAATTGGGTATAACGAATCGAATCTTTCGCACGGCGTATATTCTGTTCTACGACTTTAACCGCCGCTTCACTTCGCTCGTACCCGCTGATTGCACGGTCTAGGTTAACATCGGCAATCGCATTATCAGCGATGGCTTGTTTTACTCGTACAAGTTCGGATGTCGCCAATTTGTGTGCAGATTTAGCTTCAAGGGCTCGTGCTTGTAACTCTTCTAACGCGACTTGATAGTCATGAGGGTCTAACTGCGCAAGGGGTTGGCCTTTCTTTACTGAATCACCAACAGAGACCATCATATTTTGAATAGTGCCAGGCACACGAAACGCAACGCCAGCCGTTTCCGATGATTGTATCTTGCCAGTAAAAGACTTTTCAGCCGTATGTGAAAGAGGTTCAAGTTGAATCACTTGAATTGGTCGAGCTTGTTTTTGAGGCGCAGTCGCCTCTGAGTCATTACAGCCAAACAGGGCGGTTAAGCTTAGTGCAATGACTGTATATTTGAATATAGGTGTCTGTTGAAAAGTAGACGAACGTTGAAAAATAGATGAATGTTGAAAGATAGGCTTCATGGATTGCTCCTCTTGAATTTATGAAGCGATTCTATCTTTCTATTTCGTTAGGATAATCTAGCCTGCTCGTGAAACACTGTCACAATATTCATTACAATAGTTAGAGTTTCGGAAGTTCTTGTAATAGAAAATCAATCAAAAGCTGTGCTGAATGGCTTAACGCTTTACGCTGAGGGTAGAGCAACCATGCTTCTTCTTTTTGAAGATTGTCGTCGGGGAATAGGTTAATCAAGCTACCGTCTTTGAGCTGATGTCGCACCAAAAGTTCTGGTAACAACGCGATACCTCTATGTCGAATAACACCGCCTTTAACAAAGCCAATGCTGTCACTGACGACCGAAGGTTCTACTTTGATGGTGTGATCTTTGATGTCCCATTCTTTATCGATGTCCCCACTTGGCCACCTGAAGCAAACAAATGGGTAATTAGTGAGCTCTCTTAGGCTTGAAGGCTTGCCTTGTTTCTCAATAAATTCAGGGCTTGCGACAAAAATACGTTGAAGAACCATCACTTTACGGGCAACCACGTTTGCATCGCTCAACGTACCACCATGCATAGCGAGGTCTAACCCTTGACGGTACATGTCGACAAAGCCGTTACTAATGTTGCGAATATCAAGCTCAACCTTAGGATACATATCTTGGAATTTAAACAGAGTCGACTGCATGATATCGCTGGTTTCAGGCAATAGACCAATCTTAATTTGTCCGTGTGCAACCTCTGACAGGTTGGAAGCGACATGGTTTGCTTTGTCGAGCGCACTTAATGCATTGAGTAGTTCTTTGTAATAGAGCTCGCCAGATTTGGTTAAGGAGAGGCTTCGTGTGGTTCTAAAGAACAGTTGAATGCCGAGAGACTTCTCAAGGTCGTTAATTCTGCGGCTAACGTTAGCTCGCGGAAGGTCAAGAGCATTAGCGGCGGCAGTAAAACTACCCAGTTCGACAACGGTGGTGAACAACTTAAGATCTTCGATTTTCATAGGGTTGGTTTCGAATTTGGGTATTGGATGACAACAGTTATCGTATATCAAATAGTACATAAAATCGAAAAAACAGCGAATAATTAATAACCTATTGGTGTGTATGAGACATATGTACTCAGGTGACTTAATGAAAAACGAAATCACCTCATCGATACAATCAATAAGTACGGCGTTTATTTAAAAGTATGCATGATGTAATATCTTCGCGAATATAATGTTTGAGACTACTTATGTATAATTTATCTATGAAAATGAAGATGCTTTTGTCTGCAATTGTACCAGCGATGTTGGTTGCGATTGTGACTCTAGTAATTGTTATTAACTCCCAACTATCGGCTCTTGAATATGAAATTCAAGACTACCAAACGGTCTTAACCGATGAACGTAAGAACAATATTGAAGATGCAGCTACTATCGCTCAATCTGTAGTTGAAGATGTAGTTCGACGCTTTGGTACAGGTGAAGAAGCGCAAGAAGCGGTTAGATTCGCGTTAAAAGAAGCACGTTTTTCTAATGGCAGCGGATACTTCTTTGTGTTCGACGAAAATGATCACTACATTGTTCACAGTCTAAAGCCTCAACTTGAAGGTAAAGATGGCGGCGGTTTAAAAGATCCGAATGGCATCAAAATCACTGTTCGCCTACATGAACAGGCGACGAGAGGTGGTGGTTTCATTGAATACATTTACGACAAACCTGGATCGTCTGTCCCTCAACCAAAAATTGCTTACGCTGCTCCTATTTCGGGAACGGGTTGGTTCTTAGGTACGGGTCTGTATATTGATGACATTGCTAAGGCTACAGAGGTTTACCGTCAAGAAGCCAGTGAGCGTATGGAAACGCAAATTTCAACAATTGTCATTACTGCGCTTGCATTAGTAGCCCTAACTTGTCTGATCATGTCTTATGTTGCTTCACGCATGATTGCCCCAATCAAAGACATGCTTAATACCTTTATCGACATTGCGAATGGTGAAGGTGATCTTACCCATCGAATTAATGTGTCGGGTACAGATGAAATTGGACAATTAGGTAAAGCATTTAACCAGTTTGTCGGCAAGCTCCACAATATTATTACTGATGTTTCGAAAGCTACAAATAATGTTACGACGGCCACTGACCAAATAAGTAGCCAAACGGTTCACCTAAGTAATCAACTTCAAGAGCACAACCACGAGACAGAGCAGGTAGTGACAGCTGTTACTGAGATGAGTAGTACAGCAAACGAAGTGGCACAAAGTGCTCATCAAGTGGCTAGTGCAACGAATGAAGCTAACAATGACGCTCATAATGCTCAAAACCTTGTGCAAAAGTCGACACAATCTATTGGCTCTTTAGAACAGAATGTAGTGACCACAAGTCAACACATGAATTCACTCCACGACCAGTCTAAAAAGATAGATGGTGTGTTACAGGTTATTGGCGAGATTGCAGAACAAACTAACTTACTAGCACTAAACGCAGCAATCGAAGCCGCGCGAGCAGGTGAGCAAGGTCGAGGCTTTGCTGTAGTAGCAGACGAAGTACGTAACCTTGCAAGTAGAACTCAAGGTAGTACGTTAGAGATTAAGACCATGCTTGATGAGCTTCATAAGTTGGTTGAACAAGCGGTTTCGTCTATGGGTGAAAGTAGTAATACTTGTCAGGATGTTGTGACTTCATCAAATGATATTTCAGCGGGTTTAAATGATGTTAGCACCGCTGTAGCCTCAATCAATGCAATGACCGACCATATAGCAACTGCGGCAACAGAGCAAAGCTCAGTAACGGAAGAAATAAACCGTAACTTGGTGACTATACGCGACATTGTAAGTTCACTGCTGATATCGAGTGAAACATCAAGTACCGCTGTGGATGAACTTAAACAGGCTGGTGGGCAATTAAGCCAACTTGTTGGTCAATTTAAGCTTTAGATACTAAATAAGCATAAACACTCCAATATAAATTAAAAGTGGCGACCAATTGTTAAGCAATTTGGTCGCCACTTTCTATCAAGCGTCAGAGTTACATACCCTTAAGTAGACTATAAAAAACATCCATCACCGCAAACACATCCCACCTATTGTCCACGTCCATCGACCATTACTATGATTGTTTTAGAAATGATACTGAGATCAGCCACAATCCAAGATTTCATAGAGCACAGACTCAGTGCATAACTGTGGTCAAAGCCCACTTTACGACGTACATCATCAATACAGGTATCATAACCTTGATTTACTTGTGCTAGTCCCGTAATACCGGGCATTACGCCGTATGTGCGGTCAGCAAAGTAGGGGATTTCGTTCTCTAGTTTGGTGTAAAAAGTAGGGCGTTCAGGACGTGGGCCAATTAGAGACATCTCACCTTTCAATACATTGATCAGTTGTGGCAACTCATCAAGACGCGTCTTTCTTAAAAATCGGCCAACGGGTGTGATTCGTGGGTCATTCGCCGTAGCCCAAACGGCACCAGAACGCGTTTCTGCATCTTCGTACATACTACGGAATTTCATGATCTCAAAGATTTCCATTTTCTCCGGTGTCGATTTACCAACACGCAGTTGACGGTAGAAAATCGGGCCACGAGAAGTGAGTACAATAGCCATCGCAATCAATGGAAATACTGGCGCTAGCAAAATCAAAGCAATCAGTGAACTCACGAAATCGAAAGTACGTTTAGCACGAGAGATTTTGTATTGGTATAAGTTTTGGGTAGATAGCTGTTCAATATTCATCATAATAAGTCCTTAATGATTCGCTCGTGTCCAAGGTGAGTTTTCTAGCCCGATTAGGTAACGAATGCCACCAATGAAGTTGGCATAGTGTCCAACTATCAAATAAGAGATTAATGAAATAGGTTTATTTACGAGACGCTTTGGCAAGATGCAGCCAAGTACGCCAATGGTATACACGGCAACTTGAGCCCATAACAACACTTCAAATACCAAGTAGTTGTTAAGTAAGATTGAGCACACCAAGCACACAATCATTAAATATGGAGTGAGTAGACGAAGTCCTTTTCCAGAGAAGAACGCAAACGCGATGCCTTTGAACTTCGGGCTGAACAAGCCAAACAATCGAATCGCTTGTTGCATGTTACCCGCTGAAATACGAAGTCTCCTTTTGAAATCTGTTTCTAAATTTGATTCTTCTAGTTCCAGTGCGACCATTTGTGTTTCGTATTCTGCGATGTAACCTTGTTTAACGATTCGCATCGGTAGGATGAAATCATCATTAATAGTGTTGAGTGGAAGCAGTTCGAACAGGTGTGTTCTAAACAAGTAGAAAGCGCCATGAGAACCTAAGCTCGAACCTAATGAAGCTTCTGACTCTTTAACGGCAGTTTGATACTGCCAATAGGTATTTTCACCTTCGTTACGTGTTGGGCAAAGCTGATACGTTGCGTTTACCACTCCAACCTTGTCACTTTCAAAGTGAGCGGCGGCAATAAGCAGCGCATCCAATGAAATAAGGGCTGATACATCACTCATCGCTGTAATGTCACTGGTTATGCATGTCACTTCCTCATTTATAACCGTGACTTTACCTCGGTTTAATTGATGGTCATGTATCTCAAAATGAACATCACTGCACATCGCTTCTTGAATCGTCATTTGAGCGATTTTTACCGTGTCATCAGTACAACCATCACAAGCAATAATCACTTGTAACTTCTTTTTTGGGTAATCGAGTGAAGCAAGATTACGAACTTTATCTGCGATCCATTGTTCCTCGTTAAATGCCGGTACAAGAATGGTGATGGTGGGTAACGTACAATCTTGCTTCTCATCTTTGTAACAACGATGACTCTCTTCAATTTGACGTGCTGGGTGGCTTTTCGCATACCAGCGTAGTAGTAAAGGATAGGCTGCGTGATGATAGACAATTAACGCACCTGAAAACAGACAAAGTCCTGCAAGTAACCAATCGATCATGCGTATGCTCCTTCTGAGATGTCGTTGTAAGACGAAACCATTTTGATGATATCGAAGTTGTCGAGAACGTAACGACGAGGTGACAAAAAGCGTTCATTTTGTTTTTCTAATAGCGCACTGGCTAATCCGGCAATGCTGCCACTTTTGACGAGGGAACTGCTGATGGGACATAAGGTTTCGTCAACCGCACCGACATTCATCGCGACGGTTGGAATGTTACATGCTTGGGCTTCGAGTGTAGAAAGAGGAAGCCCTTCGTGGCGTGAAGGTAGGCAGAAGGTATCCAGCGCTCCGTAAAAGGTAGTCATGTCATCCACTAGGCCGAGAAAGATCACACGGTCGCTGAGATTCAAGCGGTCAGTGAGTTGTTCCAGTTGATTGCGTTTTGAACCATCACCAGCCAGTGCGACAACGGTGTTTGATGGCAGTAGAGCAAGTGCCTTAATCAGCTGATCTTGACCTTTCACGTGCTCTAAACGCCCTGCACAACCAATGATGTATTTGTCGGTTGGTAGGTTGTGCTTTGCTCTCGCGTCTGCTTTTGACATCGGTTTAAACTTCTCACAATCTACGCCGTTTTTAATCGTGATGATGTTTTTGTATGAAAACGCACAACGTAACTGATTGTAAACGCGTGTTGCATCGGCCACTAACGTTGGTTGAGCCGCTTTCAATGCAAGGGCTTGTAAGCGACGACGTTTGTTATTTTTCAAATGCCAAGCATCATGCTCGGTATGAATTCGAGTAGGAACCCCAGTTACACGGGCAGCGTAACCCGCGTAGAGCAGTGGGCCTATGTGATGCGTGTGAACAACATCAGGTCGAATACCGTTAAATGCTTTCATCAATTTGATGATGATACTGAGTTGTACGCCTGGTGCTTTGTCCAAAAAGACGATTTGATTTTGATACTGCTTTAATTTACGCCAGTTGTTGATCGAGTCTTGTTTTGTTCCTTCTAGACTGACAATCAACACTTGGTCTGTTGGTTTAGCAAGGCGCAGCAAATCTAACGTTAGGGTTTCTAATCCGCCGGGAGCGAGGTGCTGAACAACGTGTATGATCTTTTTACCATGCTTCGTTAAATGCGTATTCATAATTTGGACCCTGCCTTTATAAATCTTGTTTCGCCTTTCTGACATTTGTCTTGAAGTTACTTCTTTAAAACGTTTAGCTTTACAATGAGATTGCAGGAGTTGTGCCAATTAAATAGTTTTTACATTTCAGTGGCTTATAGCGAATGGTTCGAGGGCGGTTTTCGTTTCTCAAAATGGGAATCAAAACAAAATACGATTGATTGGCAGTTTGAATAATAGGGCTCGGGGAAACCTCAAGCGGCGTTAGAACTTGGGTCTTCAGACAAACAAAACGCCAAGCGAATGTTGGCGTTTAGTGCTAGGAAGCAAAAAAGACAAGAAGAAGCTAAGAAGCTACGAGGCTAGCAAGTTTAAAATACCTTTGAGGCTGACTAGCCCATTTTAGGTATCACCGTTATCACAGGGACACCTAAGATCTCTTCGATTTCGTCTTTACGTTTGATTGAAGAGTCAAACAGCTCGAACAATACCGCCAGACCAATGCCCAATCCGATGCCCGCAACAAATCCAGCCAGAATAAAGATAAAAGTCGGCATGTTAGATTTCATGCTAGGCGTGAAAGGCAAATCGATAATCTTCACACGTTTGTTTTGCTCGAATACACCAAGCGAACCCGTTAGCTGAGCCATTTCATAACGCTCTGTCAGTTCATCATATAGTTGACGCTTGATTTCAACTTGACGTTTAAGGCGGTACATCTCTTTGGCATTTTCACCGAAGTTATTCGCCTTGTGTTCTAATTCGAAAATCATAGTACGAAGGCTTTTGGTCTCTTCAGTTAAAGACTCAAAGCGAGCACGAACCAGTTGTAGGCTGTGTAATTGAGTGACCAGAAGAGGTTGGGTATCAGAAAGCTTGTTTAGTGTCGTGCTACTTGCGATGTCCCAAAGCTGGTCGCTGTTCATCGTTGGCTGGGTTACCTCGAGCAAACTTTTTCGCTCATTTTCAAGCCTGTCTAATTCACGGACTTTAGCTTGTACGGCACTGTGTTTATTTGTGTATTTGGCTTGCAGCAGAGTCAGCTCACTGCGAATGTCGATGATCTGGTCTTCGATTCGACCTATCACGGGATTTGTTTTAGAAAGTTGTTGGTCGATTGACCCTAAACTTTTTTCAACACCCGATAATTCCGCCTCTTTTTCCGCCAGTGTTTGTTTGAGTGACGCTAAGCGATTCAAGCTTTGGCTTTGCACTTCTGGCGTCGATTGGACGTTTTCGTTCATGTATGCGGCTAGCGCTTCTTCTGCCTCTTCAAGTTCCGCACTACGTTTGTCTATATGGATTTTCAAAAAATTACTTGAGTCCTCAATTGACGAACGTTCCGGCGCGAGCAGCTGTTCAATAAAATGTTCACTCACCGCTCGAAGCGTTTGTTCCATTCCATTTGGAGTGTTCGACGTTAAACTAATTTTAAGAAAATCTTTTCCAAGCTGTGTCACTGATAAACGCTGAGACAGATCAGTGATAATTTCTTGTTTCTCAATTTCAGACATATTTGGTGTGGTCAGTTCAAGCTCTTCCGCTACAGAGTAAAGAACATGTCGACTGTGAAGCAATGTTCTCAATGCGTTAAGTCGATCTTTTAGCATGGTAGAAACGGCGATGTCTTCCAAGAATGGATTCATCTTGGCCGTTTCTTGAATCAACATACTGGTATGCGCGTCATATTTAGTTGGAGCCAACTTACTCACACCAAAGCCTACAAATGGCAAAATAAGCATTGGCAGAACGATAACGTAGCGTTGGCGCCACATCGCATTTAGGATGACTAGTAAGCGCAACTTAAGATTATTCATAATAGCTCCAACATCCAATGTACGAAGTTACCACGGTTCTGCCAGCTCTCTTGTTCGACGACAGAGATAGGTGAGTTGCTTAGCTGGCGTGCATGATCAAGCGCCCAAATCATTTGGTTCGCGCTGCCAACCGTGGTTACGTGCTCTTGATATGGAACCAAAGCAGGGAACGGTGTTGTGATAATTGGTGTGCCAGCCGCAAGGTATTCCATTAGTTTGAGTGGGCTACACGCTCGGATCTGCTCGTTATCAACAAACGGCAACAAGCTAACATCCCAGTGTTGAGAATAACTTGGTAGCGTGTTGTGTGGACGAGGGCCAAGGTAATGTACGTTACTCAACTTAGGCAGCATGAGCGTATCAAGCTCGTTTGGACCAATGAAAACAAAATCCCATTCCGGCATCGCATTCGCAACATGATCAATCATTTCATAATCAAGCCACTTAGAAAGGCTGCCATAAAAACCAGCAATAGGGCGGTGGTTGCTTGGTAAATCTTTTGCTCTTGGTGCGGGTGTAGAAAATAGCCCGACATCGACACCATGTGGTAAGAGCTGAGCTTTCTTGCTAGGGAATTTGTCTATCAATTTTTCACTAGCAGCGAAGATCAAATCTGATTTTTCAATGAGTTCTAATTCATGCTTTGCGACTGTCTTGTGGTCTACGCCCGCAAGTGCACTAAAGTCGTCCCCACAGTAATAAACAACCGCTGACTCGCCTAAGTGTCCGCACAAATCAACAGCGGTCGGAAGAGAAGTCCATAGGATAGGCGTGTTAAGATTAAGCTCTGCAATCATTGGTTTTAGTTGATGCAACATCATTTGCTGAGCCAACTTTCTACAAAATTGAGAAGCAGGCGCAGGGATTGTCTTTAAGTTAACGATAGTAATGTTGTCGTTTCCCTCAGAGTCGAGCATGTTTTGAGTAACGGCTTTGGTTTTGCCAAACAATTTGTTGAACGCTCGGGTGGCATCTTTAGCGGACAGCTTCGGTTGTCTTAGGCCAATAGAGTTGACCCATAAGACTTTGTGTTGCTTAGCAAGGTGACGCACTAAATGTTGAGTTGATGACGGTAGGCCGCCAAAGTCTTCACCAAATACGATTAAATCACGCATGGTCACCTCCATGAGTCTCTAATGAATCGAATACATCGGATTCAGTCACTTCAACGGATTTAATCTGTCCGACTACTCGAGCTGGGTTACCACCTGCGATTGCGAAGGCCGGGATATTCTTTGTTACTACGCTGCCTGCGGCTATAACGGCACCTTCGCCGATAGTTACGCCGCCTTTAACCGTCACATTCGTGCCTAGCCAAACATCGGGTTCAAGAATGATGTCGCCGATTTGCTGAGGGTCATC
This sequence comes from Vibrio sp. FF266, assembly GCF_041439695.1. NCBI lineage: Bacteria > Pseudomonadati > Pseudomonadota > Gammaproteobacteria > Vibrionales > Vibrionaceae > Vibrio > Vibrio sp. FF266. The sequence continues at coordinate 24,790 of NZ_JBGOOO010000013.1, forward strand.
ACCTTCACCTTGCGCTCGACGTTTTGCATCTAGCGGGTGACCAGAGTATCCAAATAGAAACGCGCCGCCAGCGATTCGTACGTTGTCAGAGATAACCACTTTACCGCCAACAGCGATAGTCGACTGCCAACCGATGTCGACGTTGTTGCCAATCGACAATAGTGGGTGTTCCAAGCCTTCAAGTGGCTGAGTACAACCAGAGAATGTCGTGTGGCCAGAGATACGGCAGTTGTCGCCAATCGTAATTTGTACCGGACCGCTGACGAAAGGCAGACCACCATACAAATACAGGCGCTTGCCACATTGAGCCACACGACCTTTGAAAGCCGGTGTCCAGTAGAAGAATCTCGTCAAGCCAGAAACCAAATTCACCACTAGCTTGTGCGCTTGATAGAGGCAACGATTAAGTATTTGAGGGGTAGGTAGCTCTGCGCTTCTGATGTCTTTCAAAATGAAAAACACATTTCTAATTCGAGAATTAGGATGAAACTTAAGCCAATGTTTGAATTGATGTATAGATACTGACGTCATAATGAAACTCCTCTATCTTGTTATATAGAAGTACTTTCATATACTGTGCCATTTAATAAATATAATGTTTTCAATGGGTTAAAGTGTGGGTTTTAGGTTTTCTCATTTTGACAGGCAGTTTGAGATACGTTAGAGACGCAAACTGTGAGCGCTGCGAGGATATAAATCGGCCAGTTGAAGCCTTGAGTCAAAAATGTACCCGACACGATTGTTCCAATCAGGCCTGCATAGATCGCATACGCGACCGCATTTAGTTCAGGTGCGATTTCTGTGGTTGAGTTTTTTAATCTGGTGAGTGTGGATCGGGAGGTTTTGATCAAAGAAACGATAAGGCAGACAAAAATGATCAGACCAATAAAGCCTGTTTCTGCTAACACACCAAACCAGGTACTGTGAACGGCGTGATTCAGTCCGTCCCAGTGCGAACTATAAAAGAAGTAGTTCGAGAAGAAGTTGTTCAACCCTACGCCGGTCAGTGGGTTCTCAACTGCCATTTTTACTGCCGCTTCCCAAGCATAGATTCGCCCCATTGCAGATTCATCGATGCCTTGTTCAGCTGCACCACCAGAAGACCTGTCTGAGATCCCAGCAACCAAGTAGAGCACGACGGCCGCGACAGTTCCTACGGAGATTAAGAGGACTTTAGAGCGCACTAGCTTCCACGCAAAAATACCAATCACCGCAATACAACCCAGTAATCCGCCACGGCTTTGAGTGGCAATAATGGCGGCAAGCAGTAACAGACAAACTAAGGCACTGATTAAACGCTTGGATCGTGAGATGCCAGTCGTGGTGGCTTGGCTTATTGTAAAGGCGAGTGGGAACATCAGTACCAGTGCTAGGTCGTTCGGGTCACCTAACATAGAGCCAAAATCGCGGCCAATAGTCACGCGTGAGCCCTCGACAAGCCCAATACCATTTACTGAGTTGTACACGGCAATAAAACTGACTAAAGCGCCTGCGTAGATAATCGTCATCGCGGTTTTTGCAAGATTTTCCGTGGTGTTTACTAACCAAGTAATCGCCAGCGTCATGACGATTATTTTCCAATAAACACCTTTGAATTCTGCAAATGCTATGGGCCTGTTAGACGCGAAGATAATACCAATGAAAACCAATACCCAAAATATGGCGAGCCAATTTAAACAAGGGTGCCAGAAGATTTTTAGCTCTTTACTGATTAGTGCATGCCAGAGTAAAGCTGACAGGGCACCTAATGAAAGCATCAGCGGTATTTTTAACGAATAGAGTTGAGGTATGGCTTCGTGAATTCGGAAAAATGAAAAGACAACGAACAGTAGAACTAGCCAGAATGTCTTGTTTAACACGAATAACCCAGCTAATGGCACAAGAGCGAGCGCTACAATAACAGCAGGGTGAGGCACAAAGTACCAAACAATACCAAGCCCAACACACAAGGTGCTGATAGTGATGATGACTGGCAATCTATTGGCTTCAGGGGTGAGCATTGTAATCTCTATTGCTGAGTAAACTATTCATGGCAGCTCTCTATCGTTATACATTTGAAAGTCGTATCTAATGCGTGATGTTAAAGGTTGCAAAGCGAGTGCCAGTTATGCATCTCAGTTAACTAACTGATTTAATGATGGATTATTGAGTAATACTATAATCTTAAGTTGAGATTTGTCATTTTGAGAATCAGTATAAAACTGACTAGAACGGCTAAATTATCAAGCTAAAATAACCAGTTATCTACTAAGGCTAGGATTAACGATCGAGTTGGTAGATTTCCAACAACTTCGGGACAACAGCTTGTGGCGAATATTGGTTTTTGACGGTTTTTATCGCGTTACTTCTGAGAAAGTCACGTTGTTCAATCGACAATGATATCCACAAAGATAAAAACTGTTCTAGTTCAGCTTCTGAATTGGCGAGGTAGCCGTTAACTTGGTGCTCGATGAGTTTAGGCAAGTTACCAACTGAGGTGGCGAGGACAGGAATGCCGCGAATCATGGCTTCTAATGCCGCCATAGGTAAGCCTTCAAAGCGGGAAGGGATGATTAACAAATCGATTTGGCTCCAGACGTCGTCCATATTGGTCTGATGCCCATGAAAGGTAACATTATCAGGCTGCGATTTAACTAACGCTTCCATTTCTGGCCCGTCACCAAAAAGCTCAAACCGAACATCAGGAAACGGCTTGGCTAATGCGACAAATCGATCTGGCGCTTTTTCGTGGCTTAATCGTCCCACAAAGCCAACATGGAATGGGCTTGATGAAGGGGACTTTGTTAATCCGGTAGGGACTTTAACAAAGTTATTCAATTGATGGGTTTTACTCGGCACTTTCGCTTTAATCTTCTCACTGACCACGAGCGACTGATCAGAAACAAAGCTGCTGTAACGGTCGAGCCAGTCATAAAGCCATACTTTGCCTGTTGGGGTTTCACCGGCATGATAAGTGGTGATTTGTTTGGTGTTGTTAAAACGAGGTGGGAGCTTTATTAGTTTGCTGACCAAACTGGCTTTGTAACCATGAGCATGGATAAGCCTTGGCTCATAATGATGAGCTGCACGTTTAAGCTGTGTCGCGCTATTGCCGCTTGAACCTGCAGAGTATGAGGCTAAATCGGAGAGGTAACTATAAGGGATGTTCAGCGCATTCAACTTTTCAACGATGATCGCTTCAGGATTAAACTTAGTCAAAAGAACGATTCGAATAGCCTCTGAATACTGGGCGCTTTCAGATATCAGCCCTTGTGCTAACTCTAAAACATGCGTTTCTATGCCTCCAAAAGTTTGGCTGTCGATCAACAGCCAAATCTCGTGAAGGTTTACGTTGAGTACACCTTGGCTAGGCTTGATTGTACTCATCTTCCGATTCCCAAGCCTGTTTCTTACGATAAACAGTAGAAGGGCTAAGTTCTAACAGCACGGCAGCGTTTAACACATTCCCATCGCAATGATTGATGGCATGTTGAATAGCTTCGCGCTCTATTTGCCACATTGGACGAATAGCACCTTCGCTTGTTGTAAATGCGGGCGTCATCGGATCGTTGTTAGCGGGGACAACTGAGGATTGCTCCAACTCTTCCGGTGTAATAGGTGGCAACTTAGTTTCTGATGCTTCCACAACAGCAGCTTGGGGCGCAGCTACTCGAATAGGTGTCACTGATTTCGTGGCTGTAGCTACGTCTACTTTATTAATCGGAGGCGGTAACATGTCTTTAGTCACGCTCGTTTCATTGTTCAACACCACGATGTTACGGATGATGTTTTGCAACTGACGTACGTTGCCTGGCCACGCATAACGTTTAAGTAGATTCTGCGTTTCTTTGTCTATTGATTTGAACTTCTTCTTGTCTTGCTTCGCGTACAGCTTCAAGAAGTGATTAGACAGGGTGACAATGTCACTTCCTCGTTCACGAAGCGGTGGCATCTCGATAGGCACAACGTGAACACGATAGTAAAGGTCTTCTCTAAAGCGTCCTTCTTCTACCTCAACCAGTGGATCGCGGTTGGTCGCACAGATAATTCTGACATCCACTTTAATCTCGCGGTTGCCACCGAGTGGGGTAAACGTACCAGTTTGCAAAAATCGTAGGAGCTTCTTCTGCATCTCCAGTTCCATTTCACAAAGCTCATCGAGAAATAGGGTGCCACCATGCGCTTGCATTGCGGCACCTTTACGGTCGGTTGTCGCACCGGTAAATGCACCTTTAACGTGACCGAAGATTTCACTTTCCATTAGGTCTCGAGGGATAGCACCACAGTTAATAGCCACGAAGGGCTTACCGTTACGCTGGCTCTCTTGGTGGATCGCTTCAGCACACACTTCTTTACCCGTACCACTTTCACCGTTAATAAACACGCTGGCGGTGGTTGGTGCTACCGAATCGATAATCTTGTAAACCGCTTGCATGGGAAGGCAAGAGCCGATGAAATTATGAAAGCGGTCACGATCGAACTTGCTTTGCATGTTATCGACAAGGTTTTCGAGTTTCGCTCTTTTTAGATGTAAGCGAACAGAAGTCTTGAGTCGATCGGCTTGAATGGGTTTCTCTAAGAAGTCTTCCGCACCGCGCTGGATAAGGTCAACAGCAATGTTTACTGAGCCATGTGCCGTCGCGATAATGACGGCGGTTGGTATTTCGTTCGTACTAATCCAATCTAAGACTTCTTCCCCTGGCATGTCGGGCAACTTAAGGTCAAGAATAACAAGCTGTGGAGAGTGCCTTTCAATGAAGGTCTTAGCTTCCGCGCCGGTTTCGACGTGGAAGATATCGTAGGGCTCGTCCTTTACGTACTGCTTGTAGAGTACGGCGAGTGAGGTGGAGTCTTCAACTAACAATACCTTAGGGCGCATTGTGTATTCCTTTTGAAACTTTATCCTAACCAATCAATAACATAGTGATATAAAACCATCAATACGAGTCTTGTGTATTTGTTATCTACCGCATGCAATCTTTTAAGGCGCGGTGTGTAGAATTTCCCGCATTGCTACTCATACTAGTTCGCATCTTTATGGGGACTATATTAATAACGACTATGTTGAGTTTTTATCTGATGCTATATGAACATCCAAAGTTAACTGAAGCCTGCCTGTTTCCTGTCAAGCAAGGCTTTGATTGAACGCTCTGCGAGTTCTAGTAATTCGTCAACTTGCAGAAATGCCGCATCGTGACTCTGTTCTAGACACTGCTTCTCTAAAGCGCGAGCTAACTCACCCAAAGGGCGATTACCTAATGAGAGTGCGGTGCTGCCAAGAGTATGAACCTCAAACTCAAGTGTTTGAGCGTCGTGCTGAGCGACAGCCTCTTTTATGGCGACCAAGCGTGTTTGTGATTCTTCGACATAATGGTCGATCAAGATCGGGATAATATCCGCACTTGTATCTCGAATCATTTGCTCTAGAACGCTTTCATCAACAAGCTCGCTAACTTCTTGTGAGTTTAGATGTGCAGCTGTGTCTGACGCTAAAGTGGAATTCATCAAACTAAGTCCTTTTGTTGAGCGTAATATCCGTGAGTACTATTAAGTTCTAGTCATTTTCTAGAATAATTTCAACTGCTTGCCTTATAAACAAAGCAATTAATTGCCTTCTCGCCCGAATTGCCACTATGTTTGTGACAAACCTAACGAACTGATTTAAATTTGTTTTCTCTTATGAAATATAAACTTAGGCACCTATTAGCCTGGGTACTTATACGCTTAAAGGGAAGAGTGCAGGACAAAGCGAGGCCGATACACATAAAAAAGACCACTGCAGTTATTAACAACAGTGGTCTTAGAGCAGGTTAAGTCGTTTAGGCTAATCTAAATAGCTATATAACCAAAATAGCTATAACCCAAATAGCGATAATTTAAACAGCCGTGCTTTAAATATCGAAAAGTAGAACTACGAAGCTTTATCAATCTTTGGCTTTGGGTCGGCTTCTACTTCTTCCTCGCTACTTTCGGAGAAGATATCAGCAACAGCGCTTCTCTCTAGTTCACCTTTTAGGTTACCGTCCTCATCAACAACCGGAAGAGAATAGTCACAAGACATTGTGTCTGGTAGCACTTCTTCAATCACCGCATCAGGCAAAATGGCTGGAACTTCTTCGTATATCTCTTCACTGAAGTCATGCACCGATGAATCTTCAACTGCATCCTGTAGGCTCTCTTGTGTGACTAGACCTTGATAGCCTTCATCCGTTACGTGATAAGCGTAGTCATTTTTCAGCATCTTCATTTGTGCCAAGGCACCTTCAATCGTTTCAGATGTGATTCGATAGAGAGGGGGCTGCATAACGGTTTCAACGGTCAATGCACGAGCACGGTTTACGTCTTTAACGAATGCCTCTACATAGTCATCGGCTGGATTCAGCAGAATCTCATGTGGCGTACCTTGTTGTACCAACTCGCCATCTTTCAAAATTGCGATTCGATCGCCGAGACGAAGTGCTTCATCCAAATCGTGGGTGATGAAAACAATCGTCTTATGAAGCTTCTCTTGCAGTTCAATGAGTTGATCTTGCATTTCACTTCGAATCAAAGGATCGAGCGCTGAAAACGCTTCATCCATTAATAAGATTTCAGCATTAGTACACAGAGCTCGAGAAAGACCAACACGTTGTTGTTGACCGCCAGAAAGCTGGGCAGGGTACTGCTTGCCGTAACCTTTCAACCCCACCGTTTCTAACCACTCATTGGCTTTCGCTAAACGGTCTTCTTTTTTGATACCTTGTACTTCCAACCCGTACGCAACGTTTTCTACCACGGTGCGATGAGGCATTAAGCCAAAGCGTTGGAATACCATCGACATTTTATGACGACGGAACTCTTCTAATTGCTTGGTATTGAGGCTCATCACATCGATGCCTTCAACCATGATTTTACCTTGAGTCGGATCTATCAAACGGTTGAAGTGGCGAATCAGCGTCGATTTACCCGAGCCAGAAAGCCCCATGATAACGAAGATTTCGCCACGGTTAATCTCAAGGTTAATCTCTTTCAAACCAACGGTATGACCCGTGTCAGCAAGAATCTGGTCTTTGTGTTCGCCGTTCTGAACTCGGTTCATAACAGACATCGGTTTCGGTCCAAACACTTTGTATAGGCCACTAATCTCAATCAATGGTTTAGTCATGCTTGAGTCCTCCTAAATGCGCATTGGTTCTTCTTGCGTACGCCTGCGAAGCGCGGTCAAAAAGGATTGCTAGGGCAACAATGGCGAAACCATTCATCAAGCCTAATGTGAAGTATTGGTTGGTAATAGATTTAAGAACCGGTTGTCCTAGGCCTTTAACACCAATCATTGATGCGATAACAACCATAGACAGTGCCATCATGATGGTTTGGTTGATACCCGCCATGATCGTTGGCATCGCTAACGGTAGTTGAACACCCCATAAGCGTTGCTTTTTGCTCGCACCAAAAGCGGTAGCCGCTTCCAATACTTCTTTGTCGACTAAGCGTATGCCTAGATTGGTTAAACGAATCACAGGTGGAATCGCGTAGATAACCACGGCGATTAGCCCTGGAATCTTACCGATGCCGAGTAGCATCACTACTGGGATCAAGTAAACGAATGCCGGCATGGTTTGCATGATATCAAGCATCGGCGTAACGATAGATTGCGCTCGATTCGAGCGAGCCATCGCAATGCCAATCGGAATGCCTAAGAATATCGAAACCAAGGTACACACAGTGATGATACTGAGCGTACGCATGGTGTCTTCCCACATACCAAAGTAACCAATAAGGAGCAGGGAAACGACACAACCTAAAGCCAGTTTCCAAGAACGACTCGCGGCGTAGACAAGGCTTGTACAAACAGCGAGGACTATAATCCAAGGGGTTGAGATAAGAAGTTTTTCAAACCAAACTAGGAATGAAAGAAGAGGGTCAAATAGAGATTCAATCATTTCACCGTATTCACGAGAGAATTCACGGTATGCGCCATCCAGCGTCTTTTTTATGGTTCGTAAATCAGCGCGTTCCATCTCTGGAAAGGTTGATAACCAATTGGTGTCAGCCATTTTATATCCTTATAGTTCGGAGCCACTTGTTCATACGATGAGGTAATCGCCTATGAAAAGGGCTCCGAATCATGAATAACATCAAGTATAGCGACGTTATTTCCGTATTATTGTTGAAGCGTAATTACTTGTTGTTAAACCAAGCTTTTACAGTTCGGCTTCAACTTTCTTAGCCACTTCTTGAGAAACCCATGGGTGCCATACTTCTGGGAATTCACTCAAGAAATGCAGACTTGCTTCTTCACCATCGGCTTGGTTGTCTTCCATCCAAGCAAGCAGCGAGTTCATTTTGTCGTTTGTGAAACCACGTTTAGTGAAGTAGTCATAAGCTTCAGGTGCACGTGACGCAAAACTCTCAGTGGTGATAGTGTGAACGGGTGAAGGCGGGTACATGGTCGCTTTTGGCGATTCACAGTCTTCTTTGGTGGTACAGTTAAGGAACTCTTCCTCATTAACGCCGCTGCCAAAGTCGACTTTAACCATGTCGTATTTTCCTAGAACAGCGGTTGGTGCCCAGTAGTAACCAAACCAAGCTTCTTCGCGCTCATAAGCTTTTGCGATAGAGCCAGATAAGCCGGCACTCGAGCCTGGATCAACAATCGTGAAACCACTGTCTTCCAGCTCAAGAGCGTTAAACAAGTTTCCGGCACTGATCTGACAGTTCCAGCCTGCTGGGCAACTGTAAAATGCTGATGTATCTGGGTCTTCAGGGTGCTTAAATAAGCTAGCGTTTTTACGTACACCTTCGATGGTTGCCATCTCTGGGTATTGTTTAACTAAGTAAGCTGGAACCCAAAAGCCTTCTTCACCGCCATTCACAAGTGCTTTACCTGCATAGCGAAGACGTTTTTCTTGGACACCCTTGTCCAATGCGTCTTTTAAGCTGTTGCTCCAAAGTTCAGGTGCAACATCAGGCTGGCCTTTTTCAATCATGGATGTGCCTGTTGGCATGGTGTCGCCAGGGATAAGTTCGGCATCACACCCATAACCATGTTCTAGGATGAATTGGTCGATATTGGCGATCAGTGTTGCAGAGTTCCAGTTCATATCTGCGATTGTTACGCTGCCACATTCTCCAGCGTTAGCATTACCGCTGGCTGCTGCTACTAACAAAAATACGGAGCTTAACTTGTATTTCATATTGAGTTTCCTTTCTCTTTAATAATACAACTAAGGTAACCAAGGTAAATTGATTATCTAAATTGCTCGATGGTGATCCTTTCCGTGTATTTGAACCATTTGAGCAGAAGGAGGGATGGGTGAAGTTTGAATAGATAAATGTGCAAAGTCAGTGAAGTGTGATTTGCCAATTCATCCACTGTGTTTCAACAGCCATCGGATAACTTTGTCAAACTATTACAAATTCGTCAAAAACCACCTCTATTTATAATCTTAGGGAATAATCGTACGAATTCCATCTTTGATGCGATTTACATGGCACTTTAACCGTCTGTGTCACATTACCGATAAAGTTAGGCATGGGCGGTTGATTCTTGAAGGGTTTTAAAGGTGGTAAGACCACGCTCGAAGTGTGTGAAATGCGTTGAGTGGTTTTTAAAATCGTATTTTTAACAATAATTTCGCCAAAAACACCCAACTTGGTTTTGGGGTGTTTGGGCGTAAAGTCCAATAGGCACGGTGGCTGTCAGGATTTACTGATAGCCATACAGTTGCACAAGAAAGCTATAGTTGTACAAAAAAGCTATCGTGGCGCAGAAAAGTTACATCGGTAGGTTTAAAAACTCATTTTGGTAAAGCTTATTGGCCAAGCTATCGCGAAGTTTAGTTGGAAGGAATTTCATGCGATTGATTTGTCTTACCAACTCTTGTGCAAAGCTAGGTGTTTGTTTCATGTTCATCACACAACCCATAAGATTGATACTCTGCGCATCAAGCAGCTTTTTCGCTTGTTCTAGGTGGTGAGTTGACGTTTCACCATAGGCGACAACCATCAATGTGCTGTCACAGGCACTCGCAACAGACTGTGCGGGGATATTCCCTTTGTTAATATTGAGAAGCGGTGAGGTATCAATGATGACTCGATCGTATTTCTCTAACCATTTGTTCACCACTTTTTGTAATGTAGTCGGATCTTTATAAGCCAATTGCGTTGATGCGATTTGTGGAGCAGGGACACCGATAAACGTACGATGAGACTCGACATGTTCAATTAACTGTCCCTGTTGATTGTCTTCCAACATGTTCAAATCTTTAAAAGCAGGATTGTATAAGTTGAGGTCAACATAAAGCGTAGAATGACCAGCAAGGAGAAAACGTTCTGCTAATGCAGTTGCAATAGAGGTTACCCCGTCACCTGAATGACAGGCAGTCACGCAAATCGATTTCTGTCCGTTAAGTTCAGAAGCTAGATACAGTTGTTCTACTTCTGCTTGGATTGCTGAAATAGTCATTATAAAGCTCCTATTAAGACGATCATTGTTGTTAGACGTAGTATGTCTTCTAGACCTACACGAGCTTTTTCCATAAAGCTCTCTCGGCGATCTGGGATGTAGATAGTGTCACCAGCGCGCAGTACTGGTAGGTTATAAATGTTGGCTGTTTTGCTGAATTCAACAAGGTCGAAGGTACGAGCTTGACCTTGGCAACAAGACATATTCACAATGGTAATTTTCTCTACGTAAGCGTTATCAGTAGGGCCCGCCGCCTCTGCCAATATATCTAAAATGGTCATGTTGTCGTTGAACACATAACGTCCTGGGTTGTTAATCGCGCCAAGTACACGAACGGTTTCTTCTTTCGGTGTATCTAACCAGTTTTTACCTTTCTCTGGGATATAAATAGTGTCACCTGTGGTTACATTTGGCAGTAACGATTCGTCACCGGTTTCGAAGTACAACGATAAATTGAGTTTGCTTACTTTAGAGTAGGTTTTATCACGGTGAGTCACACGCACGTTGTGTATATCGGCATCCTTAGTAGGCCCGTCAGCTGCAGACAAAATGTCAAGAAAGTGCATGTCTTTGGTGAAGCGGTAACGACCCGGTGCATTCACTTGTCCAAAAATGTAGATCGAAGCATCAGAGCTTTGACGTACCCATTGAGATTTATTGTCTGACGGATCTTGTGGCAAGTCGTGGACACGGACGATAGAGCCTGCACGAATTTGTGGCATCAGATCTCGTGGCGCACCATTTCTGATGAAATCATCAAGATTAAACACAACCAACTTTCTACCCGTCACGACTTCAATTTTCGATGTGTCAGCGCGTAGCGTGGGGCCGCCGACGTGTGCCAATAATCCCATGAAGTTCATTTCATCTGACCATTCTATACGACCAGGTCGATTCACCTCACCAATCACGTTAACTGCTCTGTCTGGTGCAATCTTTAACCAAGATTTCTCGTTCATGTCGGTTTTCTCAGGAACAAAGATCGCGTCACCGGCTTTAATATTCGGTGGGTTAGAGTTAGGCAAGCCTTCAGTGTAAGCCGCTAAATCGAATTTAAGTACTCGACCATCCGCTTTGATTACGCGTATTTGACGCGACTCTGCAAATCGAGTTGGGCCGCCAGCATTGGCAAGGATATCCATGAAGGTCGCGTCTCTCTTTCCTTCAAAAGCGCCAGGGGCAGCGACTTCACCCATAACGTAAACCATGTTTGCGCCGGATTTGATCTCTTCCTCTTGCTTCGGCACAAAAATCGTTGCACCTGGGCGTAAGATTGGAAGTAGGCTTTCGTCACCAGAATCCAAATAACGCTTAAGGTTGAACAGCGTAGGCGTATTATTTGAAATTACTCGGATTTGTTCAACACTGGCATAGCGAGTTACCCCGCCTGAACGCATTAATACGTCGACAAGGTCGGTATTCTCTTTGTAAGTGAACGAACCCGGCGCGTTAACCTCACCAAACACTTTAATCGAATTGCGAGAGTCAGCACTGTCACCTGAGTTAGCGAGCTTTGCTGCGTCAAACTCTTGCTCGATGTTACCGACTAATGGGGAAGCTGGAACGAATAATGAATCCAGTGATTGCAGAGTAGGTAGTGTTGATTCATCACCTGAATCAAGGAATCGTTTGTAGTTAAACTCTTTCTTGTCCGCACCTCGCTTAAGTATCAATTTGTCCAGTTGTGCGCCGGGACGTAATCCACCTGCTGCGTAGAGTGCCATTTGGATACTTGAGCCTAACGCCAGTGTGTATTCACCGGGTTGTTCTACATAACCTTGCACGTAGATGATAATTAGCTGCTCTTTTACATATACCGAAGCGTTTGAAAGATCTTTATAAGCGGTAGCCAGTGACTCTAAAACGACTTTGTTAAGTTGTTCACTGTTATAACCCGCAACAAATACGGCGCCCACTTCAGGGAGGGTAATGCGGCCACGTTTATCCACTTGGAACCCTTTGTTCAACGTACTTTCACCGGGTACGTTAACTTGGATAAGGTCACCGACTTGAACCGCGTCTGAAAACTCTTCGTTAGCATTTACGACACTCGTAAAGCTTAACGATAGGGTGATGATAAAAGCGATCAATGATTTCATAATCCACCTCCCATTTTCTCGGCATTTTTAGGGGAGATAACTTCAATACTCACTCGGCGGTTAGTTAAACGCGTACCGTCTGATTCGCCTTCAAAAAGAGGAACCGTTTCACCAACAGATACCGCTTTGATTCTCTGAACACCTAAGCCAAAAATCGTTAGGTAGCGTTCGACTTGTTTAGCACGTCCAAGTGCCAAGTCATCGTTATATTCTTCAGTACCCGTGGCATCAGCATGGCCGGTAACAACAAGGTCTAGAGATTTATGTTCTTTCAGTAGCGTCGTTGCCTCGGCAAGTCGTCCCATGTATTTGGGATTGACTTCAGTAGAGTTTTCCGCGAATTGGTTGTCAACATTAAGCAGGTCGTACAACTGTTCGATAACCGACAATTGCATTCTAAATTGGTTTTCATTTTTTGGTGGTTCACACCGTGCTTGTGACGTCACATAGTCCAGTTGGACTTCAAGTTCGTTTAAACGTTTTCTTTGAATGACTAGGTCGTTTGCCGCATCTAGAAGCAGGCCACCTTGTAGTTCGCGAGCGATACGATTTTGCTTCTCTATCGCTTGCACAACAGCAGCGGGGAAGCACCAACGGGCGCCTTCTTGAATCAAGGCATCAAGATGTAATTTAGCCAGTTGCCAATCAAAACGTAATCCGTGTTCAGGACCAAGAGGCTCGTCTGGCATGACAGGAGAAAAGTCGGAATTTTGGTAATTAATAGAGTCATAACTTTCAGCCAAGCCGCCAGTGCCTTGTTCAGGGTAGCTAGTACAGCCACCTAGAACTAAAGCAGACAGAGAAAGGGCTATGTAGCTTTTCAGTATTTTCATGCCAACGTCCTATGTTTTTACTTTTTATTATTATGTTTTGTTACTTCTAGCTTAGTGGATCTTCATGAATTTGTAGGATTTTTTGAATTTACTGGGATAGCGTGGCCAATACGTAACAAGTTCATAATTTCAAGAGGTTGACCAGTCACATTTTCAAGTCGCATGTTGCGTTCGCGTTCAGTTAGGCGTTTGAACATGTAAACAATTGCGCCAACACCAGATGAATCTAAAAACTCAACTTGGCTGAAATCAACTTCGATTTCAGGGTGGCCATCATTTGAGATTACATCGTCAATATCGGTTTGAGCATCACGGCTACCTGCTGCATCTAAATCACCGAAGATAGAAAGAGTCAGTGTCGTTGTATTTAAATCAATCTTACGTAGTTCCATAGCGATATCTCCTTTTGAGTATGTATGGACAATTGCACTGAATGTGCCAACTTTTATATTTATATTTTTCAACAACTTAAATCGACTGCTAATATCTATCTCATATTGAGAAAGTTGGTTTCTCAATATGAGAACTAAAAATGGGTTAACATTTGAGACCCATAAGTCATTAATTATATGAATGAAATTGAAAGTTAAATAAGGTTGATGTGTGGGTCGCATCTTCTAGCAAAGGTTGTCTAGCTACGTGTCAGAACGCTTAGGATTAAAGGCGTTTGTTGACCACTACAGATATCAATACGGAGCAGATGATGAGATTAACTAAATTGGCGATAGCCACTCTATGGGCGTGTTCGCTTTCTTCTCATTCATCCTATTTACCGCCTGATCATCTGGTGCTCGCAAACACATACCAACAAGGCATTGATGTTTCTGAATACTGGAAGAGTGAAAAGCTTGATGGGATTCGTGCTCTTTGGGACGGACAACACCTTTATACTCGAAATGGGAATCGCATTTACTCACCGAAGTGGTTTACAAAAAACTTACCGAAGGTACACCTTGAAGGGGAGCTCTGGGCAGGAAGAGGAAAGTTCCACTTAGTCCAATCTACCGTCCTCGATCACACACCTAGTGATGTTGCGTGGCGCCAAATAGACTTGATGCTGTTTGATATGCCAGGGGCTACTGGCGATTATCAAAAGCGCTATTACAACATATTGCATTGGGTAAGTATGATTGGAGAACCTCATGTCAGCTACATCGAACATGTACCTATTCAAAATGAAGAAGCTCTGTTTTATCAATTAGACAATGTCGATGAACGTAATGGCGAAGGTTTGATGCTCAGAAAGATCACCAGTCGTTATCAAGCAGGTCGAAGCAATGACCTGTTAAAACTAAAAAGGCATCACGATGCCGAAGCCACAGTTATTGGCTACAAAGGCGGGACAGGGAAGTATAAAGGGATGATGGGTTCGATTTTGGTTCACACGGAAGAAGGGGTTGAGTTTTATATCGGAAGCGGGTTCAGTGATCAAATGAGACTTGCGCCGCCTGAGATCGGCAGCCGTATTACCTTTCGCTACAATGGCTTTACTCAAAATGGAAAACCCAAGTTTGCGCGCTTCGTTAGAGAGAAAAGTGAATATTAAGGCACATACTGCCGACTGATGCGAAATATCGCCCCGTAGACAGTCTCCGCACAAAAATATCTACACATAAAACAGTATTGATTAGACGAAAAAGAACCCTGAATATCAGAGCTCTTTTTGGTATTCAATATCAGGGATACCGGTTGAGTGAGTTATAACTCAGCGAGAGCTAAATTCTAACTGCACATCGTCGTCTTGTTTGTGCATCCAGTGCAGACGCATACCTAGCATAATAGCTGCTGACGTTAGACCGACAATGAACCCAACCCAGAAACCGTGCGCGCCCATAGGCTCAACAATCCAATCTTTCATTCCTAAAATGTAGCCAATAGGAAGACCAAGCAACCAGTAAGCAACGAAAGTAATGTTGAAGATCGAACGCATGTCTTTGTATCCACGCAAAGCCCCTGCAGCGATAACTTGGATTGCGTCAGTACATTGATAAACTGCAGCGAACAATAGTAATTGCATTGCAACAGTAATTACCGCCGTATTCTCTGTGTACAGTAACGAAACTTGCTCTCTGAATAGTACCGTCAATGTAGCTGTCATTAGGGCTGTGACTAAACCAACAATGATTCCCACGTGTGTCGCGATTTTCGCTCCTTCAGTGTTGTTTTCACCCAACTTATGACCAACACGAATACTCACGGCGGCACCGATACTCATTGGTATCATAAATATCAGTGACGAGAAGTTAATTGCAACCTGGTGTGCGGCGACAACCAAAGACCCAAGAGGGGCAACCAACAGAGAAACAACAGCGAATAGCGTCACCTCAAAGAAGATAGCAGCAGCAACTGGAAAGCCCAGTTTAAACAAACGAATTTGTGCTTTGAGCTGAGGTTTGTGGAACGTACCGAAGATATTGATTTTAGCCAAACGCTTTGATGTTAAAACGTAAGCGAACAGCAGAGCAAACATCACCCAATATACGATAGCCGTTGCAACTCCACAGCCAACACCACCTAGAGCGGGAGCGCCAAGCTTTCCGTATACGAACATCCAGTTAAGCGGGATGTTTAATAGCAAGCCAATAAAACCAATCACCATTGCAGGCTTAGTTAAAGACATACCATCTGTAAAGCTTCTCAATGTTTGGAACAACAAAAATGCAGGGACAGCAAACATCACCGCATTCATATAACCGATGGTTTTTTCTGCCATGAGTTGTTCTATGTCCATCCACTCCAATATCAGTTGTGTCTGAAAAAGTACGCCAATGATTGGAAGGGAGATGACAAGCGCTAAAAACGCACCTTGTTGAATCTCAAATGGAATTTTTACTTGTCTACCAGAACCATGAAGTTGTGCAACGACAGGAACCAACGCCATCAACAGACCCACACCAAATAAGATTGATGGTAACCAGATACTTGCTGCAATCGAAACCGCCGCCATATCGATAGCACTTACACCACCGGCCATTACGGTATCGACAAAACCCATTCCAGTTTGTGCAACAGATGCGATCAATACTGGGGTCGCAAGTTTGATTAGATTCGAGGATTCTTCTTTGTAACGATGCACAAACAACTCCAAATAAGAGGGAAAATTAGAATAATAGTGTAGGAAAGGACATTCTGAAGGAATCAGAGACAATGATCTTAAGCTTCCACTGGACGAATCATAAAGAAATGTCACAATAACTGCTATGAAAAACTGTTATTAGGGCGTGTTGATCTTTCGAGCTGATTTTTGCAGCGAGTTGCTGGGTGTTTATACAAGGCAGAGGCTTCGATGTGTAGCTAGCCTACATGAGAAGCCGATAACGTAGTAAAAATGACCAGCGAACGCTGCCCGAAGGGTTCGGCTAAAAGCGTTTTACTCTTTGTTGGGGGAGATTTGCTTAGGATGCTAGGCTACTTCCCCCTCGCCGCGATTAAAACGCTTTTATCTCGAACAAAATTTAACCGAGAAAGGTCAACACGCCCTAGAATGCTAAATAGGAATCTTATGTTTACAGGTATCGTTCAAGGCATGGCAACACTGGTTGCTATAAACAAAAAAGAGTTGTTTCAGACTCATACCATTGAGCTAAGCAACGAAATGGTTGAGGGATTAGCGATTGGTGCCTCAGTAGCTCATAACGGTTGTTGCTTAACGGTAACGGAAATTTCAGGAAACCACATTGCTTTTGATTTGATGCAAGCCACATTGCGATTGACGAACTTAGGCCAACTGACTGTTGGTGATAAAGTGAATGTTGAGCGAGCCGCAAAATTTGGTGATGAAATTGGCGGGCATAGTATGTCTGGCCACATTACGTTGATGGCGAACTTAGTGGATGTGATCAAGACTGAAAACAACCGCACGCTTTGGTTTGAGTTGCCACAAGAATCAATGAAGTATGTATTGAGCAAGGGTTATATTGGCGTTGATGGTTGTTCATTGACGATAGGTGAAGTGGAAGAGAACCGTTTCTCTGTACACTTGATTCCTGAAACGCTAAATCGCACTTTGTTTGGCAGCCGCGAAGTAGGCGACCAAGTAAATATTGAGTTTGATCCTCAAACACAAGCGATTGTTGATACTGTTGAGCGCGTGCTAGCAAACCAGAAGTCGTAGTAGCGGTTCATCAATAACACTTGCCCTAAAAGCGTTGACTAAGTAAAAATCGAAGATGTTAAAAAAGAGCACATTAAGTGCTCTTTTTCTATTTTTGTGTTTTTCTGGGCTAGCTTCAAAATCGAGGTGTAGCTTTAAATCGAGGTGTAGAGCCAACTCGACAAGAGAGTAGGTGTTAGAAAACTTGTTCGTCGTCTGCATCAATCGAGAGATGGATTCTGTCTCTCAATTCATCAACCTGCATGTCCAGATGAATTGCATTGCAACATGCAGGGCAATCGTCGTAAAAATCTTGGCTCCCATTAGAAGCATCCAGCGTTATGCTAATTGCATGACCACAATGGGGGCAAGAAACATGTTTCTCTGTGTATTTATGCATGGCGAATTCTCCTCACTGTAACTGCACCAATCGTAGTAGCTTGTATGGGTCGTAACAAATAGCGATATCGAACGTTGCACTTATATCGATCGCAGTAGCTAGCTGTGATTGGTGTTAAACGGCCTGTATCTTCTGAATACACGCCTCAGTTTGTGCTAAATACTCGCCGCCAAATTGATTGCAGTGGTTGAGAAGATGGTACAAATTATAAATGTCTTTCCGATCAGTATAGCCAACGTCGAGTGGATTGACGCTCTGGTAACCTTCATAAAACTCTTTTGAAAACCCTTCAAACAGTTCAGTTAGCGCTAAATCACATTCATGATCGCCCCAATAACAAGCGGGATCGTAACAGATTGGCCCAAAGGCTGAGTTAGCAACATTGCCGTTCCAAAGGTCTCCATGAAGCAAAGAAGGGCGAGGGTTGTGGCCTGCAAGACGCATATTCACGACATCAACAATGTCATCGATATCGCCGAATTCGATGCCTTTTTCTTTTAACAATTGCAGTTGGAAGCCAATGCGTTGCTCAGAGAAAAAACGCCCCCATTTCTTATGCCAAGGGTTGGGTTGAAGGGTGCTACCAATATAATTGTCTTGGTCACAACCAAACTCTTTCTGTTCACCCCATTGATGCAATTGAGCAAGTTGAACGCCAAAGTCATAGCTATTATTGCTTGTTTCAAGCGGCTTGGTCGGCAAGTAATTAAGGATAATGAACGAGCATTCTTTGGTTTTACCAATCAGTACCAACTCAGGAACATAAACGGTAGAGGTCTCTCTTAACAAGCGTAAATTCTCAGCTTCAATTTCAAACTTAGGTAAAAATTCTCGCTGGTTCACTTTTACAAAGTAACGTTCGTTACCATCGCTAATCATATAGCAATCGTTAATGTCGCCACCAGAAACCTTGGTACGTTCAGTTATCTGGAAGTTAAATAGAAGAGTATCTGAAAGTTGTTGAGAAATGGCCTGCCACATAGGAAATCCTCAAAGACTGAAGGTTAGAAATACAGTTTGTTTAATAGCAATAGTTTAGGATAAATCTGAGCAATTTATAGACGCACTCGTCAATGTTCTTGGCTCTTCTTCAACTAATGTAGAATCAATTGGCTGATTTGTGAACTCGAACTGATTCAAGCCCTTTGAAATCAAAACAGAAATTGAGAATGATATAAGGAAATAGTTTGGAACTAATCTCACGGCATGATGATTTTCATACAATAGAATCGCAGAAATAGGTTGAGATTATTTTTCACTATATTTTAGGTGTGTTTGGTGAAGTTAGGGTGTTTTGATTGAAATTTAAGCTTAAATGCTAACTCGGATCACTTTAATACAGTTTTTAGTAATAAAGAGATGACAAACAGACTCATATACATAGTATTAGGCAGGTACATATTAATCTGCTCTTGAGCTTAAACGGAGATTTATTGTGGTTGTAGAAACCGATGGCTATTTGGCTTTGATCGAACACTTATCATTTAACCTAGATGTCTTTACTAATAGTAATGGCGATACAGGTAATGAAAGTGTCGAAGACATCATCACTGACATGATATCAACAAATATCATGGCTATTTTCGAGCAAAACCCTGAGTTACATTCAAGCGTTCGTTTTCAACTATTGAAAGAAGCGGATTCAGTGGTGGCTGATTTAGGTGAAGTGTTAGCTGGTGTATGGTCAAAAAAAGCGACTAACGAACAAATTGTATTCTTAGATGAATACATCGCATTAGTGAAGAATCTGTTTGATACTGCGGTCGCTCAATACGACTAATTAGCTTCTAGTACATTTACTAGGCTAAACAGCGATAGGCGTTTAAATAGTACCTTCAAAGCAACTGTGTTATCAGTTAATCTTTTAATCACTATAAACGCCTAAAATGCCAAAACTTAGAGGCCCAATAAGGGTTATCCAATCTCGATATAATGACACCTTTCGATGTCGAAGCATGTAGGAATTGATTGTTTCCTAAATATACACCGACGTGTCGTACCGTCATCGATGTTTTGAAAAACACCAAGTCACCACTTATTGCCTGTCCATACGCTATTTCCTTTCCCTTTTTAACTTGATCTTTTGTGGTTCTCGGTAAGGCTTGCTGGGTCGCAGTTTGCACTGCGATTTGAACGAAAGCAGAGCAATCTACGCCTCTAAATGAAGTCCCACCGAAATGATATGGCACACCTTTCCACTGTTCATACACACTCATATACGCATTGGTCGTTGATTGCTCTAACTTTGACAGAGGCTTGTGTGCGGTTTGACTAAGCTGAGAAGGGGATGGCGTCGAGCTACAAGCAGCCAATGTTGCTAAAGTTATTGTAACTACAGCCATTTTTCTGAATTTCATATGTAACTCTTCTGACAAAAAACTGAAATATAAACGTCATCAAGGACTTCTAGTATACGAACTAACTTAAGGATATCTTTTTTCGTAGTCAAACTGGATTTCACATGCCCGACACAAATTTATCAATAAAACCTTCACGTTATACATTCTCGCTCATTCAAACTGTCACCGCTGTATTTATTTCCATTCTTTTACTCGTCATCTTTTTATCTTTGGTCAGTCTCCGAGGCGTCGATCGGGTCGGGGGCCATTTTGAAGCACTTTCGGAACAAGCATTACCTCTTGCATTAAACAACGCCGAATTAACACAAAGCGTGTTGGAGCAGGTAAAACTTCTTACTTATAGCACCCAATCAACCGACCTAAATACGCTTAGCACAACAGGCAACTCGATCGACGTGTTAGTTGCCGAAAGTAACCAAACGCTAGAAGAACTCCTCTTCATATCCCAATCTTTTCCTGACGCGATTTCCGTTGAACAAAAACAAAACTTAATCGAGAACATGGCGACCTTACAATTGATGACTAGCCAAGTGTTGTCGTCACAAATCGAAATTCAGAATAAGCAAAACCTCATCGATGGCCAAGTCACTGAGTTTCGCTATGGTGTGAGTTCTATCGGACCTGAAATGAACCGTATCGGTTCTTTCCTTGTTCAGAACAACCCAGAGGCTTCCGATGCGGCTAACCGATTCACAGCGAGTGCTTCTGCAATGGCGAACACCTTCCTAATGTTGATGATGCAATCAGACTTAGAAAAAGCGCAAGACGAATACAGAGAGCTTCGAAATCGAATTGCAGGCATTAACCTAGCGTATGATGACTTTTCTGAATGGCATCCAGACATCGTAGAGTTCGCAAGCTTAACAGCGCCTTATGAGATGGTTAAATCTGGCTTTGCAGATAACGGTGTATTAAGACAAATCCTGCAAAAGCTAGAACTTGTTGAGCAACAAGAAGCCGACTTAGCAAAAGTCATCTATCTGGCTAACACCGTGATAGGGACCTTAAATCAACTATCGAACACCGCTTCCATTTTAATTGATGAAAGCGAGTTTGTTGTCAATCAGACAATTGCGACGATAGACAAAGTACTATTTATTAGCGGATTAGTGATAACGGCCATCATTTCTATTTCATGGTTCGTATTGCGTCACTGGGTGAACAAAGGACTCAGGAACATTAATCAACAAATGAGCTTACTCGCGGAACACGATTTTTCAAAACAGAGTCAATTAGTTGGCCCATTGGAATTGCAAGTTATCGCATCAAAACTTAATTCTGTTGTCGACTCAACCGCTGATTCGGTGCGCTTGGTAACACGAAACTGTGAAACGCTTTATCAAACCGCGGAAGTCAGTCACGATGCCGCAGAGCAAACTAACTCAAGCTTACACGAGCAAAATGAATCACTTCAAAACATGATTACCACCATTACAGAGCTTGAAGCATCTATTGGTGAAATTGCACGTATTTCTAACGCCTCGAATGATGACGCCCAGCTTGCTGAAAGTGAGTCAGTAACAGGGAGTCAAGTTGTTGGACTTAACCAGCAGCGACTGCATGCACTAGAACACTCTCTAAGCATGAATGAAGAATCGATGGCCGACTTAGACGGGCGTGTTAAACAGATTCGCGAAATGGTCGACATGATCAGCGGCATTGCTGACAACACTAACTTACTCGCATTGAATGCAGCAATAGAAGCAGCGCGAGCAGGAGATCAAGGCCGAGGCTTTGCAGTGGTCGCCGATGAAGTAAGAAAACTAGCCAGCGATACTTCCCAGCAAACCACTAATATTCGAAATATGATGAATGAATTGGTAGCAGCCGCTGATCGCTCACGCGCTTCTGTAACAGAATCGAGAAACGAAATGGCGAATGCACTGGAAACCAGTGGAGATGTGAAACAAGCGTTTGAAAAAATCGAGGTAGCGGTTAGCCAGATTAAAGGACGTGTTGAACAAATCATGGTGGCGACTGAGCAACAGGCACGTGCAACGGTGGATGTGACACATTCGATCACTCGTGTTTCTGAACAAGGCGAAAATACTAAGTTACAGCTTGAATCCATGATCGAGAGTTCAGAGCAAGTCGGAGAGATAGCAGGGCACCAACAAGCTATGCTTCATAAATACGTACTGAAATAAACGAGCGTACTGAAATAAACAAGCGTCCTCAAATAAACGAGCTTGCTGAGTTAAGCCTGACAGCATAATAGTTGAAGCACTAAGTACGCTTAAATTCCTATTGATACAGAAACGCCCTTAAGTTTTCACAAGAATCTAAGGGCGTTTTGCTTTGGTATTAAGCTTGGTTTGTTATGGAGACGGGTTTGTTATAGAGACAGGTTTGACCTCAGTTAAAACTTGAGACTCAACTGAATTCGAACCTAGTCTTTCGTTGTCGGGAATCGTGCAAATGGCTGACGTAGCATTAAGTCTAACCGTTGCTCTTTACCATCTTGAATCTCTGGAACGCCAATCTGAACGTTATCATGGCCAAGCTTAGGTTGAGCGCGATAGGTTTTGAACCAAATGTCCCACACCGATAAGAAAAAACCAAAGTTTGAGTGCGTTTCCTTAACAATTATCGAGTGATGAACGCGGTGCATGTCTGGTGTCACAATCGCTTTTCTCAATCGCTTATCAATCCACAGTGGCAGACGCGCATTGCTGTGGTTAAACATCGCACTGGCGTTAAGAACAATTTCAAAAATGACAACAGCGATGACAGGTACACCAAGCGCGATCACTAAACTCACTTTAATCAGCATTGAAAGAATCATCTCAATTGGATGAAAACGAGATCCGGTTGTGACATCAATATCTAGATCCGCATGATGAACTCGGTGTAACTTCCATAGCCATGAAACACGGTGAAACACCAAGTGCTGCAAGTAAATAGCGCAATCTAACAGTAAGACACAGAACAGAATGGTGAGTTCTTTAGGAAGTGACAGGGTATTGAACAGACCCCATTGGTTTTCTTGTGCGATAACCGCCGCTTGAAATGCTGCGATTGGAATTAGAGTGGCTAATAGAAAGCTGTTCAAAGCAACCAACGCAAAGTTATTACCCCAACGAAACCATTTGCTTTGAGTCAGTGTTTTCCGTGGAAAGCGGTACTCCCAAAGCGCACACAATCCAAAAACGACAATAAAACAAACAAGGCGGAGCAGGGATGGGTCTTGCATGGGTATTCCTTCTATCATTCTAAGGACACTGTAAGTACAATCGTGCCACTTTTCTAGATTTATCGTTATTGTCCATGAGAATCCACGCTTTTCACCGTTTATATCAACATCGTTTATCCATTGCTACTAAGCCGTTTAATGCGCGCGGGTGTAAAGTAGTGCGATGTGAGTTCTGTAAAATAAAACAAGACAGCTGTATCTGTGAACATCAACCAGACGTAAGTACGAACGTCGCGACCATGTTGATCTTGTCAGATAACGAAATATTGAAACCAAGTAATACAGGTCGATTGATTCTCGATACAGTAAAAGACAGTTACGCTTACCTATGGCATCGCACAGAGCCCAACCAGGAAATGCTAGATGTCTTAAAAGATGATAACTATCAACCTGTTGTAGTGTTCCCCGAAGATTATACAGACGACAAATCGCGCGTGGTTCAAAACCTGCCACAAATGCGTGACCCAAACAAAACACTATTGCTGATCTTTATTGATGGTAGCTGGCGCGAGGCCCGTCGAATTTTTCGTCGCTCAGAATATCTGCAAGATTTACCTGTGTTATCGATTGAGCCTGAGTCAGTTTCTCAATACATGATGCGAAAGTCAGACAACGAACAACATCTTTCGACAGCAGAAGTGGCGAGCTTGGTTTTGAAACAGGCTGGTGAAGAGCAGGGTGCCAAGACTTTACAGCTATGGTTTGAGACATTTCGGGAAAGTTACATGTTAAGTAAGACACGTTATAAGTCAGATCCAACCAAACCGAGCCTGAATGCTTTCATAGATCATACTAAAAGTGAGAAGTCACTCTAACCTTTAACCGCTTTGTGCTGACTTGTTGTTCAAACAAACTCAAACACGGGATAAGTTTGTCATCTATCACGGTTTGTAGGGGGAGTGTTATGGATAATGCTCTTTAGTTGTTTATTTACAAAAATTTATTTGCCCGAATTTAGGGAAAAATTGGAGAGATTTCATGTATTACGGCTTCGATGTTGGCGGCACAAAGATTGAGTTTGGTGCATTCAATGAAAAACTTGAGCGAGTAGCGACAGAACGCGTACCAACGCCCACTGAAGATTATCAACTGCTACTTGATACAATTGCCGGTTTGGTAAAGAAGTACGACAACGAATTTTCTTGCGAAGGTAAAATTGGTCTTGGTCTTCCTGGAATGGAAGATGCTGACGACGGCACCATGCTGGTTGTTAACGTACCAGCTTCAACGGGGAAACCACTACGCAAAGACCTAGAAGCGCTTATTGGTCGTAGTGTAAAAATTGAAAATGATGCAAACTGTTTTGCGCTTTCAGAAGCGTGGGATGATGAACTTAAAGACGAACCATCTGTAGCAGGCCTAATTCTAGGTACTGGCTTCGGTGGCGGTTTAGTTTACGAAGGTAAAGTGTTCTCTGGTCGTAACCACGTTGCTGGTGAATTAGGTCACATGCGCCTTCCTCTAGATGCATGGTTCCACCTTGGCGACAACGCACCGCTACTGGGTTGTGGTTGTGGCAAGAAAGGTTGTTTAGACAGTTACTTATCGGGTCGCGGCTTCGAACTGATTTATGAGCACTACTTCGGTGAGAAGAAGAAAGCGATCGAGATCATTCAAGCATACAACGAAGGCGAATCAAAAGCCGCTGAGCACGTAGATCGCTTTATGGAGCTATTGGCTATCTGTTTTGCAAACCTGTTTACGGGTCTTGACCCACACGTAGTTGCACTGGGTGGCGGTCTTTCAAACTTCGAACTTATCTACGAAGAGATGCCAAAGCGTATCCCTAAGTACCTACTGTCTGTAGCGAAGTGTCCGAAAATCATCAAAGCGAAACACGGTGATTCAGGCGGTGTTCGTGGCGCTGCATTCCTTAACATTAAGTAATCGCAACTTAACGTTAAGCTAGCTAAAGTTAGATAGTTAAAAAGAACAAATAAAAATGCCGCAATCTCGAAAGAGGTTGCGGCATTTTTTATTGTTCAGTGTTTTCGTTTCTGTAAGGCTAAACGAAAAGCTAGAAGCTACATATCAAGAAAAAGAGCCAGAGGGCTTACTTCTTCTTTTTACCAACACCAAGGTTGTCTTTTTGCTTCAATGTAAGCTTAGTAAAACCAAGCTTACGGAAATAGTTGTCTTGGTAGTTGCGAACCGCTTTAGTATCAGAAATAAACTCAAGCTGTTGCTCAGTTTTTAGATACTCAGTGATGTCGATGCCTTCCGCTGCGGCTACAGCTTCTTGGATCGTGCGGTGTTCTTGTTTCGAAAACAATAACTCTTTGTCTTCATCTTTATAAGTGTACAGAATGGTACGAGCCATGGTGCTCTCCAATATAATTATTACTTTGCGCGCACTCTACATAAAAACAGTACGCCACTCAAGATAATGATAGGAAATTACCACTTATTAGCCTCATGAATGGAAGGTGTAATAAGCATTTTGTGGTATACTATTCGTTATTTTTTAATCTGGCTGACTTAAACGGAACTTATGAGCAATACGCTTTACCCAAAGATCATGGGAATTATAACGCGAATCCAGAACTACCCTGGAATCAAAGGATTAAAAGAAGTCGAAGACAGAATTACGAGTCTATGCGAAGCTAATAATCAACCGATCCCGGATTCAATCGCGCTTTTCCTTAAAGGTTTCACAAGCTATCGCCACGATAACCTTTCTGACGCTGCTGAGCATTATAAAGCCTGCCTAAACGTCATTGCTCCTGAAGAAATTCAACTATATGTATTTGTCATCGGGTTACTTGCGTCTACCCATAACATTCGTGGTGATTATCAATCAGCGTATGCTTGTTACTCAGAGACACTAGAAAACTTACACCTAGTTGATGACAATTTTAAGTCACTTATATTCTGTAATCTAAGTGACTTGCACTTAAGCTTAGAAAAATACGAACAAGCGAAGCAATATGCTCGTAAAGCCATTATTTCATCTCAAAATGCGAATCGCCTGTTAGATTGTGCTGTCAGCCATTTAAACCTAGCCTATAGCTGTGCACATACAAATGAGTTTGAGCAAGCGGTTAGCGCCATTATGGAAGCGAAAAGAATAGGCACCTCGCTTTCTAGTCACAGGACGATAGCTCTTTGTCATAGTTACCTAGGGCAAACCATGCTCTTGTGGGGAGGCTTCGATGATAGTGATGTATTAGATGCATTTTATCAGGCAGAAGAGCACTTCAAAAAATCGAGAGATGAGCATAATCGAAAAGAAAATTTGGTTTACTGGTTTCAATTCTTAGAAGGCATTGGAGAGCGAGAACAAGCAAAAGTAGGGTGCGCTTTTCTCGAACAGAATTTTGATTTAAAGAGTAGTTATCGTTCTTATGCTATCTATGCCCAAACTAAGGCGAAGCTCTTTCGAGATGAAGAGGATTGGTCGGGTTTAGCGGCACTTCAAACTCAGCATGTGGTTCTTTTAGAAAAACACATGAGAAGTTATGAGCGCGAACAGAGCGAACGTATTCTGGAAGGGGTAGGTACCATTCAAAGTAAGAAACAAAATGATGTTCTTACTCAAATGCAAAAATATATGGGTGCGCTCACCGATATTGGTCAATTCATAGCAACCGCTGCAGATTTGGAAAGCGTACTGCCTGAGATACTCCGTAAGATAAATATGATTCTACCAACATCTGAGTTTGGGATTGCTATGTATGACGATAAATCAGACATACTCGACTACCGCTATTTCGTTGATACTCAAGGATTAATACCGAACCTAAAAGTAGTTTGCCAAGAGAACCAAACCATTGGTACTTATGTTATTCGCAAGCGAGCTACCGTTCATTTTAATAGCGCGACAGATGCGGCTCTAGAACCCTATATCGGTAAAACCACACTACAAGACGATAATTTCGTTACGTTTCGTGGCGAGCTTGATACTAACTCAATGATTCTAACGCCAATCATTCTTAATGAAAAATTAATCGGCTTTCTGTCAGTTCAGCATCATCTACCAAACCAATATCAGGAACACCATTGTCAGCTTATAGAACATTTAGCTAGCTTTATTGCCGTGTCGCTAGAAAATCAAAAGCAACGACAGCGTTTAGAAAGTGCTAATCAAACACTCGAAATCTTGAGTACTACTGACCCACTAACAGGTCTAGCTAATAGATATCAATTAGATAACATCACGCCAGTCTTAATACATAACGCTTACTACCAAAAACAATCTCTAGCGGTCCTTATGATCGATGTTGACGAGTATAAAGCTTATAACGATTTTCATGGGCATTTAGAGGGCGACGAAGCGCTTCGTATTATCAGTCGCTTACTTAAAAAAACATTCACAACCAAGAATGACTACCTTTTCAGATATGGCGGTGATGAGTTCATGGCGATTTGCTTCGGACAGAGTAGTAGTGATATTGAAAATAAGGTTGTCACTCTGCGAAAGATGCTAAATGAAGTCAAATTAGCAAACCCTAAAGCTCTCTATGCGGAACAATTAACACTCTCTATTGGTGGGGTTAACGTCGACTTAGCCAGTGACAATGTGGATCGAAACTTCAAAATGATTTGTGATATTGCAGACAAACAGCTCTATCAAATCAAAGAAAATGGCCGTAACAACTATAATTTGGTCGATTGCAGATTACTTAAAGTCGAGCTTGTTTAGTTCAACTCTGTATACAACCCCCCATAAAAAGAAAGCCCCTGATATCCAATATCAGGGGCTTCATCTATTTAGAGTATGTATTACTCTGAATTCGCTAGCTTAAAGCTAACAATCTTGTTTATTTACACACGACCTTGCAAAGGAATGATCGTCACCGTTTCACCGGCTTTTACAGTGTCTACCGCTGGTGAAATCTCGATTAGACAGTTTGCTTCGCTCATTGAACGTAGAATACCTGAACCTTGCTTACCGGTTGTTTTTACTTCAAGCACGCCTGATTCGTTCATTGAGAACACGCCACGGCTGAACTCAGTACGACCTTGACGAGAACGTAATTGCTCAGTCGCTATCGCGTTCGCTTTCACTGGTGTCCAGTTAGTTTGACCTTGTAGCTTGCGGATTGCAGGTTCTACAAAGTTAATGAACGACACCATCACGGCTACTGGGTTGCCAGGTAAACCGAAGAAAGGTTTGTCTTCAATTTTGCCGTAAGCAAGAGGGCGACCTGGACGCATGTTGATACGCCAGAAGTTAATCTCACCCAACTTATCTAACGCGAGTTTGATGTAGTCAGCATCACCAACAGACACGCCACCTGAAGTCAGAACCATGTCGGTCTCTAACGACGCAGCATGAAGTACATCCATCATCTTTTGTTCGTCATCTTCGATAATGCCGTAATCAACGATGTCGCAACCTAGTTTTTGAAGCATACCGATAATAGTAAAACGGTTCGAGTCATAGATAGAGTTCGGCTTCTGCTCAACACCCGGTGCCTGAACTTCATCACCCGTTGAGAACACACCCACCTTCACTTTACGCAGAACAGGGCAGGTACCGAAACCTAACGACGCCATCATACCCATTTCTGGTGCTTCGATGCGTGTGCCACGTGTAAAGACAGGTTGGCCAATTTCTAAATCTTCACCGGCCATACGGACATTTTGTCCAACTGAGATTTTAGCGTCAGGGAAGCTAACTTTATCGCCATCTTGCACGGCTTGCTCACGCATCACAACAACATCAACGCCATTTGGCATTGGTGCACCCGTCATGATCTTAACAGCTTCACCTTGTTGAACGGTTTTGTCGTAGCTGTGACCAGCCATAACTTCAGCAACGATGTTGTAGCTGTCCAATTCAAGATCTTCACTACGAATCGCGTAGCCATCCATTGCAGAATTAGTATTCTGTGGGACGTTGATTGGCGAGATCACATCTTCAGCCAACACACGACCGTAGCCTTGCAGTAATTCAACACTCTCTGTGAGATCAAGCGCGTCAATGCTATCAACAATCTTTTGTTGGCCCTGAGTTACGGTTAAACCTGCTGGAGAGAACGAATCACAACACACCGCGGGCGCTGCGTCTTTTGAAGATGAGCATGACGCTGCTTTGCCTTTTGTAGAGGAAAGGTCAAAGGACTGCGCGTAATCGATGATGAAATCACGAATCGCTTCTAAGTCGTTGATCGACATTTGAGGTAAGTCAGATTCAACGTGGCTATCAGCAGCAATAGCAATGATGTTGTCATCGTTTTGGTACAACCAAGGTTTACCCACTTCATCACGGTGGAGCTCGATTTTAGGGAAAGCAATGTTCTTACAGCCTTCAACCAAAATCAGATCAAGTGTGTTGGTATCAAAACGAGTCAACAGGTAATCAAAATCGGCTTCTGCTTCTGGAGTCTCAGTCATCATCACATGACGGTTACGCGAAGCTATCAGCATTTGATTTGCGCCCGCTTTGCGTAAACGGTAGCTGTCTTTGCCCGGCTTATCGACATCAAAATCGTGGTGAGCATGTTTTAGCACACCAACTTTTAAACCCGACTCTGTCAATAAAGGAAGCAGAGCTTCTAATACGGTTGTTTTGCCTGTGCCACTGTAAGCAGCAAACCCCAATAGAGGAAGGTTAGGGCGTTGTTTAGAATCTTTCATTATTGAAGCGTTCCGAATTGGGTGAGTTCTTCTGGCGTGTTGAGATTAACAAAGCAGTTAGGAGAATCGCTAAAATCAACGTATTCCGTGACACACTCTTTGTACAGCAAGATAATTTTACGATCACCACGTTCCAAAAACGCTTCTAACTTTGGTAGAACACGTTTGTGGAATAGGGTGAATACTGGTTGCTTAAATTCGCCATCATGCGCGACAAGAATGTCGCTGTCTTCTTTTACTGCTGCACAAAAACGTTCAACAAGGTCATCACTAATCTGTGGGCTGTCGCAAGGGACAAAGCCGACCCAATCTGTGCTCGCGTTTTTAAGGCCAGCATGAATGCCGCCCAATGGGCCTGGATAGTCAGGGAAAGAATCGGAAACAACCGGTGCAAATGCTTGGTAACTGTCTAAGTTACGGTTGGCATTGATGGTAATGCTGACATCTTGTTGTGACAGCTTGTTAATAACGTATTGAATGAGCGGAGAACCGTTGAGCTCAACGAGTCCTTTATCTTTTCCGCCCATGCGGCTGGCTTGTCCGCCAGCCAAAATAACCCAACTAGTTTGCGTTGGAAGCAGCATAAATATTCTCTTGTGCTTTGTTCTTTTTAATAACTTGCAGAAGCGGTGATTCAGTCAAAGTGTTGTCCTTGATCCACCACTGCTTCTTACATAAATCGGTTAACGCGTTAGTTTGGTGGCTAGTGATGACCAAACTCGCGCCTCTCTGAAGAAGATCTTCGGCCATAATCACCAATCTTTCAATAGATTCTTTGTCTAAAGAAGCACTTGGTTCATCCATAAGCAAGATTGAAGGCTTAAGAATCCAAGCACGGGCCATTGCCACGCGTTGGCGCTCACCACCAGACAACACAGAAATGTGCTCATCTGCCAAGGTTTCTAAACCTACCATTCTTAATGCATTAATTATTTGAGCTCGCTTATCTTTTTGACTCTCTTTATTAAAGCGAATGCCATAAGCGACATTTTGGTACACCGAGCCATCAAAAAGGTAAGGAGTTTGGTGGAGATAGATGATGTCTTTAAATTTTAACCGAGGAAACAGGCTATGTTGCCAGCTTTGTGTCGGAGACTGAATACGGCCAGAGCTCGGCTTGATCAATCCTGATAAGATTTTAAGTAGGGTCGTTTTGCCAACGCCATTGTCCCCTTTGAGATAAATGGCATCGTTGGGGCCGATCGACAATTCGGGGATGTGGAACAAAACACGCTCTTTGTAGCGCATTGAAATTTGCTGCGTTGTTATTTTTATACTCATGACAGCGTTCCTAAGTTCTTAAATAGCCTTTTCCTCTCACACTGGAAAGGAAAAAGTTAAGGGCTAATGCCAATGCTAATAACACCATACCGAGGGCGACGCCTTGAGCGAATGCGCCTTTGTGGCTTTCCATGGCGATAGCTGTTGGGATGTTTCTTGTCATCCCCATAATGTTGCCACCCACCATCATTGAACAACCTACTTCTGTGACGATACGAGAGAAGGCAGCAATGGTTGCAGCCAATAGAGGGAAACGAGTTTCCCAAATCAAGGTACACGCGACTCGTGTTGTTGATACGCCAAGAGTGCGCGCTGTTTCTACTGCTCGGCGGTCACTGGCCTGCAGAGCGCCATGCATCATCGCAACTAGGATAGGGAAACAGATCAGCATCTGACCTAGAATCATCGCCTTTTGCGTGAACAGTAATTGCCAGTCACCTAAAGGACCAGAACGAGAGAGCATCATGTACATCAACAAGCCAATTACCACGGTCGGTATCGCTTGTAAGGTGTTGATCACCGAAAGCAGCGCCCATTTACCGGGGAATTCGGTGTAAGCCAGTAAGAAAGCCATAAGGATTGCAGGAACAATCACTAATGAGATGGCGGACAAAGATACACTGAAGGATACCGCGACGATTTGCCACAATTCGTGGTCAAAACTCACCAGTAGATTCATTGCATCAATCGTTGTTTGCCATAAGGTCATGAAGTATCTCGTTTGAATCGATAATAGGCTTTTATCGGTAGTGTCTGATGTTAATCATAGCTGACACAAACTATTTGAGCCTGTATTGGTCAGCTATTGTTTCTAAGCGTGAATGCCTTTAAAGCAAGACGGTTTTTAAACGTGATTATTTAGGTGGTCTCGTTGACTGTTTAGTTAAGCGTAGCGCTAGTTGGTTAGGGTTAAACCTTCAACGCTACGCTTTACTCACAACCCACGACTCATTTCTTACAACAAGCTATTCTGCGCTTGCAACCAACTATTCTGCGTTTGCAACAAATAGCTGTTTGCCGTGCAGTTTAAAGTCGTTGATCAGTTTCTGGCCTTTAGGGTTAACCAACCAATCACTGAATACTTTCGCTGCTTGGTAATTGATGCTTGGGTAGCGTTCTGGGTTAACAAGAATCACTTGGTAAGGGTTAAATAGGTTCTTGTCGCCTTGGAACAACACTTTAAGGTCAAGTTTGTTTTGGTAAGCTAACCAAGTACCGCGGTCTGTCATGGTGTAGCCTTGCATTTCAGACGCCATGTTCAGAGTTGGGCCCATTCCTTGACCAACGCTGCGATAGCCGCCAAAGTTCGGCTCCATCTTAGTTTGCGCCCAAATACCCATCTCTTTCTTATGAGTACCAGAGTCGTCCCCACGAGAAACAAACGTCACGTTGTTGTTCGCGATTGCTTTGAACACATCAGCTACTGCTTTTTGAGATTCAATCTTCGCAGGGTCGCTTTGTGGGCCAACGATAACAAAATCGTTGTACATCAGCTTACGAGGTAAAACGCCGTAACCTTTTTCAACGAAGTTCGCTTCAGCTTTTGGTGCGTGAGTCATTACCAAATCAACATCACCGTTTTCACCCATGCGAAGTGATTTACCCGTACCCGCAGCGAGAACATCAACCTTAATACCAGAATCCTTTTCGAACTCAGGCAATAAGTAGTCCAGTAAGCCTGAGTGGTAGGTACTTGTGGTTGTCGCCAATTTGATATGAGTGGTGTCTTCCGCGCTGCTAGCCGTGTAACTGACGATAGATAGAGCTGCAATAGTTAGAGGAATTGCTTTCATTATTATTATGTCCATTCTGTTATAAATGAATGACATGCCTCTATTTTTAAAGGGCTCAAAGAAGGGCATGTGCATAAGACGCTAATTGTTGTAATTAGGAATCTACACCTAATAAGCAAGCTTAATGCCAATAAATAGTGCATCAAATTTCATTAAATTGCTGTTATATCGAACAAAACTGCGTCATTTAGGCTAACAAAATGCATTAAAATATGAGCTAGGACAAAATGTCGCACATTGTCCCTGTCGCACAAAAGGTTAATTGGTACACTCTGTCCCAACTTTCCCCATCGGTTAATCATTATGTCTTTACCTAGTTCACCTGCATCGAACCTCAACCCAAACACATTGACTCAATATCAAGCGTTTTCCGTCTTGGTCGTGGACGATGAAGTAGGGATGCAGGCTATTCTAAAGAAGGCTCTGGGTAAGTTCTTTGGCAAGGTATCGAGTGCAGGATCCGTTGAAGAAGCTGAAATACTGCGTTCAAGCGAACATTTTGATCTCATTGTTCTTGATATCAACCTGCCAGGACGCTCCGGCATTGAGTGGGAAGAGGCTTTTAACAACAACGACAAACGTGCTGATGTTATTTTCATGACTGGCTATGCTGATCTAGAGATGACCATATCCGCGCTTAAGCTTGGCGCTTCAGACTTCATTCTTAAACCTTTCAATTTAGAACAAATGATACAAGCTGTACTACGTTGTATGGATAAGCGACTCGACCAAAGAATGCAGTACGCGTTGAAGCGTGATGTTAGTCGTCATATCAAGACCGAACTGATCGGCAATTCAGACAAGACCAAACAGCTTAAATTGCTGATCAGTCAATTTGCTCCGTCTCGAGCTTCCGTTTTGATAGAAGGTGAGTCGGGTACAGGTAAAGAGTTGGTTGCGCGAGGTGTACATGAAGCCAGTAAACGCACAGGTCCATTTGTGCCAATCAACTGTGGTGCGATTGCTCCAGAACTTCTAGAAAGTGAACTGTTTGGACATACATCAGGCGCATTTACCGGTGCGAAGAAAAACCGTGAAGGCCTTTTCCGAGTCGCAAGTGGCGGCACCTTGTTCCTAGATGAAATAGGTGAAATGCCACTGCCAATGCAAGCAGCGCTGTTACGTGTGTTAGAGCAACGTACTATTCGTCCAGTTGGCAGTGAGAAAGAGATCGCTGTCGATGTACGTGTCGTCGCAGCAACAAACCGAAACCTTCAAGAAGAGGTCGATAAAGGCCACTTCCGTCGCGATCTGTTCTACCGACTCAATGTACTTAAGATTGATGTTGTGCCATTGAGAGAACGACCGTCTGATCTGATAGAGCTTGTTCCATACTTCACTCGTCTTTTATCTAGTGAACTGGGTATGCCGGTTCCAAACTGGGCACATGAAGATATCTTGGCAATGAATGAATACGAATGGCCGGGCAATATCCGCGAACTTAAGAACTTAGTCGAAAGATGCATTCTTTTAGACAAGCCACCAGCACACTATTGGCGAGAAGTGAATGGTGATCCAGCCCCAACCAGCATTTCAGTGACGGTGTCACATGGGGCGGAAATACCAAACTTGAATAATGTAGACGCAGCTGAGGGTTACCCGAACACTTGGACACTCAAAGAAGTCGAGAAATCTCACATAGAACAACTGGTGAGTTTTCATGATGGCAATAAATCTGCAGCAGCGAGAGATCTCGGTGTGGCGCGTAAAACACTAGAGCGTAAGTACAAAGAATGGAACACAGAAGGCTCTGAATATGCCGATTAGACGTCATTGGTGGACAAAGTGGGCGTTCCGGTTCAAAACCATGGTGCGTTATCGCCTGCTATTTCTAACATCCGCTCCCATCATTCTTACTTTGTGTGCGCTTGTCGCTATAACACTGTATTGGTCAGTACATTACACGTGGCAGGGTGCTCTGATTGATGTCGATGAGCGTTTGGATGTTGCCGACAACAGTATCCATTTAATTCAGAACCAACAGGCCTATAACGTTCAAGCATTTGCTGAGTCTTACAACTTCCGAATCAAACTCACGAGTGATATTTCGAAAGAAGAGCTCACACGTTGGGTTTCAGAAAACAAATCTCGCTATGAACTCGATTTTCTACGCTGGCGTAGCGTCGAGAGCATGGAGAAAAAGCTTGAATACCTCAACCTGACACACAAAGAATCGTTCTTTAGTGTATTGAGCCAAAACGAACTCAACGATTTAGACCAAAACCTTGCCAGGCAAGCCGAAGTCCCAATGCTCAATAGTCAAAATGTTGAAACTCGAGGTTTAGTTAGCCGCACCGTTGTGTCGATTCGTGACAAGAATGATCATGTAATTGGTTTTCTTGATGGCGGGATCCTCCTTAATAACAGCACACAGTTAGTTGATCAGATCAGCAATCTCATTTATCCGCAACGCGAGGGCTTTAATCGCCGCATTGGTACCGTCACTGTGTTCCTTGATGACCTACGTGTCAGCACTAATGTACCGTTGAGCAGCGAAGAAAGTGCAGGGCGCGCAATTGGTACTCGTGTTTCTCACGAGGTTCATTCTAGAGTATTGAATGAAGGCAAAGAGTGGCTAGATAGAGCGTATGTTTACGACGCTTGGTACATCACTGCGTATCAACCGATTCATGACCAATTCGATAACGTCATCGGCATGCTCTATACCGGTTATCTGATTTGGCCATTGGTGGAAACGTACTTAACCAACCTTGGTGAAATCAGCCTTACGATTGTGTTGTTGTTACTGGCTTCTGGTTTGATCGTTCACCGTGGTGCGCGTGATCTTTTTAATCCTATTGAACGCATCCATAAAGTCGTCAAGCTAGTGCAGATGGGGCAAGACAAGCGAATTGGTACTCTTGGTTTGAACGATCAACACGAGCTGACTTTGCTCGCTAAACAATTCGATAAGATGTTGGATTTGCTGCACGAACGTAATCAAGAGATCCAACAAGCCGCTTCAGAACTCGAATGTAAGGTTCATTCTCGTACTGCTAGCTTGAAAGAGAAAACCGAAGAACTCGAACTACATATCAAACTATTAAACCAAGCTCGAGACAAGCTGGTGGTCAACGAAAAGTTAGCCGCGCTAGGCGAATTAACCGCGGGCATTGCCCATGAGATTAATAATCCGACAGCGGTGATTCTTGGCAATGTCGAATTAATGAAGTTTGAACTCGGTGACGAAGTCGCTCGTGTAGATGAAGAAGTCCACGCGATCATGGAACAGATTGACCGAATCCGAAATATCACACGAAGCCTGCTTCAGTATAGCCGTCATGGCGGTGTACAAGATGAGATCACTTGGCAACACATTAATCCAATCGTGGATGAAAGTATTACGCTCGTAAAAACAGGCGCGAAAAAGAAAGGCATTGTCTACGTATCACAACTGCATGCTAAAACGTCTGTGGAAGTTAACCGAAACCAACTTTTGCAGATTTTGGTTAACCTACAGATGAACGCGATTCATGCCATGGACGGACAGGGCACATTGACTATCTCAAGTGAAGACTGGGTGGAGAATGGCGTGTCTCATGGTGCAATCGTTCATGTTGAAGATGAAGGGTGTGGTATCAAAGAAGAACAATTGAAACGCATCTTTTCACCTTTCTACACCACCAAACGTGACGGTACAGGCTTAGGCTTATCAGTATCTCAAAGTATCTTGAGCCAAACGGGTGGCGAGATACGTGTCGAATCAGAAGTAGGCAAGGGAAGCCGCTTTAGTATCTACCTTCAGCAAAAAGCGACGCCACAGTTGTTGGTGTCTAACCTATAACTTTTTAGCTTTAACCTCGAATCGAATCCAACCATATTATCACCCGATAATATTTCTACTGCGTTTGGGCTGTTACATGAACGTTTCAGCCCAAGCACGAAAATCCCGCACTACTAAACTATCGCCAACTAAATCTCAACCTCTGCCTGTTTGACGAGTACCTCTTTTTTAATATGTAACACAGTGTATATCTTTTGATCTTGATGCATATCATCTGAACTGTAAGGATTTTTGATACATTGACCCCAAATTCATAATCAAAAAATATAATAAAGTCAGTCAGCTATGAAATTAAGTAATCTATCTATTAAATCAAAACTTATCTCCATCGTCATTTTATCGGTTGTTCTATTGGTAATGGCGTCATCTTTCAACCTAATGCAACAACGTGAAAGCTCAATGCAAGAGCGCCAAGATAAACTCAGTGCCCAAGTCGAAACCGCGGTCAGCTTAGCGAGCTACTATTACAGCCAACGTAACGTGCTCGGTGAAGAAGCAGCAAAGAAACAAGCACTGCAAGCAATTGAAACGCTTCGTTACGACACCACCAATTATTTCTGGATCTTAAACCAACAACTCAACGTTGTTATCCATCCATTAAAACCTGAACTCAATGGCAAGAACGCAGGTAACTTTAAAGATGGTGCAGGTAAACACCACTGGCGTGAGATGGTCACCATTTCACGTACCCCAGAGGAGAAAGGGTTTCTTGATTATCAATGGATGAGCCCGCAAGGTGAACTCAAAGACAAGATCTCATATGTACAGCTATTCCCTGAGTGGAATTGGATTGTTGGCTCGGGAATCTTAGTTGCGGATATTCAAGACGCTTTCTATGCATTAGCGCTCAAAGAGGGACTGGTCGCGGTTGTATTATCAGGCCTGTTATTTGCTATGGGCTACGCGATTTCTAACAATATCCTTGTGCCACTTAACAAGCTTATCGACAACACTCACAAAATTGCCGATGGCGATCTTCGTGTACGCATGAGCATGACACGCAAAGATGAACTGGGCGATATGAGTCAGCAAATTGATACCATGCTCGACAAACTGCAAAGCACGCTTCGCACAGCCAATGAATCGGCGGATTTGTCCAGCAACATGGCGAGCCACATTGCTCAAGCCAGTGAAGAAGCAGCAACCAGTGTTAACTCACAACATGCACAGCTTGAATTATTATCGACTGCAATGACAGAGATGAGCGCGACCATTTCTGATGTCGCTGTGAATGCCGAAAATACAGCCGCTAGCACCAATAAGGTTGTCGACCACGCAAACCAGAATGACCAAAACATGCAGGTAACGTCTGAGACTATATCTCAGGTTTCAGAGAACATTTCGACCGCGAACAACTTAGTCAGAGATCTGCAATCAGGCGTGACTGAAATAAGCCAAGTTGTTGGAGTGATTCGTGATGTATCAGAACAAACGAACTTGTTAGCGCTCAACGCAGCAATCGAAGCGGCGCGTGCAGGAGAGCAAGGAAGAGGATTTGCGGTTGTTGCTGATGAAGTCCGTAACCTTGCTAGCCGCACTCAGAATTCAACCAACGAAGTGCAATCCACGATTGAGAAACTGACTCAACAAGCAGAACGCACCTTTAAGGCAATGCAAAGCAGCAACGAGAAAGTTGATCACAGCGTTAACGCGTCTAACGAAACTCGCCAGCAACTCGATGTGATTGTGAATGAACTGCATAACGCTAACGACATGGTCGCACAGATCGCCGCAGCCTCAGAGCAGCAAAGCACGGTAGCAACTGAAATGAGTGAAAGTGTCACTGGGATTCATCTCGCTGCAAATGAAGTACTGCAGGCCTCACAATCGCTCGCAGAAGACAGTCAGAAAATGGCGAACACTACAGAACACCTTACTGAGCAATTGAAATACTTTAAGGTTTAGCCTCAATAGGACTATTAGCTTGAAGATAAAAAGCTCATAAAAAAACACCTCCGCACTTGCTATAAGTTCGGAGGTGTTTTTATTTATGGCTAGTCATTTGCTATAAGAAACAAACATCAAAAGCATCAAGCCTAATGCGCTGCCACTGAAATCTTCGGTGGGTTGATGTTGTGCTTCTTAAACTCTTTCATCACACGCAAGGTAATGTCGGTTTCAAATAGCTTCTCATACGCAGTATCCACAACATAAGCCTTACAGGTTAGCTGTATCGCTAGGTAGTTATCGGTAATCGTCTGTTTAACCAAAACCGTTACAGGTTTCGGCAAGTGGATATAACGACTAGAAGACGCCGCTTCTTGAATCAGGTCGCGGGCTAGGGTGATGTCTTCATCCATACCGACGTAAAACGGAATCACCACCTGCATGTCCAATGCGCCATAGTTACCACTGGTGGTCACTTCATTTAAGAACTTGTTGTTCGGAATAGTAATGATGTCATCGTTCAGGGTTCTCATTCGTACCGAACGTAAACCAATGGTGATGATGTCGCCGTAGTTGCCTTCGAACGTGACGCGGTCACCAACCTGAAAGGGTCTGTCAATCATCACAGTGATGCCGGCGATAAACGATGCTGCCAAGTCTTTAAGCGCAAAGCCGACCGACACGGCGAGGGTACCACCAATCAAAGCTAAGATTTGGTCGTTGATTCTAAAGCTCATCATGAACACGATAAGACCGGTGCTCACGTAGATAAAGAACTGAGTAAACGATTGCAGTTTTTGTAGCAGCATTCGATATTGCACGAACTGACTACCAAAACTGGTCACTAACGAATTGATGAACTTAAGCAACAACCACATTGCGGCAATAACGATCATGGAGAAGAACACGCCGCTCCATCGCACCAAGCTCGCTATCTTAGAGATGTTTTCTACGTTGGCTAACTCTTCCGTCGCAAAGGTCGGGAAACTGACAGCACTTGCCAAGCCAACAAATAGTAGGATAAATAACTTCTTCATTTTACTTCACCAGTAGATGTTGACGATCAAGAACGTTAGTAATGTGGCGGAACCAGTGCTCGGAAATTCGAGCCTTTTCTTCATGCCAACCAATATAACCACGGCTTTCAAAGTAACGCAGAATCCCCGTTATCTCTGCCGTGCTCAGCTGTGTACATTCAGACAACACTTCCGGCGAAGCGATTTCCAGTTGCACGATAGAACGAAGTACAGCCAACATAGGTTTCGGCATATTCTCTAGTTCCTGCGCTTCAGGGACATGGAATAAACGTACTACCGCTTGATCTGTCTCTTTATTTCGGTTCAAAGAGAGTCGGAAGAAACGCAGCGCAACGGTAGGGTTGCCATCAGAGTAGTGCCACAAAATTCGATAGAAACCTTGGCGTGCACGTTCTTCTTCACTCATATCATCTTGGTCCCATTGCTTAGGGACCACTAAGCCATCAAAAGACAGCGGCTTCTCAAGCTCCGTATTGATACGGCTATTTAGAAGTTCACCCACTTGTTTCTCTGTCCAACGCGGAAGGAAGCACACCAAATCAAACAGCAGACGCTCACCACGCGCTCTATCCACAAATCGCCAACTTGATTTGGCGATCGATATCACGACACGGTGGTTCTTTTTAGAACGACGCAGAAGGTTGGTCAAACGAATCAAATCAGACAGACCGCCAACCATTGGTTTCACCAGTCGTTGAGCGTTATCTATCGCGATAAGGTAAGTGGTATTGCTCTTACGAAGGTGCGCTAATATTTGAATTTCAGTTGCTTCTTCTTCCAAGCCAATGCTCACGGCTAAATGCGCTAAGAGCTCTTGGTAACCCGCGTAAGGGCAGCTTACATATACGGGCTCAGCGTTAGATACTTTGTGCAGCAAGGTATAAAGCAGCGTTGTCGCGCCCACACCACGCTCACCTGAAACAATACAGATAGCCGGGCTGTCTGACATCAAGTAGCGAGACAGTTGCTTAACCTCGTCACCGGCATAGTCAATTAACGTACTGTCTATATTACCTGGCAGAATGTATTCATAGGTTTGATCGCCTTTGATTCGAACCAAGTTTTGCTGATTCTTATCGAGATCTGACTGCTTAGCCACTTCGATTCTAAACAGATACGCCAAAGCTTGGCTAAACAGCGTGTAGTTAGACAGAAGGGCCATAATTCGGTGTTGGAAGTTGTAAACGCTCAGCCACACGATACCAATGGCTGTCGCCAATATATTAAGTAACAACGTATCCTTACGGTTTACTGCCCAATTCACCCAAACCGGACGATCAGAGATGTGTTGAAGTGTATCGAAGACCTTCGCTCTCCATAATCGGAGTACTGAAACCGTAACCAATACAAACCAGAAAAACAGAGCACTATATATCCAACTATAAATCGTGCCTTTGCCTAGCGTAATACTTGATATTTGCAGAATCACACCCGCCACGATGAAGCTCCACACGTAACGGCGGATAGTCGATAGGCGCAGCGCGATCACTTCTTGATTGGATGTACGACCCAAACGGTAGGCAAATTCCAAAATAAAGCTGATGGCAATCGAACCACCTAGAATCCACCACGTGAAGATCTCCAGGAAAATCAAATGTTGCAGACTAGGGATACTAGAAAGCACTCTCAATGACAATGTGATGGCAATTAGCCAAGCAATCGCACTTTCAGCGCGGCTGATGTACCAAATGACACGAACCAGAAGAGGAGGGTTCGTTTTCGCTTCAAGAAAGTTAATTCGAAACAACTCAATTAAGCGAGTGCTGTTAGCAAGCCACCACACTAAACCGAAATAGATGAACAACACTTTTAACGACGCACCAATCACAGGCACGGGCGAAATAAAGATATCGTTAACTAACGCCTTGAAGCTTCGGATTTGGAAGTATGCAAGATACTCAATATTGAGCTTAGTTAATTCCCATTCTTGCTTAAACTGGGTAACACCATAAGGGCCAAAACCGGTTAGGCGCTCTTTGTTCGCAGAGTTCGTCTGTTCCAGAAGATGTTGTTTACTGACGTTTAAGCTATTCAAAGTGACGTAACTGGTTTGAACCTCAAACCATTGAACGACGTCGTTGTTATCTCTATAAGCTTTTATCTGTTGCTCGAAGATTTTGATTTCCTGCTTTTGAACTCGCAGAACTTCAGCTAACAAGATATTGACTTGGCGTCGGTCCGACGACTCCATAAAGAGGGGATCGGGTAACGAATCAATTCGAGCATCGAGGTCAACAGCAGAATCGGATACCTGCGGCTGAGATTGTAAGTCATATTCCAAGTTGGCATGACTAGGCCATGAGAGAATGGCTAAAGTGAGGAGTAAGAAGCGCGATAGTGAACGCATAAAAGTCTCTTAGAATTATGAGGTTAGGATTACTATAGTTAGATAATCTTACTTTGTGAAATCCAACCCCGTATCGGGGGCGAGTACTTTATTCCTGTTTCGATCGATTTTGTCATGAAATTGTCAGGGATTAGGCTAGTATTTGAGCATCTTGGCTATGTCTGTGCCTGCTTTGATCGGGTTGGTTTTACTGTAACTGATCAGCATACGATATATTCAATGGTCGGCATGATTTGGGACGTTATATCTCTCCCATTTTAGGGCGCCGTTTGATATTTTGTTTTCCCTGAAAATCAGCGGCTTTTCGTCGATAAATAGAAAATCAAAAGTGTGAGTCAGCTCAAACTATGATTTGGTTGGGTTATCACTCACTTAATAGCGGGTAATTGCAATCAAGACTTGCAGTTAAAGCCCCGAACAAGTAACGTTGCGGCGTTTTTCACATTAAAAAGGTAACGGCATTGATCTCCACAGCAAATATCACCCAACAATTCGGCGCTAAGCCACTTTTCGAAAATATTTCAGTTAAGTTCGGCGAAGGCAACCGCTACGGTTTAATCGGCGCGAATGGCTGTGGTAAATCGACGTTCATGAAGATCCTATCTGGTGAACTTGAGCCAAGTGCTGGTAACGTAAGCTACGATCCAAACGAGCGCGTAGCTAAACTAAACCAAGACCAATTTGCTTACGAAGAATTCACGGTAATCGACACGGTTATCATGGGTCACAAAGAGCTTTGGGCTATTAAGCAAGAGCGTGACCGCATTTACTCTTTGCCTGAAATGAGCGAAGAAGACGGCATGAAGGTAGCTGATCTTGAAGTTCAGTTCGCTGAAATGGACGGTTACATGGCAGAAGCGAAAGCGGGTGAGCTTCTTCTTGCGGTAGGTATTGAAGAATCTATGCACTTCGGTCTAATGAGCGAAGTAGCACCAGGTTGGAAACTTCGTGTTCTATTGTCTCAAGTACTGTTTGCAGACCCGCATATCATGCTTCTTGACGAACCAACGAACAACCTGGACATGGACACCATCAAGTGGTTGGAAGATACGCTAAACCAACGTAACTGCACAATGATCATCATTTCGCACGACCGTCACTTCCTAAACTCTGTTTGTACACACATGGCTGACCTTGATTACGGCGAACTTCGTCTATTCCCTGGTAACTACGATGAGTACATGACAGCTGCGACTCAAGCTCGTGAGCGTCTACTGTCTGACAACGCTAAGAAGAAAGCACAAATTGCTGAACTTCAAACGTTCGTATCTCGTTTCTCTGCTAACGCATCTAAAGCGAAGCAAGCAACGTCTCGTGCTAAGCAGATCGATAAGATTCAACTAGACGAAGTTAAAGCATCTAGCCGTCAAAACCCATTCATCCGTTTTGAACAGTCTAAAGAGCTATTCCGTAACGCACTTGTGGTTGAAAACCTATCTCAAGGTTTTGAAGAAGACCTATACAACAAGTTCGACGGTATTTTCGAAGTAGGTGAGCGTGTTGCTATCATCGGTGAGAACGGTGTGGGTAAAACAACGCTACTTAACACACTAGCTGGCGCTCTTGAGCCACGCACTGGTGAGTACAAGTGGTCTGAAAACTCTAACATCGGTTACTACGCTCAAGATCACGCACACGATTTCGAAACAGACATGAACTTGTTTGATTGGATGAGCCAATGGCGCCAAGAAGGCGAAGACGAGCAGGTTGTTCGTGGTTTCCTAGGTCGTATGTTGTTTGGTCAAGACGACATTAAGAAATCTGTAAAGGTTATCTCTGGTGGTGAACAAGGTCGTATGCTTCTTGGTAAGATCATGATGCACAAGCCAAACATCCTGCTTATGGATGAACCAACGAACCACATGGATATGGAATCTATCGAAGCGCTTAACTTGGCTCTTGAGAACTACAAAGGCACATTGTTCTTCGTATCTCACGACCGTGTGTTCGTAGACTCGCTTGCAACTCGTATCCTTGAAATCAAAGATGGCAAGATCAACGATTTCCGCGGTACTTACGCTGAGTTCTTGAAAGCACGCGGCTAAGCTTTAAGTTAGCCTTAGTTTTCAACTCAATGCGTTGGAAATTCAGGCATAAGCTATAAACCGAAAATTAAAAATTAAAAACGCCGTCATACTGAAAAGCATGACGGCGTTTTTGTATCTTGTATCTAGCTAAGTTTCTATGTATCTATCCTTGAAGGGTCACTAACTCTTTACATCAGAACTTTACAATTAGAAGCGGTTAGTGAATCTCCAATCGAACCTACGCTTTTTTCCGACTGCTGATTATTCACCTTTCACATCAAATTCAATCTTCTCTGCGCCAGTGAACACTTGGAAACGCAGGCCTTTAGCGCGAGCAATGGTCGTGATACCAAATTGCTGAGCCAAGTCTAAACCCATTTGCGTTACGCCTGAACGTGATAACAGAACAGGAATACCCATCTGCGCCACTTTGATGACCATTTCAGAAGTCAGGCGGCCAGTAGTGTAAAAAATCTTATCTTCACCAGACTCTTTGTTAAGCCACATCTCACCAGCCAACGTATCTACTGCATTGTGACGGCCAACA
The DNA here is from genome assembly GCF_041439695.1 of Vibrio sp. FF266. NCBI lineage: Bacteria > Pseudomonadati > Pseudomonadota > Gammaproteobacteria > Vibrionales > Vibrionaceae > Vibrio > Vibrio sp. FF266. The sequence goes on from NZ_JBGOOO010000013.1 coordinate 69,479, forward strand.
TCTTCAACAAACGATAGAACCTTGTCGTCTTTGCAAACAGCGCAACCATGTACCGCGCCAGCTTTCTTGTACGTGTCGTTGTAATGAGTCAGTGCTTCTAAAGCCGTGTAAATTTCAGATTGCTTAATTTTGGTCTGAGGCACTTGGTAATCTTCCAACTGCTTCATCACGTTACCAAACATGGTGCCCTGACCACAGCCAGAGGTCACCGTCTTCTTCTTAAGCGCTTGCTCAAGCTGGCTCGTATCTTCATTGGTAATGACCGCTGCAGAGCTGGTTTCCCAATCGATGATGATAGATTCAACTGCTTCAGGGTCAGAAAGGAAGCTTTGGTTCTTCAAATAACCCAAGACTAAAGATTCAGGACGCGAGCCGAGCGTCATCAGAGTTACGATCTCTTTCCAGTTCAACATGACGGTAAGAGGGCGTTCACAAGCGATCTGTTTGGTTAGCTTCTCACCATATTCATCAAACACTTCAACTTCGATTGTTTGAAGTGGGTTTTCACTAGTTTTTATTATGTTTGGTTTTACCACAGTCACGTCCTACTTAATGAGATAGCGATTTAAAGAGATAAGAAGTTAACAAGAGGGTCTAACGCCGATCTTGTTCATCGATTCTTTAACTCATGCTTAAAGCAAATCTTATTCCAAAATAACGGGTATTCAGGAAAACATGAAGCATTTGATTAAAATAGCGCAAAATATGGGAGTTCACCGAGTGGAGTTGTCTGAAATAACCAGTATCGACTAACGTTAAGTGACAACTTGATGACGAACATCGTAGATGCGCTATTGAAGTTAACCTGTATTGGCGTGTTTATTGCTTTATAGCGCTTATAGGATTGAGCTAAGTACAAAATGTCCTAAGCACATTCAGGCCAAAGAAAATCAATTGGGTGAAGTATGTCTGAGATAAAAGAATTCAAAGAACAATACGAAAAAACAGAAGCAGCTTGGCCAATAGGTGTCCAAAGAATAGAGAAAGAGATCAAAACAGGTATCTGGGTAACCACTCAATGGGAATTGAAGGGGTTTGAATTGTCACCAGAAGATGACGCCCCAGACGTTTGTTTACTTCAATTACATAAAGATGAACGTACAGACTATCGATTCAACCTAAGCTCTCAGCAACCTAAGCTTTTCTTAGTAATGGATAATGTCGATTCTGATGTTAAGCCCGTCATTCAGTTACTTACTGCCTCACAAACCGTTGCAGGGCAATACATGGACGGTGACAACCAAGTACTTTCCTACGACATTCCATTACCAGTACAAGCTTGGATGGAAGCGTTCATCGGTCGTCATGGCGAGTTATTAGAAACAAGACGTAAGAAACGCAAAGGCGCGGGAAGATCAAATGGCAACTAACTTCTTTAGCCGTTGGTCTCAACGAAAGCTTGATGAATCCACTGACGAACCTTTGGAAGTAGAGCAAACACTGGAAGCAGCAGCGCCTCAGTCTTTAGAGAGTGAAGCTTCAGAAACCAATGAAGATGTTCATGTTGCTGACGTTCAAGATCCCGCACCAGAAGCCACTGAAGATTTGTCTGTTGCCCAATTATTGGTATCAGAAGCCTCTGAAAGCGTAAAAAAAGCGGCATTGCGTAAACTATTCCTCTCAGAAGAGTTCAACGTTCGTGATGGTTTAGATGATTACGACGACGATTACAGCAATTTGAAGTCTCTGTCTGAAGGAGTTGCAGAAACTCTTCGCGATTGGGTAAAAGACAAGACAGAAGAAGACACAGTAAACGAACCTGAACAAGCCGCTGATAATGAAGAAGAAACTTTGATTGATGAGGTTGATGACTCTATTAATGAAGCCGAAGAGACCGAGTCAGAACTCAGTGAAAGTGACGAAATTGCGGGTGAAGAAAAAGGACTGTATAAAAACACAGTGACCGATAATAAAGCTACAATGTCAGACGAAGCTGACCTAAAAAATGTGGGACAAAATATACCACACAAATAATAGGTACATTTTGACTAAACACTCAATGAACCGCTTGCGACAAAATGTCCCAAGCGGTTTTTTTATACGCACAATAAACGCTATAAACCATTAAGTCACTGATATATAACACTTATTAAATTGGCATGGCATTTGCTAAATAACGTTCATTATCAACTTTTTTGTAGATAGACGAGTTCAGGGTCTAACGAATGGCACACTAGCTAAAGAGTTAGTTGTTAACGGATTACTCAGCAAGTTCTCTATCGCTTACTACAATGAAGGTTGAACAGATTATCCATGTCCATAGATGGAACTGAGCAATGCTTAAACAATTATTAGAACAAGCAACTTCAAATAACGCTAAAGCAAGACTGTATGCATTTGAAAATACAGTAGAGTTAACAAATCTGATTCCACCTACTGTTAGCTACGAAAGCGGCGGTAACACACTTGTTATTGGTCCAACTGCGATCATTGAAAGTGCTGCGGCGCAATTACCTCAATTAACGAGCTTAACCTTATTGTCAACAGACGGCGAAAAGGGCACAAACCCAGAACTGTACTTCGCGAATTCGGTTCAAGTATCGGGTTTCCTCGGCACGTTTGAAGTCATGATTGAGAGTAAAGGCACATCAAGCAACCTAGCGAAAGTCGCCATTAATCACGATTGTTTCGATGTTGTTCTAGACCTATGTCTGAACAGCTGCATGACAGAAGAAGTACCTGTTCCTGGTTATTACCCAGTAGGGCGAGGCTATCCAAAACTGGCCGAAGCACTGGAAGAGATTCCAACGCTAATGGGCACGTTCGATAAGCCTAAGTTCTTCCGTTTAGACACCGACCTTTGTGCGCACAGTTCACGTGGCGTTAAAGGCTGTGAGCGTTGTGTTGATGCTTGTCCTGCTGGCGCACTATCAAGTGAAGGCTCAGACAAGACAGGTCACAAGATCGAGATTAACCCTTACCTATGTCAGGGCGTTGGGACTTGTGCAACAAGCTGTCCTACAGAAGCGATTACCTATGCGCTTCCAAATCCTGACGATACGCAAAAGTTCATTGAACGTACGCTAGCTAACTATGAACATGCAGGCGGTCTGGACCCAATCGTACTTATCTGTAGCTCACGTCATGAAACTTACAACGTGATGGCTCTTAAAGCGCTACCAGATAACGTGATTCCAATCGTTGTTGAAGAATTGCCTTCTATTGGTATTGATACTTGGTTTGCAGCGTTAGTGAATGGCGCAACTCAGGTTCTGTTTGCTGCTTCTCGCTTTATGCCAGAGACGATCATTCGTGTCCTAAATAACGAAGTAGGGATCGCTCAAGAGTTACTAGACCAAATCGGTGTTCCAAAAGAAACCATCGATATCCTGTATTTGGAATCTCTACGTGAAGGGCCTCCAACACTGTGTGTTGATTCGTTCGATCTTGCACTTGGCGATCTTCAAGGCAATAAACGTCAACGTCTATTCACAGCACTTGACGCGATGTCTTCATCTCGTATTCCTGTTGAAAACATTGTTGAGCTTCCTTCGAATGCGCCTTATGGCACGGTTTCATGTGAAAGCAAAGATTGTACTTTGTGTATGAGTTGTGTGGCGGTTTGTCCTACACGTGCTCTTCATACCGATGGCGCGTCTCCATCACTTAAGTTTGTAGAACAAGACTGTATTCAATGTGGTCTGTGTGAAAAGGCATGTCCTGAGAATGTTCTTACTCTGACTCCTCGTATGAATTGGGTGAAAGAAGAACGTCAGAAGGCTGTTGTGATTCATGAAGAGAAAGCAGCGGAATGTTTACGTTGTCATAAACCATTCGCACCGCAGTCTATGATTGACATGTTACAAAGCAAGTTACGCGGTCACTCTCATTTCTCAGATGAGACAGCAATTAATCGTATTGCGATGTGTGAAGACTGCCGTGTGGTAGACATGTTCGATTCAATGGCTCAAGACCCATTGAAACAATTGAAATACTAGGAGTTGGCCTTGGATACTCATTTGGATCAGGCACAAGAGCCTGAGCTCGCAAAAGAATTAAAGCAAGAACAGACACTAAGAACTGAAATCTATCTGGTTCTTTCTGCATTGTTTCGTAGCGCACCTTCTGAAGAGGTGATCAACTTTCTCAAGACGCTAGACATTGAAGCGTCTGAGAGTGCGATGCAAAAGGCTTGGATTGCGATTCAACAAGCCGCAACCGAATCAAACCGCGAAGCACTAGAAGATGAGTATCAGAATCTTTTCATTGGCATTGGCCGCGGAGAGATTGTTCCATTTGGCTCTTGGCATAGAACTGGCGCCATGATGGAAAAACCATTAGCAGAGATTCGTCATGACCTAGAACTTTTAGGCATTGAACGTGATGATCAAGTGAAAGAACCAGAAGATCATATCGCGGCTCTTTGTGAAGTAATGGCGATGCTAACCGATGAAGAAGACGCGCTACAACAAGCCGTTTTCAATAAACATATCGGGCCTTGGTTTAACTCTTTTACACGTCAGCTTGAAAGTGCAGAAAGTGCGAACTTCTACAAATCAGCAGCACAGCTATGTGAAGCATTCTTAACGTTGGAGCAGGTTCGTTTCAGCGTGAATACAAAAAGCAGTAAACACAAATTAAAGATTGATGTGAAAAACGTCACTGATTACGAGTAATCGAGCAGTACGCGATTATATCGATAGAGGGGCATGAAGCCTCCAAAAAGATCTACCGCAAGGTAAGGAAGCAATGATGAAAGATAACAAAGAAATAGATACAAGCCGTAGAGACTTACTCAAAGGTTTAACGACTGCAGCCGTTGCTGGTGCCGTTGTCGCTGGTACAACGAAAGTGGCAACTGCTTCAGAAACGGTTGAAATGCCGAAAGAAGACGTGAAGAAGACGGGCTATCGTGAAACGCAACATATTCGCGATTACTACGACACACTTTAGGAGATAACGGATGAAACTTGTCAAACGCTCCGATAGTGTGAGCAAAGAAACCAATCAACTGGGTGTGTCTCGACGTGCCTTCATGAAAAACACCTCATTAGCAGCTGGTAGCGCGGTAGTAGGCGCAAGTCTATTCGCTCCAGGCATGATGAAAAAGGCGCAAGCTAAGTCAGTCGATCCTGAAGCAAAAACAGAAGTGAAACGCACTATCTGTTCTCACTGTTCTGTGGGTTGTGGTATTTACGCTGAAGTTCAAAACGGTGTTTGGACGGGTCAAGAGCCTGCATTCGATCACCCATTCAACGCTGGTGGACACTGTGCTAAAGGTGCAGCTCTGCGTGAACACGGCCACGGTGAGCGTCGTCTTAAGTACCCAATGAAATTGGAAGGCGGTAAGTGGAAGAAGCTTTCTTGGGAACAAGCGATTGAAGAGATCGGTAACAAGGCACTAGAACTTCGTAAAGAGTCTGGCCCTGATTCGGTTTACTTCCTAGGTAGTGCAAAACACAGTAACGAGCAAGCTTACGCATTCCGTAAGATGGCGTCTTTGTGGGGAACAAACAACGTTGACCACCAAGCGCGTATTTGTCACTCAACCACAGTAGCCGGTGTTGCAAACACTTGGGGTTACGGTGCGATGACAAACTCGTTCAATGACATGCACAACTGTAAATCGATGCTGTTCATTGGTTCAAACCCTGCAGAAGCTCACCCAGTAGCAATGCAGCACATCCTAATCGCGAAAGAGAAGAACAACTGTAAGATCGTTGTGGCAGATCCTCGTCGTACGCGTACGGCTGCGAAATCTGATCACTATGTTTCTCTACGCCCGGGGTCAGACGTTGCGTTTATCTGGGGTGTGCTATGGCATGTCTTTGCTAATAAGTGGGAAGACAAAGAATTCATCCGCCAACGTGTATTTGGCATGGACGAGATCCGTGAAGAAGTCGCGAAGTGGAGCCCAGCAGAAGTTGAACGCGTAACAGGCGTAAGCGAAGAAGACGTTTACCACACAGCAAAACTGCTTTCTGAGAACCGTCCAGGTTGTATCGTTTGGTGTATGGGTGGTACTCAACACACGACGGGTAACAACAACACACGAGCTTACTGTGTACTTGAGCTTGCGCTAGGTAACATCGGTAAATCAGGCGGCGGTGCAAACATCTTCCGTGGTCACGATAATGTACAAGGCGCAACTGACCTTGGCGTACTGTCTGACACACTTCCAGGTTACTACGGCTTGTCTGAAGGTTCTTGGCGCCACTGGTCTAAAGTTTGGGACATCGATTTTGACTGGGTGAAAGGACGTTTCGACGACAACGCATACGGCGGTCAAAAACCAATGAACAGTGCAGGTATTCCTGTATCTCGTTGGGTTGATGGCGTACTTGAAGACAAAGACAAGATCCGTCAGCGCGAAAACATCCGTGCCATGTTCTACTGGGGTCACGCGGTGAACTCTCAGACTCGTGGTCCAGAGATGAAGAAGGCGATGCAGAAGCTGGATATGATGGTTATCGTTGACCCATATCCAACAGTTGCAGCAGTGATGAACGATCGCACAGATGGCGTTTACTTGCTTCCAGCAACCACTCAATTTGAAACCTACGGCAGCGTAACGGCATCAAACCGTTCTCTACAGTGGCGCGACAAGGTTGTTGATCCTCTGTTCGAATCTAAGCCTGATCACGAAATCATGTACCTTCTTTCTAAGAAGCTTGGTTTCTCTGATCAACTGTTCAAAAACATCCGTGTTGAGAACAACCAACCGTTGATTGAAGACATCACTCGTGAATTCAACAAAGGTATGTGGACGATCGGCTATACAGGTCAAAGCCCAGAACGTTTGAAAGAACACCAGCAAAACTGGCACACGTTCCACAAAACAACGCTTGCTGCAGAAGGCGGCCCAGCGAATGGCGAGACTTACGGTCTTCCTTGGCCATGCTGGGGCAACCCAGAGATGAAACACCCAGGTACGCATATCCTTTACGATACGTCTAAACCGGTTGCTGAGGGCGGCGGTAACTTCCGTACTCGTTTCGGTGTCGAATTTGAAGGTCAAAGTCTATTAGCTGAAGACAGCTACTCAAAAGGCAGCGAAATCAAAGACGGTTACCCAGAATTCAGTGACAAACTGCTGAAACAACTGGGTTGGTGGGACGATCTAACCGCAGAAGAGAAAGCTTCAGCGGAAGGTAAGAACTGGAAGACTGACGTTTCTGGTGGTATCCAGCGTGTGGCTATCAAACACGGTTGTATCCCGTTTGGTAATGCGAAAGCGCGTGCGATTGTTTGGACATTCCCAGACCGTGTACCTCTACACCGTGAGCCACTTTACACGCCACGTCGTGATCTTGTTGCTGATTACCCAACTTGGGACGACAAAGAAGCGATTTTCCGTGTTCCTACGTTGTACAAGTCAATTCAAGACCAAGACAAGTCTGCTGAATACCCAATCATTCTGACTTCTGGTCGTCTGGTTGAGTACGAAGGTGGTGGTGAAGAAACACGTTCAAACCCATGGCTAGCAGAACTTCAACAAGAGATGTTTGTTGAAGTGAACCCGAAAGACGCAAACGACATTGGCTTTAAAGATGGTGATGATGTTTGGGTTGAGGGTGCAGAGAAAGGCCGTATCAAGGTGAAAGCGATGGTCACTCGTCGTGTGAAACCGGGTTTAGCGTTCTTGCCGTTCCACTTCGGTGGTAAGTTTGAAGGCGAAGATTTGCGTTCTAAATACCCTGAAGGCACTGATCCTTACGTTATTGGCGAAGCAGCCAATACAGCAACCACATATGGTTACGACCCTGTCACGTTGATGCAGGAAACGAAAGTAACCCTTTGTAATATTCGTAAAGCGTAAGGAGTCTTAAAATGGCTAGAATGAAATTTCTTTGTGACACCAAACGTTGTATCGAATGTAACGGTTGTGTCACTGCATGTAAGAACGAAAATGATGATGCTCTGGAATGGGGTATTCAACGTCGCCGCGTTGTGACACTGAACGATGGTGAACCGGGTGAAAACTCTATCTCAGTCGCATGTATGCACTGTACTGATGCCCCTTGTATGGCAGTTTGCCCAGCAGACTGTTTTGAACATACAGAAGACGGCATCGTACTTCATAATAAAGATCTATGTATCGGTTGTGGTTACTGCTTGTTTGCTTGTCCGTTTGGCGCACCTCAATTCCCTAAACAGGAAGCCTTTGGTGAGCGCGGTAAAATGGACAAATGTACCTTCTGTGCTGGCGGCCCTGAAACAGAACCAGGTTCTGTGGAAGAGCGTCAGAAGTACGGTGCGAACCGTATTGCTGAAGGCAAGCTACCAATGTGTGCTTCGCTTTGTTCAACAAAAGCGCTGCTTGCAGGTGATGCTGAGCAAGTCTCTGATATCTTCCGTCAGCGTGTTGTAGAACGCGGAGCGAAAGGTGCTGGTTGGACAGACGGCAACGACCTTTCTTACGATGCGATGAAGAGCTAGTTAGGAGAGACATATGCTTACAATGTTTAAGCGTCTCTTCCTTGTTGTGCTGCCGATGTTGGCAGCACTAGCAATGCTGTCTCCTTTGAGTCATGCATCTGAGACGAACTCATCACAAACTCAATCGAGCTCTGCTGAAAGAGAAATCACACAACTTGCTGGCGCTGATTTTTGGCGACAAGTAAGAAACGGTGAGGAAGGTTACACCACATCTCAATCTGCTGAGCACGGTGTGTTAATCAGTACGCCCGGGCAAACGTGGTACATATTGAAAGAGAAGTGGATGTCGCCAGCCGGTGCCGTCGCTATCTTTGGCAGTATTGCTTTCGTTACTCTAATGTACGTTGTGATTGGCCCATTAATGCTGAGTGCGCCAAGAACTGGCCGTAAGATCAAGCGTTGGTCTCGACTGGATCGTGCGTTGCACTGGAGCATGGCGTTTACTTTCTTAACGCTCGCGTTCAGTGGTTTGATGTTGGTTTACGGCAAGCACTTTTTGAAGCCGTATATTCCAACTGACCTTTGGGGCTTTATCGTTCTATTGGCGAAGCAATACCACAACTACATCGGCCCGATTTTCTATGTGCTATTGATGGCTGTTCTTATCAAGTGGTGGCGCAAGTCGATCTTCAAAATGGTCGATATTCAGTGGTTCATCAAACTAGGCGGCATGGTAGGGAAACACAAAGGTTCTCATCCATCGGCAGAGTTTTCGAACGCGGGTGAAAAAGCGCTATTTTGGCTGCTTATCGTTATGGGCAGTGTCGCAGCGATCAGTGGCTTGGTGTTAGATTTCCCAATCTTTGGCCAAACACGACGTGATATGGAGCTTTCGAACTTAGTTCACATGCTTGCTGCTCTGATCCTTATCTGTGGTTTTGTGTTCCACATCTACATCGGCCTGTTCGGTATGGAAGGCGCACTAGAAGGTATGGTAACGGGCGAAGTCGATGAAACTTGGGCTAAAGAACATCATGACCTTTGGTACAAAGAAGTGATGGAACAAGAGAAAAACGGCGTTGAACAAAGCGCTAACGTAGCAACAGAGAAAATGGAAGGGGTGAATAAGAATGAACAAACCTCATAAGGGTATTTGGGTTGCTTACATCCTAAGCTGCTTTACACCATTTACTTGTCTTCTCTCTGGTGTGATTGCCATTATCTACGCGGGCTATCGTTTAGATAAAGGCGAAGACGGCGAAGTAGTGGATACCCATTACTACGGCTTGATTCGCTCGTTCTTTTTGAACCTGACGTTTTTTGTTGTGCTTATCGTCACGGTAGCGACCTCAAACGGCGTGTTAATTGGTGTGAACGATTACTGGTATCAAAACCATATTATCGATGACATCGCTTACTACATTCCATATGTGGGCATGTTATTTGGTGGTGTGGCGATTGTGGTGTGGTTTATTCGTATGTATCAAGGCATGCAGCGTTTAAGTCAAAACCTACCGCAAAACCCGACAACAGGTCCAAACCTTTAAGCGTTTATATGTAAGCCGTTCGGGTTACCAAACTCGATAATAGCTCCTTTGCGATGAGTTAACTGTAATCAGCGAAAGACCTTAAAAGCCCTGTGATTCATTTCACTGGGCTTTTTGTCGTTTGGGCGCTAGGTAACTGATCTAATGCCTTATATTGACCGCATCAATATGGTGCAATTCCCACAATTGGTGCAATCAGTTATCGAATGTTTTCTCTCTCTGAGAACCAATAAAGTGCACCTAAGAAATTAACCACAAAGAATCAATAACTTAAAACCAAACTCTGTTGCACGTTTTTTGCGTAACCAAGTTGGAACGCATCTTGCGTTTACTGTTGAGTCTTTAATTAATTACGACATCAATTCGCACGGTTCTAGTGCAATTGAGACAAAGCTAAGGGAGAGAGCTTTAATGAGTCAAACGGTTAACCAAGTTCATAGCGCAGTACAGAGCTTGACGCAGAGTTCGGATACTCTGTTTTTATTATTAGGCGCCATCATGGTCTTCTTAATGCACGCAGGCTTTGCATTTTTGGAAGTAGGTACAGTTAGAAAGAAGAACCAAGTTAATGCGTTGGTTAAGATCCTCTCGGACTTTGGAGTCTCCGCCATTGCTTACTTCTTTATCGGTTATTGGGTCGCTTACGGCGCGCACTTTTTTGCCGACGCAGAAACGCTATCGCAAGGGAATGGATACGAGCTAGTTAAGTTTTTCTTCCTAATGACCTTTGCCGCAGCAATCCCTGCGATTGTATCCGGTGGTATTGCAGAACGTGCACGTTTCTATCCAATACTCATCGCAACACTGTTCACCGTAGGCTTTGTTTATCCATTCTTTGAAGGCATCATCTGGAACGGTAATTTTGGTTTCCAAGATTGGCTTGAGGCGCAATTCGGTCATGGCTTCCATGACTTCGCGGGCTCTGTTGTCGTTCATGGTGTTGGCGGCTGGATTGCATTGGTCGCGGTTTACTTCCTTGGCATGCGTAAAGGCCGAATCCGCGCTGGCAAACACACCAACTTCGCACCATCGAACATCCCTTTCTTAGCATTAGGTTCTTGGATCTTATGTGTGGGTTGGTTTGGCTTCAACGTGATGTCTGCTCAAGCAATCAATGGCATTAGTGGACTCGTGGCGATGAACTCACTCATGGCAATGGTCGGCGGTATTCTTGCGGCTCTAATTGCAGGTAAAAATGACCCAGGCTTCATTCACAATGGACCTTTAGCTGGTCTCGTCGCTATTTGTGCGGGTTCAGATTTAATGCACCCACTTGGCGCTTTGGTGACTGGCGGCGTGGCAGGCGCGCTGTTTGTTTACCTATTTACTTACATGCAAAACAAAACACAGATAGATGATGTACTGGGTGTGTGGCCTCTACACGGCGTATGTGGTGCTTGGGGTGGCATAGCAGCAGGTATCTTCGGTTCGCAAACATTCTGGGGGCTAGGGGGCGTAAGCTTTACTGCTCAGGTGATTGGTACACTAGCAGGCATTACGGTAGCTTTAATCGGTGCATTGGTTGTCTACGGTGTGTTGAGCAAAGTAACTGGCCTAAGGTTAAGTGAAGAAGATGAGTTTAATGGCGCGGATCTTTCAATCCATAAGATCTCGTCTATCAACGAAGACTAACGTCGTTCGTTTTGATGGGGTAAAGCTACATCTAGTAGACATCAGTTAACAAATCTAAGCGGCTTCGGTCGCTTTTTTATTTCTGTGAAAAGCAAAACAGAGAGTTTGAGTAAGAACGGCAACAACTATCAAGCGAGTTATGTCACAAATAGCCAATGAATTCAGTTGGCTAAGACTATGGTCTAATCCCTAAAACTATTGTTGGAATTTGAACAGTGCTAAGCTGTTACCAAGTGACATATTGAAAAGGACGTTATATGCATTTCCCATATCGAAATATCGTAATTCTTACTGGCGCCGGTATCTCTGCGGAGTCGGGGATACAAACATTCCGAGCACAAGACGGATTATGGGAAAACCATAAAATCGAGGATGTTGCGACACCTGAAGGTTTTGCAAAAGATCCTGACCTTGTACAAGCGTTTTACAACAAGCGTCGTCATGGATTACAGAGTGAAAATATCTTTCCAAATTCAGCCCACAAGGCGCTAGGAGAGCTTGAAGATAAGCTCGATGGCAAAGTAACTATCATCACTCAGAACATCGACAATCTGCACGAGAGAGGCGGTAGCAGCAATATCATCCACATGCACGGTGAGCTTCTTAAGGCACGTTGTAGTGAGTCAAACCAAGTTCTAGAGCACAAAGACGACATTCATACTGGTGAATTGTGCCATTGTTGCCAGATACCAGCTCAAATGCGCCCTCATATTGTGTGGTTTGGCGAAATGCCATTGAGGATGGGCGACATTTATTCAGCGTTAGAAGAAGCTGATTTGTTCATCTCGATCGGCACGTCAGGTGTGGTTTATCCAGCCGCAGGTTTTGTACATGATGCTAAAATGCATGGAGCACATACGATCGAGATAAACCTCGAACCCAGTGCGGTAGAGAGTGAGTTTGAAGAGAAACGTTACGGTAAGGCGAGTATCGAGGTACCTAAGCTAGTCGGTGAGCTATTGCTGTCAGAGAAGGGGTCTCTAACGGCCTGACCTTGTGCCAATAAATTGATTGACCCGCTTAAGGTTGGAACTTGAGAGCTCGTTATCAGCAACAGTTATCATTTATCAGTGGCAAACTGACATTTATTCAGATAAGGCTCTAGTCATCGGTTTGCCTTGTTGTTTCTATATTCAGGCAATTTGTCTCTAGATTAGGACAAGACGTGCACCAAGAGTTTTGAACAGGTCGTTGAGCTTTTTTCATTTCGTACATCGCCTTATCGGATTCAACCAATGCCTGTTTAAAATTATCTCGGCTGGTCACTTCGATACCGTAAGAAAAACTAATGTTCTCACCATGCAGTAAGTTATTGACTTGGCTGACAAACTCACCACCACGACCGAGCTGAGCCGTTGCAACAAACTCATCACCACCCACTCTAAACACCATTTCATCTTCCAAAGCAGTTTGCCTCAGAGCCTGAGAGAAACGAACAATCATTAAATCTCCAACTTTGTGGCCTTTAAGGTCGTTTGCCTCTTTTAGTCCATCTAAGTCGAAGTAAATGAGCTCAAACTCTGCAAGTTTGATCGCGTCAAACTTCTTGCGATTATACAAACCAGTAAGCTCGTCGCGTTTACCTTGGTCTTTGATTTTTCCAGTTAATTCTGTAATGCCGTAAGCGATCAATAGAAATGCGATTTGTAGCAACCCGTCTTCCAAGAAGGTATCTATTAGTTCATTTTGGTCAGCCCACTCATCAAGATGTTTAAGCTCGGTTGATACGTCATAAAATAGGTTAAAAATGAGTAATAGAGCGCCGTAGCGAAGAACTTTGTGGGGACGAATTGAATGACGCGCAACATAATAGATGTACATAGTGATCACGAGGGTATTTGTTTCGAAAAACAAATCATAGTTTGAATCAATATGAATAAATGAACTCAAGCCAAGCATCAACAGTGATGCTAACAGCATAAAAGTCACAACTAACAGGATAGGGTTTGCTTGCATATGTAATCGCACTTCGTATTGTTTGCTCAATCCTATATAAATTCTGAATAAAAATAAAGCGGCTTACGCCGCTTTATTTAACTTACTAGCAACAATTAAATTTTTGCTAACAAATTAGTTGTCTACTTTAAGTTTTTGAAAGTACTCGTCATAAATAACGCTCGCTTCGCCAACTTCGTCTTGCCAAACACCATTATCCATCACTGATTGTGGCGGGAAAACGTTCTTATCTTCAGAAAATTCTTTCGGAAGAAGAGGGTAAGCAGTTTTAACGGGTGTTGGGTAACCGATCTCAAGAGCAATTTTCGCAGCGTTTTCAGGGCGAAGTAGGAAGTCGATCATCTTATGTGCCGCTTCAGTGTTCTTAGCACCAGCTGGAATCGCTAGGCTATCCATCCAGAAGATAGCGCCTTTCTCTGGCCAGATAATGTCAATCGTTGCGCCTTCTTGACGTGCCATGTAAGCAGAGCCATTCCAAAGCATACCAAGAGACACTTCACCCGCTAGGTAAGGGTTTGCTGGGAAATCTGAGTTAAATACCAATACGTTTGGCATTAGCTTACGAAGTTCTTCGTACGCTTCTTTGATTTCTTCAGGATTAGTCGTGTTTGGAGAGTAACCCAGTTTAGACAGTGCGATATGGAAAACTTCACGAGAGTCATCCATCATCATCAGTTGACCTTCCCACTGTGTATCCCACAGATCGCCCCAGTTTTTAACTGAAGACTTGTCTAGCATATCTGAGTTGATACCAATACCCGTTGCGCCCCAGATGTATGGGATCGAGTAGTTGTTATTTGGGTCAAATGGCTTATCTAAGTAATTTGGATCCAAATCTGCAAAGTGGCTTAGCTTAGTTTTATCAAGCTCTTGAAGCATGCCTTCTTTACGCATCTTAGAAACGAAGTAAGTAGAAGGAACGACCAAGTCGTAACCCGTACCTTGAGTTTTTAACTTAGCGTACATGCTTTCGTTAGACTCATAAGTTGAGTAATAGACTTTAATGCCAGTCTCTTCGGTGAAGTCTTCTAGTACTTCATTTGGAATATATTCAGACCAGTTGTAAAAATACAGTTCTTGGTCAGCTGCGAAAGAGGGTGTAGAAAGTAAAGTAGCAGCACACAATGCGCCGGTATACAGTGTTTTTTTCATTACTGTTCCGTTCATTTGTTTGATTTGGAGCTGGGTATTGAACCCAAAGTAAATGGATTTCTAAAAATCGCGCTAAATTATAGCAGTGATATAACAAAATAGGCAGCCTAAGCTGCCTATTCATTGATATTCTTATTTTTAGTTTGTTGATTACCTAACTAGGCTTGTTAAGTAAACCAGTTACTTATTAGCCTCTTTTGACCGGAGCAATTAGATAACAAACTCGCTTACTGACCGGCTTTAAGTTTCATGAAGTAATCTTCGTACTTCACCGTCTTATCACCAACCGCAGCTTGCCATTCCACACGATCAAGGTCTTCTTGAGATGGGAACAGCGCAGGGCTGTCTTTAAACTTCTCGTTAGACGCTTTAACGGCTGTTAGGTAGCCTGTGTCACGAGAGATTTGCTCTGCAATTTCTGGGCGAAGTAGGAAGTCGATCATCTTATGAGCTGCATCTACGTTTACCGCACCAGAGCTAATCGCAAAGTTATCAACCCAACCGATACCGCCTTCTTTAGGGAAAACCAGTTTGATTGGTAGACCTTCGTTTTGCGCAGCAGCAGCAGAACCATTCCAAAGCATACCAAGACCCACTTCACCAGACATGTATGGCGCACCAGGGTTATCTGAGTTAAATACTAGAACGTTCGGCATTAGCTTTTGTAGTTCAGCGTAAGCTTCGTCGATCTCTTTCTCGTTGGTTGTGTTACCAGAGTAACCTAACTTACGCAGTGCGATGTGGAACACTTCACGCGTGTCGTCCATCATCATCAGTTGGCCTTCAAGCTCTGGCTTCCATAGATCAGCCCAGCTTTGGAAGTCTTCCGGATCGTATATTTCAGTGTTAACAGCAAGACCTGTAATCGCAACTACGTGTGGAATAGAGTAGTCGTTGCTTGGGTCGTACGGCTTATCTAAGTAGTTAGTATCTAGGTTCTTGAAGTTGTACAGCTTAGTTTTGTCGATTTTTTGTAGCATACCTTCGTCACGCATCTTAGAAACGAAGTAAGTCGACGGCACAACTAGGTCGTAGCCTTTGTTGTGTGTTTTTAGCTTTGCGTACAAGGTTTCATTCGACTCGTAAGTTGAGTAGATAACCTTGATTCCAGTTTCATCAGTGAACTGTTCTAGAATCTCACTATTGATGTAAGGTCCCCAGTTCATGAATACCAATTCTTTGTTATCTTTTGCAAATGATGATGCAGATAACATTGAAAGCGCACATGCACTACCAGCTAATAGAGTAGCCCATTTTTTCATTGACGTTAGCTCCAAACTAAACGTTGCCTAAAGGCAGTAGATAGAAAAACAGAATGGCAATTTACCATTCTGTTTATGAATAACACTTTTGTTAAACTTGAATCTTATCAAGTCCGTCTCAGTAAACAGTAGGAGACTTACTTGATTTTCTCTCTCGCTAACAACTGAGAAATAATCACCAGTATTAACGACACCACTAACATCACTGTTGCTAGGGCGTTGACCTCTGGAGATATACCGACTTTAACCATCGAGTAAATCTTCAGTGGCAAGATTTCGTAAGTTGGACCTGTTACGAAAGAGCTGATGATCACATCGTCCAAAGACAGAGTGAAGCTCAATAACCACCCCGCAGCAACCGCTGGCTTAGCAAGAGGCAGGATGATCTGTTTTAGAATCGTCCACTCACTTGCACCTAAGTCTTTTGCTGCTTCTAGCATCTTCACATCAAAGCCATTCAAGCGACTGTAAACCGTTACCACAACGAACGGTTTACAGAAAGTAATGTGCGCTGCAAGTAGGGTAAAGAACCCAAGTTGCACACCCATAACCAAGAATAGCGCAAGAAGCGAAATCGCCATTACGATATCTGGTGACATCATCACGATGAACAACATGCCATTGACGATGCCTTTACCTTTAAATTGGTAACGGAATAGGGCAACGGCTGTCAGGCTTCCGACAATCGTTGCGGCAGTCGCTGAGAACACCGCTACGTTGATCGAATGCCACGCAGCCTGCATTAGGCTGTCGTTGTTAATCAGCGCGTCATACCACTTGGTGGTAAAACCACCCCATTTCATGCCGAATTTATTGGCATTAAATGAGTTTGCAATCAATACGATAATAGGTAGGTATAGAAAAGCGTATACCAACGCCATAAAGCTGAACTTAACTGTGCGACCCATTAGTCTAGCTCCACTTTCTTATTCAATAACTTGCCTGCACGGTAGTAGGCATAAAGCATCACAGCCATTGCCACGGTCAGTGCAATACTCGTCGCAGCGCCAAACGGCCAGTCCCGAGCATTGAGTACTTGGCTCTTAATCACGTTACCAATCAGCAGGTTCTTTGCTCCGCCTAATAGGTCAGAGATGTAGAACATACCTAATGCAGGTAATAACACCAATAAACAACCGCCGACAATACCTGGCATAGTCAGTGGTAACACGACTTTCAATAGCGTTTGCAGTTTGTTCGCACCTAAATCTTTAGCCGCTTCTAAATAAGTGTCGTCTAGCTTTTCGATTGCTGAGTACAACGGCAAAATCATGAACGGGAGTAGGATATACACTAAACCGATCATTACTGCCGTTTCTGAATACATAATACGAAGTGGCTTATCGATAATGTCTAACGCCAACAAGCCTTTGTTCAACACACCTTGAGTACCCAGAACCACTTTTAATCCGTAAGTACGAATCAGTGAGTTAGTCCAAAATGGCACAATCACTAAAAACAACATGATTGGACGCCACTTCGCAGGCATCTTTGCCACGATATAGGCGAACGGGTAACCAATGATTAAACAAAGCAGGGTAGCAACGATTGCCATATAGAAAGAGTGCATCAGCACTTTAAAATACAGCGGATCAGCCAAACGCACATAGTTATCGAGAGTAAAGGTCATCTCAATCAAGTTAGCTTCATCACGAGTTAAGAAGCTAGTACCGATGATCATGATGTTTGGAATCATCACGAACAGCACTAACCAACCTGTGATTAAAGCAACAATTGCGTTTTGTAAATTAAACTTCTTGCTCATCTTCTAATACCACTTCCCAGCTCTCAACCCAAGTTACTGCAACTTTTTGGCCCAGTGAGTGATCAACATCAGGGTCATCTTCGTTGAAGAATTCGCTAACCATGACACGCATACCCGACTCAAGTTCTACGACTGAATCTAATGTCATGCCTTTATAGGTTCGCTCGACAATGTAACCAACAATACCGCGTTGCTCAGATTCTTTGATTTCTTCGATACGAAGATCTTCAGGGCGAAGCAATACTTGCAGTTTTTGACCCGGTGTTACGTCTTTATCGTGATAGATAATGGACTCTTCACCTTCGATTGTCGCAACAATGCGCTTTTCATCTTGACGAGATTTAGCTGTCGCTTCGAATACGTTAATTTCACCAATGAAACGCGCTACGAATAGGTTCTTAGGCTCTTCGTAGATCTCTCTTGGTGTTCCGTCTTGTTCAATCACGCCATCACGCATAACAATAATGCGGTCGGACATAGAGAGTGCTTCTTCTTGGTCATGCGTTACAAAAATGAACGTGATACCAAGTTGGCGTTGCAGTTGTTTCAGCTCGATTTGCATCTGTTTACGTAGTTTGTAATCAAGAGCAGATAAAGATTCATCCAACAAGAGAACTTTAGGCTTATTAACGACAGCACGAGCGATTGCGATACGTTGCTGTTGGCCGCCAGATAGCTGGTGTGGCTTTCGTTGTGCCATTTGCTCTAAGCGCACCATTTTCAAAGCATCCATTACACGAGGTTCAATCTCGCTGCTTGGAACTTTCTGCATGCGTAAGCCAAATGCCACATTATCGAAAACGGTCATATGCGGGAATAGGGCATAGCTTTGGAAAACAGTGTTTACATGCCTTTGTTCAGCAGGAACTTGGGTTACGTTCTGTCCAGCTAATAGTATTTCACCACTATCCGCCGTTTCAAAACCCGCAATCATTCTTAGCACGGTTGTTTTACCACAACCTGATGGGCCTAAAATCGTGAGAAACTCACCATGATTTACGTTTAAATCCAGATTGCCGATGACTTCCTTACCATCGAAACTTTTACTGATGCCAGTTAGCTGTACTACTGGCTTCCCTACTGATTTTTTAGCGTTCAACGTCTGTTTTTCTCCACCTTGGTTCTATTTGAGACCTGTTGCTATACACCTCTAAGGCGCGCATCATAATCACCAAAAACGTGAATTCAAAGCATTTTTTATCTTTCGAAGACAAAAAAATTCGCAGGTAAAAGTAAACATCCTTTACCATACTGTTATTTGTTGGGTTCACACCCTAACAAGTGTCTAATTATTAACCATTAAGACGTAAAAGCAAGCCTTGTTACAGATTCATATTTTAGTTTGCATCCGACATATGGGTATAATGAAGGTAATTTTTTATCAATAAGTTAGGTGCCTTCGTTTAGTTGGCGCACCTAGGTATCAATATGAACAACGACATCGAAAAAGATTTTAATTTGGGCGGTAGTATCGACCGTGCACTTTCCGGCGATTATGAGCTCAAAGCAACGGCTGTATTCCAAGAGGCTTGGAAACATACGATAAGTCACTTTCTTTCGTTTTCCCCTGCGATTGTTGCGCTAATGTTCGTACAATTGGCTATCTTTTATATCGCACTAAAACTGCAACTTGGTGACCCTGCAGTTATCTTAGATGCGGTAATCGACCCTGAGGCCTTTACACCCCAGATCGTTGAATCGATTTTCATTGCGAATTTTAGCTATGAAGTCGTCAGTGCACCTATCTATGCCGGCATCTGTTTAATGGCAATGAGCCATGCTGCAGGTCTTCAAACTAAAGTGCGCCACATAGGCAAAGGTTTACAGTTTACGATCCCCGTTATTCTAGTGACTTTGTTCAGCCTAATGCTTCAAGGCATCGCTGGTATGATTCTGCCATTTCTGTCTATCTACTTCTCACTTGCGTTCAGCAACTCAATTCTGCTGATTTGTGATAAAAAAGTTCCACCGATGCAATCGCTATTACTTTCTCTAAGAGCAGTAAATAAGAAGATCTTCGTAGTCGCGTCTATATACCTAATGGTTATGCTGATGTTCATCGTTGCTGCGATGATGTACGGCATTGGCTTGATCTTCGTTCTTCCATTCTTCTTCCACGTGAAAGGTATCGTTTACCGTGAAATGTTTGGCATCAAGCTGAAGATAATTGCATCAGACCGCCCAATGAGCGATGACGATAGCGATGGCGGTAACAATAACGGCAACAACAGTAGCCATGGTAACAAGAACAAAAACCCGCAGGTCTTCGATGCGTAATAACGACAAAGGCAGCGCGAGTAAATCTCTTGCGCTCAAGGTAACAACACTAGCAATCGTGGGTTCTATCTCACTGATTGGCCCATACCTTTACCAAGAAGAAGAACGCCGACGTACGACAGAACAGAGCTCTACTTCAGCAGACCAATTTGATGACTTGACTGTTGCTTCAAGCGCACCAAACTTTGCGGCTATTAAGGATGTAAACGAGAAAAAAGACGCGTTTTTCTCGTTCCTACGCCCAAGCATCAAGATTGAAAACAAACGTATCACCAAAGAGCGTGCGTTTTTAACTAAGATCTCTGAATCAGGTATTACGAATATTGATTCAGAAGACATGTCGTATGCGAAAAGGCTAGGGAAGTTATACAGCTTGCCAGTGCCATCTTCAGGATTAGATCAAGCTTGGCTTACGGAAATGCTTAGTCGCGTAAACGTACTGCCAGAGGCGCTTGTATTAACACAGGCTGCCAATGAATCGGCTTGGGGGACATCACGTTTCGCCACCAAAGCAAACAACTATTTCGGACATTGGTGTTACAGCAAAGGTTGTGGCCTTGTTCCGCTACAACGTAACGAAGGCAGCTCGCATGAAGTAGCAACATTTTCTTCAAGCCAAGAATCCGTACACCGTTACTTCATGAACCTTAATCGTAACCGTGCCTATGCAGATTTAAGAGCCATTCGTGCGCAACTGGCAGCAAATGGTAATGATCTGTTAACCAAAGAAACGGCGACCGAATTGACCAATGGCTTGTTAAAATATTCTGAGCGAGGTTCAGACTATGTGACTGATTTACAAGCTATGATCCGTCACAACAAGGTATACTGGGAAAAGTAACTCATTTGGATATCCGTTTGATTGACTTCTTTAGTCAATTTGACACCAAGCAATATCGCAAAAGAACAGCTCATTGGCTGCTCTTTCTATTTATAAACGCTCAACTTCAACAAGATTATAATAATGAAAAAGACAGCACTCGCTTTATTAGCCACTTTAAGTTTTGGGGTTTCTCTTCCAGCTTCGGCGCAAGAATACATGTTCACGTATTCTAAACTCTATACTCAGCTGAAAAACAACACCAAAGAAGGGCACGATGATGTCAAAGTTGCGGTGTTCTTTGTTGACCAACAAGCACAGAAAACCTGTCACATCAGCAAAGCTTGGATGGAGAAAGAAGAGCACTACGAAGAGCTAAAAGTGTCTCCTGCGAATGAGCTGCTTCTACCTGTAGATCAAAACCTGCGCTCAGCAAATCCTCTTATCTTTGTGCAAACCCAAGAACAAGAGTGCGCATATTCGCTCGTTGTAATGACTCAAGAGCCTTTAGCTGGCAATGTTGAAGTTGCACAACTAGAAAGCCTGTTACCACAGATGCAGGCAATGCTAGAAGACGTCAGCGGCATGTTCTCTAGCTGGTTCACACCTGATATCCAAGGGTTAACGTTGGAGTTCAATGACAAGCTTGAAGGCAACATTGCTCTATCTAACGGTAAACAGATCCCAATTAAAGAAGGGCGTGCTAAATTCACCTTAGAAGAGCTGAATGGAAGTGACAGCATCACTTTACCAGAGCCAACGGTTCGCGTATTACCGTACATTCCCGCGCAATAAGTCTAGCTAGAAGCACTCCCTACGCTTTGAGGAAGTAGTTCTTAAGCAGCCTGGTCTTTTAGAGAAGGCTGCTTTTCTTTGTCTACTATACAAACCTCGAATTTGTTAAGACGCGTTTATCTAACCGTTTAGAGAGCTTAAAGCTCAAAAGAATCGGAATCTTTCCAATACTCAGCTTGTTAATCCTGCCGTTACTATTTCAACATCAAATAAAAATCCGTATAATCCACGCCCTAAAACAGTCCCACTAGCAATCTACAGTCGGTAATACGACGGTGTGAGAGTCGCAATGAACCAAAACGAAAATAAAAAAGAAACACTTGAATTCAACAAGCTTCAGAAACGTCTGAGACGAAATGTTGGAAATGCCATCGTTGACTACAACATGATCGAAGAGAATGACGTAGTAATGGCATGCATTAGTGGCGGTAAAGATTCATTTGCGATGCTAGATATTTTGCTACGTTTACGTGAAGCTGCACCTATCAAATTCGATGTTGTTGCCGTAAACCTAGACCAAAAACAACCTGGCTTTCCTGAGCATATTCTTCCTGAGTACTTCGAAACTCTGAACATTCCTTACTACATCGTAGATAAAGATACGTACTCCGTAGTTAAAGAGAAAGTGCCAGAGGGTAAAACAACTTGTGGTCTATGTTCTCGTCTTCGTCGTGGTACTTTGTACTCGTTTGCAGAGAAAATTGGGGCGACTAAGATTGCTCTTGGCCACCACCTAGACGATATTGTTGAGACGATGTTCCTGAACATGTTCCACGGTGCACGCTTGAAAGCAATGCCGCCAAAATTGCGTTCTGATGATGGCCGTAACGTTGTTATTCGTCCACTGACTTATTGTCGTGAAACGGACTTAATCCAATACGCAGAGCACCTAGATTTCCCAATCATTCCTTGTAACCTGTGTGGCTCTCAAGAGAACCTACAGCGTCAGAACATTAAAGCGATGTTGATTGATTGGGATAAGCAAACGCCAGGTCGTGTTGAGAAGATTTTCAAGTCAATTCAGAACGTAAGTCCAAGCCAACTGGCTGACCGAGAATTGTTTGATTTCGTAAACCTTCCACTAGACCGTAGTGAAGATCGCAAGGCCTACGAATTCGAAGAAGCTGAAATTTCCTCTTCAAATATTGATGAGTCAATGTTCATCGACGTGACTAACGTATAATACCAATCGTAGTAAATAACTGTTCATCCTAGCTGGTTAAAACACTCGATAACATCGTTAGAAATTTTGATTGTAGAATAACTACTTATCGAAAATTTCTGCCTTGTTCTCAAGCATTTTTCCTGCGCTATTTATTATCACTTACTTACTGTGATTGGTATAACGAGATATTCGCGATTCTGTATTTGGAATGGCGGAAGCTCTAGATAAATAAAAACGCCTCAAGCAGTGCTTGAGGCGTTTTTTTATGATTTTAAATCAGCTATAGGGGATTAACCTATAGACAAATTGGGATCAAGTGGACTTACATAACCCGACGGTTTAAGTGCAAGTACGTCACAGTTAATCTTGTCGATTACATGTTCCGCAGTATTACCAATAAACACAGCAGACAATCCGGTACGGCCGGTGGTACCAAGAATCACCATAGCAGCGTTGTTTTCAGACGCGACACGAGGAATAACATCTTCTGGCAAGCCTTGCTCAACAACAGTTTGCTCTTCACTCATACCGTGTTTCTGGCGCAACGCTTTCATCGCTGTTAAGTGATGACCACGAACCGCGTCAGTATAAGAGGTTGGGTCAAACTCTGGCAGCTCGATTGTGATATTAGCAGGTGTCACCGGGTAGGCGTTTACCAATAGCGGCTCAGCATCTAAACGACCTGTGATTTCAAGTAACCTGTCGACCATCGTATCATTGAGCTCTAAGTGAGCTTCGGTTTCAGAGCCAACATGGACTGAAGCGTAAATCTTCGCGTGTTCTGGCCAGAAATCATTTTTAACCAATAGCACTGGGCTAGGGCATTTTCTCAATAAGTGCCAGTCGGTAGGAGTAAAGATGACAGATTCTAAGGTATCGTGCTTACGCGTACCTTTGATTAGGATGTCATGCTCGCCACTGTAAACCTCTGCAATGATCGCTTCATACGGGCGGTTATGCCAAACCACTTGCACGTTAAATTCAATGGAATCATCAAGGTAAGGAGCCGCCACTTTATTCATCCAAATTTCACGTTGATGAATTACACCTTTACGCATTGCGTCTCTTTCATCGACAGAGAGCATAGATGTCATGTCATACGAGAAATCGTAGATCGATAAAAAGAAAGTGATGTGGCTTGTTGATGTGCTTTTCTTGGCAAGTTGGATAGCACGAACTAGAGCAGGTTGCTCATCGTGATTAATGTCTGCGACAACTAAAATTTTGTTATAGATACTCATAACTAAGCCTACTTTTCAGACCGAACATATAAATAATGTAGCGTAGTTATGGAGAGAATAAGAGAAATATAAGAGGTTTTAAGAGAGAAACATGATGTAGCTCATTATTGAACTACATCATTGATATCTAGACTATTCTTTTGAAACGCCAGCAAGTTCCATCAACGCATCGTGATCTTCGATAGTGATATATTTGCCTTTAACGCTCAAGATGTCTGCTTTTTGGAAGCGACCTAAAAGACGGCTAATTGTTTCAACAGTCAAACCAAGGTAGTTACCAATATCGCCACGAGTCATCGTTAGGCGAAACTCACGTGGGCTGAAGCCACGTTGAGAGAAACGAGTAGAAAGGTTGTAAAGGAATGCAGCAAGACGCTCTTCCGCGTTCTTCTTAGAAAGAAGCAGAATCATTTCTTGGTCACCTTTAATCTCATTACTCATCAGACGCATAATTTGCTGACGCAATTTAGGCATTTTGCCTGATAGGTCGTCTAGAATTTCGTATGGAATTTCACAGACCATAGAAGTTTCTAACGCTTGTGCGAAACTAGGGTGCATGTCACCAGTAATCGCATCGAAGCCAACAAGATCGCCCGCTAGGTGGAATGCAGTAATCTGCTCATCACCTTGCTCGGTAATCGTGTAGCTCTTGATCGTTCCAGAGCGAATAGCGTATAGAGATTTAAGCTCGTCACCGGCTTTAAATAACTCTTGGCCTTTTTGAATAGGCTTTTTTCTCTCAATGATCTGATCAAGTTGATCGAGTTCAGATTCATTCAAAGTAAACGGAATACAGAGCTGGCTAATACTACAATCCTGGCAATGGATCGCACAGCCACCAGACTGAACACGTTTCGTCACAGGCTTTTCAGAAATCATAACAATCTTTCACTATTTGATATACGTCAATATTTTAGCATTCCTTAATCCTAAAGGGTAGTAAAAAAACCGGATTAAAGACGCCGCTATACGGTATAAATAATAAGCTGTAGCGCCATATAACCGGTATAGAAGCCGTAAATGAGGATTAAAATTGCACCAAACTGACGAAATAAGTCAGCTTGTTGCAGTTTTTTGAGGAAATTTGCACCCATTCCAACCGTGAGCATCGCAGGGAGGGTTCCTAAACCGAAAGCAAGCATGATACCCGCTCCGTTATACCAACTTCCTGATACGGCCGCCCATGTCAGCATAGAATAAACAAGGCCACATGGTAACCACCCCCAAATGAAACCAAATGGTAGAGCGTGACTAGGATGCTTCAATGGTAGAAATGATTTACCGACAGGAGAGATATAGCGCCATAGTTTTTGTCCGACTTTTTCAAAAAACAACAAGCCGAACCACCATTTTCCAATATACAAACCTAAGACGATCATAAAGCCAGCAGCAAATAATCGCAGCCAACCAAGCAGAGCGTTAAAATCGCTTAGCTGACCTATAGAAGAAATTGCACCGCCAACCACACCGCCAATCACGGCATAGCTTAGCAAGCGTCCTAGGTTATATAGCAGGGGAATGACAGGGGAAGGTTTACTGTTGCCAATTGAAAGAAGCGACGCAATGCCACCACACATTCCCATGCAGTGACCTGCGCCGATCAACCCAACAACAAAAGCTCCGATCCAATCAGGCGTCATCGTTCTTTTTGTCTAAGTTAGTTTGGCTTTCTCCGTTAGCTTTCTCGTTCTTAACAGGTTTACTATCAGAATGATGATGAGCATTAGTGTCTTCATCAAACAGAATGTTGTGGCCTTGACGCTCAAGGTCTTCAAACTGCTCACTCTTAACGGCCCACAGAAAGATACCGACAGCGATGCACACAAGTACGATCGCAATTGGAATAAGTATGTATAAACTTTCCATTATTTACCTTGCTCTTTTAAGAGCCTTAACGAGTTAGACACAACAATAATAGAGCTAGCAGACATGCCAACAACGGCAATGTATGGAGCAACCAAACCCGCTACGGCCAATGGAAGAATAAGTAAGTTATACCCCAACGACCACGCTAAATTTTCACGGATTATCTTACGCGTTTTAAGCGCTAATGTTCGTGATTTAAGTAATCTATCGAGTTTGTCACCCAATAACACCATATCCGCTGAGGCTTTCGCCACGTCGGTACCGCCGCCCATAGCAACCGAAAGGTGTGCACCTGCAAGAATCGGCGCATCGTTAATACCGTCACCAACCATCATGGTGATGTCACTAGCGTCTCTAGAGTTTAAATAAGCCAGTTTATCTTCTGGCTTCGCGTTAGCAACAATGTCAGTAATACCAATCTCTGCCGCAACAGCTTTCGCGTTAATCAAGGAATCGCCAGTCAGCAGCGTGGTTTTGATTCCCGCTTCTTTGAATTGCTTAATGAACTCAATACTTTCTTTACGAATCGGGTCTTCATAAGTGAATGTTGCGATATGTCGACCAGACATCGACAAGTAAATACCATTGCTTTCCGATGTTTGTGCATCACCAAGAATGAATTCACTGCTGCCGATAGCGACTTCTTGTCCATTCCACTCACCAGTGATACCAGAGCCAATTACGTTATTGACAGACTCTACTTCGATATCATCAGAAAGATGAGTCTTGAACGCTTTCGCAATAGGGTGGTTAGCATGTTGCTCTAGGCTCGCCGCTACTTTCAGACAGGTGTCTTTGTCAAGTTCTGCGAAGGTTTCAACTTGGCTGATACGAATATCACCCTCGGTCAACGTACCTGTTTTATCTATGATCAAGTGATTCACTTTGCACAAAGTTTCAAACACATGGCCTTTGCGCAGCAAGATACCGAAATTACCCATACGAGAAGTTGAGCAGGTGATGGCTGTCGGTGTTGCAAGCGATAGAGCACAAGGACATGTCGCAACAAGTACCGAGAGCATAATCCAGAAAGCATCTTCTGGACGTGTTTGGTGCCAGTAAAACCAAGTGCCGAACGAGATAACCAGAATCACAGCAACAAAGTATCGAGCAACCACATCGGCAATCTCTGCGATGCGAGGCTTAGACAGTTGCGCTTCATCCTGAAGGCGAACGATATTGGAAATCACGGAATCCGCTTTAGACGTCATCACTTCCAATTCAAACGATTCATCACCATTCAATGTACCAGCAAAGACGGTATCGCCTTCATTCTTAACCACATGAATCGATTCGCCAGTCAGCATCGATTCATCAATATGAACTCTACCAGACAGTACTTTACCATCCGCAGGGATATGCTCACCGGGTAGAACCCGAATCTGATCGCCAACCTTCAAGGTTTTTACCGGAACTTGCTCACCGTCTAAAGTTGTCGCCATCGCAGGAACCAACTTAAGCAGGTTACCACTCGCGGCTGCTGCTTTACGACGCGCGCGCATCTCAAGGAAACGACCAAGCAACAAGAAGAAGGTGAACATCGAGATAGATTCAAAGAACACTTCGCCTTGCTCTGTCACCGTTGCCACTAAACTCGCAACATAGGCAAACAATAGAGCGATCGACACAGGAACATCCATGCCCAAGGTTCGGCCTTTAATACTACGCCAAGCGTTAATATAGAACGGTAATGCAGAGTAGAGAAGAACTGGCGTTGCGAAGATCAAACTCACCCAACGAAAGTAGCTTTTGAATTCCGGCTCAAGGCTGCCAAAAACTTCGAGATAAAGCGCCACGGCTAGCATCATAACTTGCATGGTCGCTAAACCCGCGACACCAAGACGATAAAGGTAGTTTTTCATCGAACGATGATAAGCAGCTTCTTGTTGGTCAGCCTCGAATGGTGCGGCTTTGTAGCCCAACCTATGAATCGCGGATAGCAAATCGCTCAGTTTGGCCTGAGTGTTGTCCCAGCTAAGCAGGGCACGGTTAGTCGTGGTATTAACACGAATACTCACAACGCCAAGCTTTGAAGAAACTTGCTTCTCAATAAGCCAAGCACAAGCCGCACAAGAGACACCATCTAGTGACAATGTCACCTCAGAGATGTTTTCGGAGTTACGGACGAACTCAAGTTGAACATCTTCATTGTCATAGTGACTGAGAGCCAGAAGTTGCTCTGGCACCAGATCGGCTTTTTCAGCCGGAGCAGTACGGTATTGGTAATAAGAGACCAAACCGCTATCTATGATTGTCTGGGCTACGGTTTCGCAACCCGGACAACACATCGGACGAACCGATCCTAAAATTTCCACTTTAAAATCCGTTTCCGCTGGTACATCTTCACCGCAGTGATAACAGGATTCACACATAAGCTTTAATTCGTTAGTTGAGTAGGAGTATCAATAGGGAAGTTCATGCGACCTTGCACTAACCATTCAGAATCATGCGGAGAAAGCTCAATAAACCATGGTCCTTGCATTTCGTGATCCAAAGTCATGGTGTAGTTGCCTTTCGCATCCGCTGTCAGTAGTTGAGTAAAATCGCGGTCAGGCAGTGTTCTGTGAACAAACATTGCGTTAATCGCAGGGAAGTGATCGAGTTTACCTTTCTCAAGAGTAATGATAACGGAGTTACCTTTCTCGTTAACTGAAGCTGAAAGGCCGAGTTCCTTTGCAATATTTACTTTTGAAATGTCGACATTAATGCCTTTTCCTTTTTTATAGTAATCCTCAGTCACTAGGTCTACAGAGTTCTGTGTGAACACAATAACCGTCATGATGGTCCAAATAACTACTGTCGCTGGCAACGCGATTAAGAACCACGGCCAAAACTGTTTATACCAAGGCTTTACCATAAAAAAGATCTCAAAAAAGAATAAAAAGAAGGGGTTATAAAATAAAGGAAAGACAGCCTCTTAGAAAGAGGCTGTTATTGAAATGTTACTTATTATCCGAGTTGCTTAAGCTCCACACGTATGATGAAATCAGTTGTACTTTATCCTCGCCTAGAATGTCTTTCCAAGCAGGCATAACGCCAGAGCGTCCGTACATTACTGTTTCCGTCACAGCAGCGCGAGAGTCGCCAAACAACCAGTCGCGGTCGGTCAGGTCAGGTGCACCTACAGCAGGGTTACCCTTACCATCTGTACCGTGACATGCAGCACATACAACAAAGCGTGCTTTACCAGCTTCAGCTTCACGAGCATTCACACTACGTCCAGAAAGGCTAAGCGTGTAGCTAACCACTTCTTTAACGCCTTGCTCACCAAGTGCATCTTTCCAGCCAGGCATTTGGCCAACACGACCATGCATGATTGTTGTCACGATAGCTTGTGGTTCACCACCATATAGCCATGCGTCATCAGTTAGGTTAGGAAAACCTTTTTGACCACGAGCATCAGAGCCGTGACACTGAGAACAGTTTTGCAAGAATAAACGTTGGCCCACTTTAATTGCGTCAGCATCTGATGCAATGTCAGGGACAGAACGTAAACCATTTTCGTCGTGAGCTAGCTTTTTGAATGCTTCACCAAAATAGGTGTTGGCGTCATCAAGCTCTTTCGCGTACTCGTCTAACTGCTTGTTCGCTTGAGCCGCAGCAATCGAAGAGCGAGACTCTTCAATACTACGAACTTCTTGGTTTGAACTTGTCCACCCTAGTAGACCTTTAAAATTGCCAAGGCCAGGGTAAAGAGCAAGGTAAACCGCTGCAAACACAATCGTACTGATGAAAAGGTATGTCCACCATTTTGGTAGTGGGTTATTAAGCTCACGAATACCATCGTATTCATGGCCCATATCATGACCTTCTTCTACGCCAGTTCGATCTTTAAAACACCAACGAAGCAAGACAGCACAACCAATTAGGGTACCAATCGTAATCGCACTAACCCAGATACTCCAGAATGTACTCATTACTTTGTCACTCCTTGATTTTTAGAACTTGTTGCCGGCTCGTCGTCTGCAAACACTAGGTTCGCATCTTCGTCGAAACGTGATTTACGATTCTTGCCGTATGCCCACCAAACGATGCCGATGAAGCAAGCAAAAACAGTAACAGTCCAAACACTTTGAAATGTAATAATGTCCATAATTATTCCTTATTTCATTGCGTGGCCAAGCGATTGAAGGTAAGCGATGATTGCATCCATCTCTGTTTTTCCTTCAACATCTTGTTTAGCGTTAGCAATTTGTTCGTCTGTGTAAGGAACACCAAATTGATTACGGAAGAGTTCAAGCTTCTGTTGAGTCAATTTGCCATCAAGTACATTCTCAGCAAGCCATGGGAAACCAGGCATGTTTGATTCAGGAACAAGTTCACGAGGGTCGATAAGGTGAACACGGTGCCACTCATCAGAGTAACGATCACCAACACGCGCTAGATCTGGACCAGTACGCTTAGAACCCCATAGGAATGGGTGTTCCCAAACGCTTTCGCCCGCTACAGAGTAGTGACCGTAACGTTCAGTTTCAGAGCGGAAAGGACGAATCATTTGGCTGTGACATACGTTACAACCTTCGCGGATATAAATATCACGACCTTCCATTTCCAGAGCAGAGTAAACGCGTAGGTTTTCTACAGGTTCAGTCGTCTGCTTTTGGAAAATAAGAGGGGTAATTTCTACTAAAGCACCAAAACTGATAGCAATAACGATCAAGATCGCCAGTAGGCCAACGTTCTTCTCTACCAACTCATGGCGATTATTTGAATTTGAGCTCATTCTAAATCTCCTTAAGCCGGTTGAGGGATAGCTTTAAGGCTATCTTTAGGTGCAGAAACAGTTTTGTACGTGTTGTATGCCATTAGGAACATACCAGATAGGAAGATAAAACCACCTAAGAAGCGTACAAAGTAGAACGGGTAAGATGCTTCTACAGATTCAACGAAGCTGTAAGTTAATGTACCGTCAGAGTTAACTGCACGCCACATCAGACCTTGCATCACACCAGAAATCCACATTGCAACAATGTAGAAAACCGTACCAATCGTTGCTAACCAGAAGTGAACATTGATTAGAGATACAGAGTACATACGCTCTTGACCAAATAGTTTAGGAACTAAGTGGTAAACCGAACCGATAGAAACCATCGCAACCCAACCTAGCGCACCAGAGTGAACGTGACCGATAGTCCAGTCCGTGTAGTGAGATAGTGCGTTAACCGTTTTGATTGCCATCATAGGGCCTTCGAAAGTCGACATGCCGTAGAATGATAGAGAAACGATTAGGAAACGTAGGATAGGGTCGTAGCGTAGCTTATGCCACGCACCAGATAGAGTCATAATACCGTTGATCATGCCACCCCAAGATGGAGCAAACAGAACCAAAGACATAACCATACCTAGAGACTGAGTCCAGTCTGGAAGTGCTGTGTAGTGTAGGTGGTGAGGACCAGCCCAAATATACAGAGACACAAGAGCCCAGAAGTGAACAATCGACAAACGGTAAGAGTAAACAGGGCGACCAGCTTGTTTAGGAACGAAGTAATACATCATACCTAGGAAACCAGCTGTCAATAGGAAGCCTACCGCATTGTGTCCGTACCACCATTGCACCATTGCATCGATCGCTCCGGAATAAATCGAGTACGATTTAAACGCAGATACAGGAACAGCCAGGCTGTTAACGATGTGCAACACGGCAACCGTGATGATGAAGGCTCCGAAGAACCAGTTAGCTACATAAATGTGCGATGTCTTACGCTTAATCATGGTTCCGAAGAACACGACCGCATAAGCTACCCACACAAGAGTAATAGCAATATCGATTGGCCATTCAAGTTCTGCGTATTCTTTACCAGAGGTTAAACCTAACGGTAAAGTAATTGCAGCGGACAGGATAATCGCTTGCCAACCCCAAAAGGTAAAGGCTACGAGAGGGCCACCAAAGAGACGCGTCTGACAGGTACGTTGCACAACATAATATGATGTTGCAAACAGCGCACTTGTACCGAACGCAAAAATAACCGCATTAGTATGCAGGGGACGTAAACGACTGTACGTCAGCCACGGCGTATCAAAGTTTAGCTGTGGCCAAACTAATTGAGCGGCAATCAAAACACCAACGCCCATACCGACAATACCCCACAAAATTGTAACGAGGGTAAATTGACGGACGACCGTATAGTTGTAGTTTTGTTCAAGCTGCTTTTCTTGGCTCATTTGCATGCTTCCAATTTCTTATTTACTACACTTTACTTCCAACACGACTCACGTCGTAATGCCACCCAAATTAGAAAAGGAAATTCAGCCTATTCAGAGCTTTATTTCCACTTGCTGATTTTAAAAAAAAGTGGCATTTTCAACGCGACACTATACTTGAATTAACAAATCAATGACAGAGTAGTAACCTTACGCTTGGTCTGGAATTGGATTTTTATTTAAAAACTTTGAACTTTGTAACAAGGAGTAAAGATTATAATGGCGGCACAAAAGCTAACAAAAGGCAGGCTTGTTCAAATTATCGTCATGTTGGTTATTTTAATAGCTGCATTTACTTGGAGAACAGTGACATACGACAATGACGAAACAGTAAACTGTATAATTTCTAAACCTTGCCAAATTACTATTGATAAACATAATGTTTTAATTTCGGGTGATAACCTAGGGTATTCGA
This sequence comes from Vibrio sp. FF266, assembly GCF_041439695.1. Lineage (NCBI taxonomy): Bacteria > Pseudomonadati > Pseudomonadota > Gammaproteobacteria > Vibrionales > Vibrionaceae > Vibrio > Vibrio sp. FF266. The sequence goes on from NZ_JBGOOO010000013.1 coordinate 101,892, forward strand.
TCGAAACATCTAAAACTGGTAAATTTATCATTAACTATAATGAGAGTGGAACTCTAGAAGAAAAAGGGGCATCAATTTGGCTGTTACGAACGAACGCTCAGAACTCCTCAATAACGGTTACATTTCCACAACAGATAGCCACATTTTCTGTAAACCTTTCTAAGGAATAACACAGTAACAAATTAGTCTCGCCTCAATTCTTTTGATAGAAATATGTACTAAGTCAGTGAAATAGATTGTATAAAAGTGTTATAAAGAGAGCATTAATAAAATCTTCCGAGATCTATGAAATTTCTATCAAAAGTCTCTTATTCCCTAGACGATAAAATCGCAGTAGATGAGCTGCTCAGTGGGGTGGTAAACCCTGACGATATTGCCTGTCTTATCTGCTACTGTACAGAAGAGTACTCCACACTCGCAGTGCAGAGATATTTCGTAGATGCGCTCCCGAATACGCCAATACATGGCTGCACCACTTGTCACGGTATTATGACCGAAACAGGGTTCCATTCAGGCCCTGTGATTGGGATACTCATCATCTATGATTCCGGAATCAATGCCTACGGTACTGGCATCAGTCACTTTGGCGATTCCATAGAACGTAGTACGTTCAGCGCCATCGATAAAGCATTAAAGAACGCCAACCGAGAAGGTGAAATACCCGATCTTATCTTGCTCCATTCCACCCCAGGAAATGAAGAGAAGGTGATGGCGGCCATCGATAACAAATTTGGCACAGAGGTGCCGATTATTGGTGGAAGCGCAGCAGACAATCAAGTGTCTGGAAATTGGAGTATCTTTACCGAAGAAGCTCTTGCTATTAATGGCGTCTCTTTAACGGTGTTTTTTGCGTCACAATCCATCTATTCATCTTTTAGCGCCGGTCATACACCCACCCAGTATTCAGGCACCGTCACCAAAGTAAGAAATCGAATATTGTTAGAGATCGACCATAGGCCTGCGACCACCGTTTATAATGAATGGACTGATTTTCATTTAGGTGGCAGTGATGATGGGTATATTTTTGAAAAGTCGACAGTTTATCCATTAGGCCGAAAGGTCGGCTCTTCTTACGACTACCCATATTTCAAGTTATCGCATTCGATCAGAGAAACTGAGTGTAACGGTATCGAGTTGTTCACTGATATAAATGAAGGTGACACCATCTATTTGATGCAAGGCTCTAAGCAACAACTTATAAGTCGTGCCGCTAACATCATTCATTCGTCTTACTATAATGATATGGATCTTGAAGAAAAATTAGGGGCGATCAACATATTCTGTGCAGGACCAATGCTGCACCTAAAACAAGATATGGATGAGGTTTGTGACCAAATCAATCACGCACTTGGTGGGCTTCCATACATATGTCCATTTACGTTTGGTGAGCAAGGCAGACTCTCTGGTGGTGAGAATGCGCACGGAAATTTGATGGTATCTTCTGCAACGTTTTATAGGCTGAAAAAGTAATGGATACTGAAGACCAAGAAGCGCTGCAAGAAGCTCGTATTGAACTGCAAAAACTAAAGGTCCGTGAACGTAAATTAGCTGAAGAGAATAGGGTGATCCTATCGACTATCTCTGCGATCAGTAAGGCGAGTAACATATCTGAAATATTTTCTAGTCTCGAATTTGCACTCAAAAAATACATTAAGTTTGATGATTTTATTGTGGTATCAAGAGTAGGGAATGAAGGTAGTTTCAAAACCCTGTTAACCAATAACAAAGTATTTGAACAAATGAATTGGACAGATTGTGGCAAGCTATCGCGAGTCATTAATGGAGAATGCGCCATTCTTTTTGAACCCAAATCTCTGGGTGAATTCAGCACTTTGCATCCCATTATCCTAGACCAAATTAACTCTGTACTGATTACTGGTATTGATAGCGGACTAACACAATCCGTTATCATCTTTATCCATTCCAATACCAAACACTTTAGTATTGAAACCAAAGCTACTCTAAACCGATTTCGACCGCTGATTGAGCGTGCTGTTTTCGATATTGAAAACAAAGAAAAACTTGAAGCGACAGTCCGAGAACGTACAGCAGAACTCGTAGCAGCAAGAAAAGACGCAGAAAGAGCCAACAAAGCCAAATCTGAATTCTTAGCAATGATGAGTCATGAGTTAAGAACGCCGCTAAACGCTACCATAGGCTTAATCGACACGCTAAAGTCCACACCGCTGAATGATGAACAACAGTCTATATTGTTAAATATGAGTACATCATCTGAACTCCTATTGGCGATCATCAGTGATGTATTGGACTTTTCAAAGATTGAATCTGGATGCTTCTCGTTGGCTCCTCAATGGAGTAACGCAAGAGACACTGTAACTTTTGTTTTGTCTGAACAAAAGAAGATAGCAGACGATAAAGGGTTGTCGTTAACCCTAACTAGCGACATTCCAGAAGGTGAACTACATTACATCGACCCAAGTCGCTTAGCACAGATCCTTTTTAATCTCATTGGTAACGCAATAAAGTTCACTGAACACGGGCATGTACATGTTTCTATTACATACCAGCACAGTTCATTCCGTATTAGCGTAGAAGACACCGGAATTGGCATCAGCTCACAGCAACTTTCGTCGTTATTCAGTCCGTTCGTGCAAGCCGATAGCACAATCACGCGTAGGTTTGGTGGCACCGGCTTAGGTTTAGCAATAACAAAACGACTAGTAGAACTGATGCGCGGGCATATATTGGTCGAGAGTGAGCCAGGAAAAGGCTCGAAATTTGAAGTGCGGTTACCAGTTCTAACGAAAGTTACGAACAATCAAGATCATGCTGCAGAAGATAAATACTCGCAAGTTCCAAGAACCCGTTATTCAGTGTTAGTTGTTGAAGACAACCCAACGAATCAGATGGTGATTAAATTGATCCTTGCGCGTCAAGGCCACGAAGTTTTCATCGCAAGCAACGGTGAAGAAGCCATTGGCTTTGTAGAAAGAGGTAATGATCCGATAGATATTATCTTGATGGATGTGTCGATGCCAGTTATGGACGGAATAACCACAACCAAATACATGAGAGACGCAAACATCAAAACACCAATCGTCGCGCTAACGGCACACACATCAGTAGAAGATAAATTTTCTTGTTTAGATGTCGGTATGAATGATTTCATTACCAAACCTGTAAGAACCAAAGAGATCATTGAAGCAATTGATAGGTTAATGCTTGAAGTCTAATAAACGTATTCTTAATCGAAGATTAGGAAATATGTTTATTAGGTATTTTATGGTAAATAGACTTACTGTTAAATAGAACGTCAGTTTGGTAGTCAAACAAGAGGCAGGGCATCACACAAAGATACCTGCCTTATAAATACTAAACCCAATTTAACATAATATACATAATACGCAGTGTGATAGGCAAAAAATAAAGGCATCTTTCTCAACTAAATCAATTAGATACCCTTACTTTTTGCCTATCTGATTATGCTATTTTCTTATCTTGTAAAGCTCGTTCAACTGCATTGATTACACGGTCACTTTTAGAACGTTCCGCTATATTTGCCAGTAAGACAAAGTCCACATCTAAACCTAGTATATCAGCCACTTCACAAGCATGTTCTTCGCTCATTGTGCCACCGTTTCGCCATTTATTGACTGTACTGTGGTGTAACTCTAAGTATTTAGCTACTTGTCTATCGCTAACTAATTGTTTTTCAACACGTAAACGATTGAGTAAGTCTAACGTAGTTATCATATAAAGCCCTCCCAATCACAGTATAGTCTAGAGCGCAGAGTGACTGTAAGCAGTAGACACCCATGTGCAAATGATCTTTAATCGACCTCGTCAAGTCGGGAGACTTTGCGAACACCTTTTTAGCCCCCTTAGTAGATTGCAAGCTCTTTGGGGGCTGTCTGAAAAGCTGTGTTCACACTCAAGTATTGACCAGACTTATTAAAAAAGGATCAACACCATGTCAAATCAAAGTAAAACCCCTGTCGATATAATCAAAGACCGTATGGATGTGTTACAGAAACACGCCGATGAATACCAATCAAACCCGTCTTTGACCCAGCATGCAAAAGAAGCATCAGCTAATTACTACCGTGGTGCTTTAAATGAGCTTTACCGCCTTACAAAATGGCTAAGCGCGAATTAATCAACCATGGAACTCACGCCGTACCAGCAAGAAATCACCAAATACAACAAAGCAGCCGCTAAGAAAGCCGCTGATGGTGGTTCTCCATACCTACACAAAGGTAAAGCTGACGTATTTAGATACTTCTCTAAGAATGGCGCACTAACACAACCCTCTATAATCAACCGTCTACGAAAGTATCACGGTATCGATACATTCAAGAAGCAAAACCGCCGTAATAACTTCACTGAGGTTTGTAAGTGGATCGTTGCTAACGTCTGCTTAGAAACACGTACTTTCTCAAGTAACGGTACTCAAGGCCAGATAGCCGAATCTATCGGCGTCAATCAAGCTACAGTGTCTCGCATTATTGCTCTCATGATAAAAATGGGAGTTATCCGCCCTGCTTTCACCGACGATGAGAACCCAAGCGTACAGAACGCGGGTGTGGTTGGAGACAAAGACGGGATCCCACTTAATAACGTTTATGTCGTTCAAGATGATTTCTGTTTTCTTGCTGGCCCTACGGCCGGAATGAAGCTTGAAAAAGCCTTTAAAGATGCAGACGAGAAAGCCTACGCAAAAACAAACTGGACGCTTAAAGAGCGTTTGCTCACGGTGCGCAATACACTGTGGGAAGGTACGATTGAAAGACGTATCAAGCAAATCACAGAGGGCTGCTTTAAAAAGGTTGTGGCAAAGGCTACGGACCGCTCTAGAGCCGTTCAAATCATCATGAAACGCATGATAGACCGTGGTGAAGACCGCGAGCTAACAGACAACCAATTCGACCGCATAGTCAATTACAGGCTCAAATCCTGCGGCTTTTCTGCATAATCTACACCCCGTAGAGAACAACGCGATCCCCCTACTTTATATCTAGCTCCAAATCCCTTTATATGTGCCTCAGAACTATCCACAAGGCGCATTTGTCCGCAGTTATTATCTCAGCATTCAAAAATTATCTACAGCCAACAGGTTCATTCAGTGAGTTATTATTATGTAGTGCATAAGGAGTTTTAGGGTTTAAGGCATACCACGGGATTTTAAAGGCATAACCTTTCTTAACAGTTAATAAATATATAAGAAGACTATAATTACCCCTCGAAACTCGGGGATAAGTGATACCTCCCATTAAATCGCTGGTGAGGCTTGTGGGTAACGTCAGATTCATTGAGGCGATTTAACGGGCCCCAGGTGATACAGGGAACTTATACACAAGAGCCGAAGCTGCGCATGCTTGATGAGTTGGACGTGATTCTAAGAGCCTATCGCTTCGCGATGATTCTGGCAGGAAGAAAAGGCGAGATTTAAGGGCGGTACTTAAAAGCCCACCTCATGGTGGTTGCTGTTAGCAATGCACATACATATATAAAACAAGTACCTTATATATATAAAATATGTATAATAAACCTCGTTCGTAAAACCTCCGGCTTGTTTCTTTTAACGTCAGTTAAGGCAACGAGCTATGGAACCATCCAAATATAAGTACCCTATTACGGCTAAACTGATACGTGATGCACGTTTACGTTCAGGCCTACAACAGAAAGACTTCATTTCTCAAAACAACCTTGAAATCACTCAAGCGACCTTTTCGCGTTGGGAAACGGGACAGATACAGGTGCCCGCTAATGTCCTACTCAAACTTGGGTTAGTTAGCGAGGCCATTGTCCTATGAGCCTCAAAAATACACCCCTTACTTCCCCAAAAGCTAACTTTATAGTGATCGCCCTTTTTGGGTTTTTGCTCACTGGCTGCGACAAAGGCAGCATGTTCAACACAAAGCAACTTAATCCTGATGATGTATCTAGAATTGAAGCGGCAGGAACAGACCTACGTTTATATGAGTTCACACCTGTAACAGCGCCAAGCAAACAATGCTTGTTTGTTGCTGGAGAACGTAAAGGCGGCCTAACCTGTTTTGATAAAGAGGTGCAGCAATGAGCCTCAAAAATCAATTCACCAAAATCATAAACGGCATCAAAGAATCGCGCCGCGTTCTCGAGGACGCGTCCCCAGATTGGCCAAAAGTCTCCCCCCTTAAATTGGTCGGTACCGTAAAGGAATACGCGATCACAAACTTCGAAGCTGCCCGCGATATCTTCGACAGCAAAGTGGCCGCGCTCGAGAACCTACAGCAACAAGTCGATGAGCTAGAAAAGCAACTCGATTTAATTAAGTTTGCAATTCAAGCCGACCTAGAAGCAACAGCTCTTGGGGCTGTTGCTTCAGCAGATCAAGCCAAGACAATCGCAGAGCTCGAAAAGCAGCTGGCTACCCTAGCCCCTCAAGCTACGAAGACCGATGAGCTATGCGAACCGCTCAAGAAGATTCAAGGAGAAGAACAATGATTCTAGGTTATGTGAAATGCACCGCCCCTAATTGTGATGAAGCGATGGAAGTCAGTCAGTGCAGCGGTAAACGTTCAGCTTATCTAAAGGGACGCTGTAACGCTTGTAAGTGTACCGAGCAGCGCAGCAATGCCAATACTCAAGACTATCTAAAGCAGCACAAGCCTTTGGAAGAGTTGAACCCTGTAGCCGAAGTGCAACAGGAAGACACATCGACGCAACTCGAACCGCAATTAGTGCAATCAGAAGTGCCAAACGAGCAACAATCTGACCAAAACAGTGAATCACGCGAGATTTCCAGTTTGGTCTGTGCTGGCATTGGCGCGTTTATTGGCTTAACCCTTGGCAAAGCCGTTACTGTATTGAAAGTTATTTAAGGACACCCTATCCCATGAGCAAGCAAGACAAGCAAGAATTAGAACAGCCTATCCTCGAGAACAAAGAACTTGAGACGCATACGGATAAAGACAAAGCCGAGTTCTTAGACGAACTTGAAAGCGACTTCGATCCACAAATCGCGATCGACAAAGCAGAAGAGAAAGTCGAAGCGGTGAACGCGCAAAAGCTTGCGCTGCAGGCAGCAGAAGAAACCGTTCTTGTCGGTGCTGGCATGGCTGACTTCGCGGTTAAGGAAATGCTGGACGAACGTCTGGAGATTGGAGAAGACAACGCCCACGCTTTAGCTAAGGCTGCCGCGCCCGTCATCTTAAAATACAACGTATCTCCCCCACCTTGGGCGGTAAAATACAAGGAAGAGATATCCTTGGGTGTGGTTGCGCTTAGTATCGGTGCCTCGCTGTACATGCAGTATCGCGGCCTCAAGAAAGCCGATAAACAAGCGGCCATTGATGCGACAAAGGAAGCACAGGAAGAAAAAGAGCAGCATACCGCCCATTAAGCTGTTAAGTGATGCAAATCACACTTAATGCATATCTAAGCCGCTTGATGTTAGGCATCTAAGGCACATAAAGCAGTAACACTAAGGCCGCCCACTTTCGGGCGGTCTTTTTATTAGGGTTAGATATGGAACCAATCAACAATAACAACAAACTCGATAACCACCACGCCTACATTGTCGGCATGTCGGGTTCGGGTAAATCGTCCTTAGCCAAAAAGCTCTTGATTGCTGCGACTGACCAAGTCGCTATCTATGATCCAAAGCGTGAGTATGACGGGCTTATCGTTGGCCGGAAAATTCGCGTTTATAGCAACTTACGCACCTTTGCGAGTGCACTCATGGCCGGACGAGAAACCAAGCAAGGCTTTAAGATAGCTTATCGCCCCTCTGAGCCTTGTGCTAAAGACTTCGACCTGTTTTGCCGTGTTGTATGGGGCTGCGGAAATGGCAAGCACAAGAAGCCGCTCAAGGTCATCTGTGAGGAAGTCGCGGAGAACTCAACAAGCGCAGGCAAAGCAACGGGCTATCATGGCAAGCTGCTTCGCCTTGGTCGTTCGTACAACATCCACACCGTCAACCTATTCCAACGTGGCCAAGAAGTACCAAAGACCATCGTCGATAACTGTGAATATGGGTACATCATGCTAACCAAGACACCCAAGAGTCGCCGATACCTAGAAGACTTGACCGGAATATGTGCCGATGAACAGTCAAAATTAGTCAAATTTGACTACTTCAAGCAATACGGTGTGGTCGTGGAAAAAGGCCGAATCCGTTGGTAAATGTGAAATAAATCACACTTAATGCATATCTAAGGCATATGACCATTAGGCATCGAAGGCACATAACGCAGTACCAATAAGGCCTCTTTGGCAAGCGATGACGTTTACGCGTACAGACTCCGTTTACGAACTTCCTTCCATATGGACGCCCACTTTCTGGGCGGTTTTTTTCTTATTGGAGTAAATCAAAACATGAAATTAAATCCGAAGAACATCGGCATTATTGCAGGTATCGCGGCACTGGTTGCTGCTGGTGTGGTTTGGGCGTCAAACAACGTTGACGCTGTTGAAGACACAATCGGCTAAGGGGTAGCTACATGAATTCAATTATGAAGCTTAATTCGTTTACTGGTGGTGTTTGGGGTGAAAAGGCAATCTTGACCATTCCAACGGGTCCTACGTATGAAGAAATCTTTCTTGAAACGAACCTGACGCCAGCGCAAATCAAGCGCGTGTCTATCACGTTAAACGCTGAAGAAATCATTGTACTTGATGGCGAGCTAATGAAAGCACTTGAAGCTTACAAAGGCATGCCAGCTGCAAGCGGTTTCTACCATATCCCTCTTGCGGATATCACAGCGAAAACGAAAAACGGCATGCGTTACACATCGCTAGTAACAGAGCAAGGCGACAACATCACTCTTGAAGTTGAGATTGTTGATAAACCTGCGGCTGACTCTCCTGATGTGCAACTCAAAGGCCATGCGACTGTCTCCCCAGGACAACCCGCACGAATCGTTGTGCCAATGATTCAGAAGCAGACCATGCAAGCCAGTTCTACCGAGAACGAATTCCTAGACCTTAAAAGTGGTCCATTGATTCATTTGCGCCGCTTGCACTTTATGAGCAATGAAGTAAACGGCCTAGAAATTCACAAAGACTACGTGAAGCTCTACGACTCAACACGGTCTGTTGAAACGATGCGCGCAAAACGTAACAAGCGTTTCTGGCAAGTGGGCTGCTTCCACTTCGATCCAATCATGCGCGGTTACTACCTAGACGAACTGTTCAATACGGCTCATGCCAATGAACTGAAGTTCACGGTTAAGACGGCCTCAGCGGTTGGTTCAATTCCAATCATTGTCGAATCAATCAAAGTCGTACGTCCAGACCTTATTGTTGAGTAAGGAGGGCTTATGTCTCTTTGGGATGATTTAGGTAATTTTGGAGCAGGCTTGCTAGATACAGTCGGAGAAGGCGCGGACGCTCTTGTCAAAAACGCCACAACCGAAAAGCAGCAAACTGTGAACGCCGGAACATCGGCACAAGTCACCAAGAAAGCAGACGACCACGGGAACAAGGTCACCCCCGCTAAACCACAACAAGAAGACGATAAAACGCTTCTTTATGTGGGCGGTGGTGTGGCGGCGGTGTTCACTCTGGGTTTGCTGATTGTATTGGCGAAAAGCTAAAGGAGTACGCTTATGCCTTTAGTTTGGGTAGCCCTAGCCGCTGGCGGCGTGGGCTTTGGTGGGGGCTTCTTTGCAGGTTCGACAGCATCGAAAGTCCTAAAACTCGCCGCCCTTGGGGGCGGTGGTTATATCGCTTACAAAGTGATTAAGGGGAGCAAATGATTCCTGCATTAGGTGCGGCGGCTGGCGGTTTATCAGCGGGTGGCTCTATGCCAATTAGCGCAGGCGGTGGCTCTGCGGGTCCAAGTGAAGCAACTGGGACTAACTCAATTGGCGGTATCCGTAACGCAGCGATTAACTTTGGTGGCGGAGCGATGCAAAACATCACCAATAACCTACCAATCATTGCAATCGTTATTGTTGCGGGTATCTGGGCGGTGAAGCGATGAAGTTAATTTTATTAAGACCTAATCGCCCTGACCTACCCGCTTTATTTAAGCTGATTAAGCGAGCGTTTAACGGCGTGACAGACGCAAAGGTTGAGTTTGAATTTTGCCGTGAAGCGGTGGAAAACAAACGCGCGAGTTTTTACCACCTGTTTGACCGTGAGCAAGGCGTATCACTGCGTTTTGTCGGTTATGTAACAAGTGAAAACGACTACTTGATTTTAGCGATGACGGGCAAAGGCTTGTTAAAAGGTGCGCCGACAATCATCGATGCGGTTAAGTCTAAAGGCTATCGCTCAATCAAGTATCACACGGTTCGCTTAGGTATGTGTCGTGTTTTACGACAGTTCGGCTTTGTCATGTCTCATCAATCAGAGCATGACTCTGTGATGACGCTTAATTTGGAGGGCGTGTAATGGGCGGCGGCGGCAGTAGTAGCAGTGCAAACACAACCAATACCACCAACACTAACGGCACCAGTGCGGTTAGTGGAGATAACTTGGGCGTCATCATCTCTGGTGTGAATGGCAACATCGGTAACATTACATCAACCGACCACGGTGCAATGAAAGCGGCTGGAGATATTGCTAAATCAGCCCTATCGGGTAACGCTGACGCGATGCGCCGAGCGGCTGAATTAGGCTCCAATGCACTTCGAAGTAATGAACGAGTTTCAAGTGACGCACTTCGTAGTAATGAACGAGTTTCGAGTGATGCGCTTCGAAGTAATGAGCGAGTGTCAGAAAAAGCACTTCGCTTTGGTGAGAAAGCTCTAGGCTTTGGCTCTGATGCTCTCAAAAGTAATGAACGAGCAACAGATAAAGCTCTGGCCTTTGGTGAGAAGTCGCTAGGGTTTGGTGAGAAGTCACTCGATGCCGTGTCAAAGACCAACTCTGAAGCAATCCAAGCAATGAAAGCCTTATCAGCTCAAAGCAGTGAAAACGCTAGAACAGCCATGAAGATGGCAGAAACGGCGAAAACGCACGAGCAAACAGGCACAGCCCCACAAATGACTAAAGTCATTCTAGGAGTTTCGGCTGCGCTAGTTCTTGGCTTTGGTGCCCTTGCATGGAGTCGAAGCTCATGAAACTAAATCCAGACACTCAAACCCCCATTTCTGTGGGTGGTAAAGGTAAATACTTGATTGTGCGCTCGACAAGCGCACCTGTATTTATCAGTGCCGATAACCTCAAGCCGCAACGACTTGAATCGGGTGACCGAATCAATGTCACTGAGTTCGATAAGATGTTCTTAGAACACCGTCAGTCACAGACAGTGACCATTGACTATCAAATCTCAGACGCAGAGATAAGACCAGCCTCTACAAGCGGTATTGAAGTTCAGCGCATTGTTGAACCCATTCAATTTAGCGCAACGGTCAGTGTTAAAGACGGCCTGAAAGTCGAACCGCTTTCACCAAACACATTGACCACGACGCCAGATATCGAAATTGCCCCGAATACCAAAATGAAAATCGGTAATAGCGGCTTTAAAAAAGTATCTGTTCAAGTCATTAGCGATGACGTAACAACACTGCGAATTGGGGATTTTAGCGTCGCCTCAAATCGCGGCCTATTGGTGATGGGAAGCAAACAGGCAACTGGTGCCCTATCGTTGGATTTTAGCGGTGAGCTTTATGCGTATAACGCAAGTCAAAGCACAGCTCGCCTTTCGGTTGTGGGAGTTAAGTAATGCACGTAAGCAACCCATTCTTTAATACACAAACCAAGATTGCAGACATCGACCAGTTAACAGACCGTTTACTGACTTTGAGTAATCAAGATACACAACTGATTAGTGACGTGTTGGATCTAACCAAGAAAGACACGGCATTATTAAAATCAATACATCAACAAGCGACTCAAATCACAGCATTAAAAAATGATGTCAGCAAGGCGCAATACACGGCGATTGCCAGTAGCGAAAACCTACTGATTAACCCTCGCGGTAAAATCAACCAAGCCAACGAAAGTGACGGTGTACTGGCAGCGGGTCAATACTTTTGTGACGGCTGGAAAGCTGGCGCAGCTGGCGCGGAAGTTTACCGAGATGCAGACGGCTTCCGCTTGGTGAGTGGTTCAATCGTACAGCTAGTTCCAAATACGATTGATGTCGGGCTTACGCTTCGCGGCAATATGGATACAGTCAGTGGTACACCTCAAATCCATATTAACGGCGGTACGGATACAGCGACAGCAGACAGTCAGCAGTACATTAAGTTTGAAGTGTCGGGGAATGGCTCCAAGTTCACTCGCTTAATTCTAGCTGAATCTTCAAGCTTACCGATTTATCAGCAGCCATCAAATGAGTTACCCCCCTGTCAAAGGTTTCTGATTGTCTCAGACAGAAGCGTGCGCTGTGCTGTGGGACAGTTGCACCAAGGGCAATCTTGGATATTAGGTGTCGCAAATGTTGGTTTTGCTTCAATGGTTAAAAAACCTGCCGTATCTGTAACACCCCGCACAGGGTGTCAAGTTGTCGTCTCGGACGTTAGACCGGATGGTTTCACTTTAACTAATGCGTCAGGCACACCTACAGCAATAGCCGGAATCACCGCTTTTGTCGCAGACGCGAGGCTTTAGCATGAAATACACAGACCAAGACAAAAACGCTGTTATCTGCAATCACCCAACCAACGGCCAAGAATGGACAGTCCCTCGCGGACACCGTTTTTGGACTGAGTTTGGCATCGACCAAGCTGAGAAGCGTGGCGAGATTGCAGACGCTGACCCACAACCACAGCAGGCGCAGTAATGCGCCCGCTTTTCCTTTTACTCGCAATAGGAGCCACTGGAGGGCTTTTATACATGGCGCATCAAAAAACATTACCTCGAGGTGTTCGCAACAATAACCCGCTGAACATTCGTGAAAGCAAAGGTGACACCACTCAGTGGAAAGGTGAAGCCCTACTCGATAGCGACAAAGCATTCGAAGAATTTAAAAACCCAGCGTTTGGCTTTCGTGCCGGTGCTCGTGTCTTGCGTTCTTACGAACGACAAGGCTTTTGCACACTCAGCGAAATGATCAACCGATTCGCACCTGATCATGAAAACGACACTGACCACTACATCAAGTTTGTCAGTCAAAAAACAGGTATCACCCCAAATCAACGCGTAAACGTGAACGATAACGACGAGCTGGCCAAGCTACTGCACGCAATGTCACGCCTCGAAGTCGGCAACTACTACACGTTGGAAATGGCACAAAAAGGGGTTGCCATGGCATGACCAAAGAAGACTACAAGAAAATTGCTATTACCGTTGTAGGTGGCGTTCTTGCCGCCTACGCAATCAAGTATTTACAAGGACATAAACTACTATGAACCTGAAAGCCTTTCTAAAAGAAAAATTAAGCATCGACCTAGAGCAACCATCAACTAAAAAAGGCCTTGCCTTAGTTAGTGCGGGTGTAGCTCTTGCCATTGGACATCCTGAGCTAATAACCGCAAGCGTAACCCCTGAGGGCGTAGAATATGGCGGCATCGTTGGTACGGCTTTACCAATCGCACTTGGCCTATGGGAAACCATCCGTAAGGAGTGGGGTTAATGGAAATAATTCAAACCTTGGGGCTAGATGGTAATACTATCTTGATCTTGGTTGGACTATTTAAGCTTCACACAAGAATCACCATATTAGAAACAAAAGGCGCACATGCGTAAGTAGGACAATGTGAATAAACGGGCTGCATTAATCCTCCCAATTACCCTGCTCTTTTCTGTCTACGTTTATGCTTCGGCAAAGAAAAAGAGTATTGATAATTATCCACTGCGTAACTTCCCTCGGGGTTCTCGAGAGAGAATCCCCCACCTAGACAAGTTAATCAATCAATTATAAAGCTCGCATTTGCGGGCTTTATCTTTTTTATCTATGATACGCACCTCATATATGAAAGAGTAAACGCAATGAAAAACAAAGGCTTAATTTTTGGTTTGGTTACTATCGTCGGTTTAGTTGGTTGTGGCGGTGGCGGAGGTGGTGGCTCAACGGCTGCACAGCCTGTTAAATCGTTCAAAGGGGACGGCTTATACGTTAACCCTGCCGACTTATCCGTCATGCTTGTAGATTCAAAGCGATCTAAAAACAACCTGATAGTGGGTGACTTTGCGAATGACAGCATCTATTTTGTCGATACCGCGACCACTACAGAAACATCGATGACAACGAAAGGAATCAAGCTGGCCAACAGCAGCGCATTCGTGCAAAACAGTACTCAAGTGATGAATGCTAAATTTGATAAAGCGATCGTTACGCTTACGTCTGTGTTCAATGGTACAAACCTCGTCTATTCAATGAATAAGACAGCGGCATCCTTACCTATTGGCCAAATCACAGGAACGCACACGAACCCAAGCGACGGGAGCACATGGACGATTAATTCTGATGGGACATTTGCAGTAAATGGCGTATGTAGCATTACAGGTAAACTTGTGCGTAATGGCGAATACTTCAATGTGGACAACGCGACAGCCGTTTCTTGTTCCCAATCCTCTCTCAATGGAACCTATAACGGAGTTCTATTAACGGTTAAGCATAACGGCAAAGATTACATTGCTGGCCTATTGGGGAATGACACAGGCCTATTGTATGGGAATGCCCCAAAAAGTTGAGGCATCAACTAGTTTTTACAGGGCGGCTAACGCCCTGTTTCCTTAATTTAAATCGTCTCTTTTTTTTTCGTCTGAACTGAATGACATTCGAAGTCATATCAAAGCTCATCTTGATATCTAACTCCATTAGATCATAAGCGGTAAGCTCTCGCCCACCGGGAGTATAAAGAACATCACCACGAATCTTAAAACCTCGCCACGGCTTAGAGGTTGGCAAATATCCCCTATGCATGACAAGCAGCAATCTAACAACGGACAACGGCCAATTACCATTGCTGATCCAGTTCTTAACCGTTTGGGGAGTTACCCCGAAATAGTCTGCAGCTTCACTGTGGCCGTCGAAATGCCATAACAGCAAGTCGTTTACTTGATTGATATATAAGCCGTTGTTGAATAGCTCATCTTTTATTTTATTTTTCATGTGATCTATGTCTCATTATTATAAATGGGACGAGAATCTTATTTTTGTGCTGCTTTAGTGGCAATCTGCATAAGAGCTTCATATTTACTAATATCTATAATTGTGACCGTCCTAGAATATATCCATCAAATGCATAGTGTTGATTTAACCATTAGTGTAACTAATTGAACATAAAAGCAAATAATACGTAGTGGGATTGTAGGCCCCAGATAGTAATGTCACTTTTGAGCCAGATTAAAATGTCACCTTAGCACTGGTTGCTGACTACATTTCATGTACCAGCTTCGGTTACTAAGGACTACTGAGATGTTGATTGCCATGAGTGAAAAAGAAATTAGTCGATTCAAAGTTATTCAAGACGTCTGTGAACATCGTTTGCGTCGTACTGATGCGGCAGAGATTCTCTGCTTGAGTGTCCGTCACATCCAACGCTTGATGAACCACCAAGGATTCCTCGTAAGCACAAGTTTAAGTAAATGTAATATATTTAGACTTTGTAACCAAAATCTAGAAGGTCTGTCTCTAGTGATCTGCTCCAGTAAGACTGGACACCGCATTAAGCGACATATTGTTTTTCA
>NZ_JBGOOO010000014.1:0-112462 GCF_041439695.1 Vibrio sp. FF266
TCGGCTAAAAGCGTTTTACTCTTTGTTGAGGGAGATTTGCTTAGAATGACTAGGCTACTTCCCCCTCGCCGCGATTAAAACGCTTTTATCTCGAACAAAGTTTAACCGCGAAAGGTCAACACGCCCTAAACAAGTGTTCCTTATTGCTGACCTCTTCGTAATGTCAGTTTTAAGTAAAGACGCTTGCGATCACACTCCGTAGGCCCAATAGTAATAATATTCACCATAACTGGAATGCTCTTATGTTTAACTCACTTACCTCGTTATTTAAACAATTAGTTGACGGCTCTGATTTAGGCAAAACGCCCACTGCCTCACCTAACTTAGCCATCGCCAGCTTGTTATGCGAAGTCGCTGGTGCGGACCACGCGATCAACGAATCAGAGCAACAAGCCAAACTGCACTTACTTCAGCGTTTACTGAACATAACCGAAGAAGAATCAAAAGCTTTATTAACACAAGCTGAGCCTCAAGTTGAACAATCTGTTTCTCTGTACGATTTCACTTCTCAACTGCGAGAGCTTTCGCAGCCGGTTCGCATAGAATTAATCAAAGCTATGTGGGAAGTCGCGCATGCGGATGGAGAGATTGACCCACTTGAAGATTCAGTGATCCGTAAAACCGCAGAACTGCTCTACGTTGACCACAGTGACTTTATCAAAACTAAGCTGAACGTCATCGGTAAAAGCTAACCAAAGGCTCGATACTCACGTTAAGTGACTGGATCAACGTAAACGGTCGCCATGCATGATGCCTTTGAGCTCTAACGGCGTGCCCTTCTTAGTGACATAAAGGCCGCGCTGATTTGATACCAACACACTGCGCTTGCCTTGTGTTTGTTGAATGTATAAGTGCTTGATATTGAATGTCTGCTTATCTTGGGCCTGATCTTGATCCAATTGATAAAAGTAGTAATGATTCCCCCAGCGCAAGAACACGCCAAACATTTGCTTAGTTTGAGCGATATTCCCATCGATATCGTAACCAATGTACTGCATTTTGACTCGACCATTTTCCAATCGAAGTGATATTTTTTCCCAGCCTACCATCGGGTATTCTGCGGAAAATTTATAAGTACTTTTGGTTGCGAGCCCAGAAATTAAGCCTACATTTAGAATCACAAAAAACGTGAGTAAGATAGGCATCCAAAACTTACGATTCATATCACTCACCCTCGCTCATCGTCATTATCGTCATCGCAAGACAAAGATTTAAACTGGTGACTCATCTCTTTCCAGCGCCCGTTTATCAATGCGACGGCTTGGATATTCTGGCACCCAACTCCGATGCGATGCAGATAAAGCGAATCAACACCGAGTTCTGAGACGGTATTGAGTTCGGTTAATAATTCTTGATCAAAATTCAAACTGTCGTGATAAACATCCATGCCACGATAGCTCGTTTTATCCATAAAAAAACGAACTGATAAAACAGCACGAGAAGAAGCGCGCTGACGACCATCCCTACGATACGAGATTGGTGACGAGTGAGAAAACTCTTAACCCTTCGCTGTTTATGAAGTTCCCGTTGTTGGGGTAATACAGACTCGCTTTTACTGTCATCACTGCGATCACTGCGATCACTGTCAGTATTAAAAACCTCTAGCTCAACGGTTTCATTAGGAACATTAACTTGAGCTACTTGAGTTTGAATAGCAGAAATGGGTGTTGATAGATAACCACCAAGCTGTTGAGGCCTGCTAAAACTGTACCCTTGCTTCTGAACCGTTAAAATTTTGCACTCACAGTTCAGTTCATTCAACGCTGTACGAATGTTCTTTATCGCTACGTTTAGCGAGCTTCCTGTCACCACCCGCCCAGGCCAGCAATGTTCAAGAAGGAAGTCTCGGCCAATCGCTTTCGGGCTATTCATCACCAAATGTTCAAGGATCAAACTTTCGGATGAAGACAAGGTGACCTGCTTGTTAGAGCTCGAATTAATGAGAGTATTGTTATTCAATTCGATACCCGAAGCGTCTAAGGTGATCTTATCAGGGCTATTGGCGTTCATTTCGGCGAGGCGTTCATAAATAAAAGGTCATCAAAAAGGTGTTTATTTGGTCGAGCTAATACCAAACCATACATGGAAAAGAAGAGTAATAAGTTTAGTCAATAATTAAGCCAAATATAAGCTCAGCAAGTAACAAGATAAAATAACAACAAGGTGAGCCAGTCACGAAAACTCACTCACCTATGAACATAGCCAAGTTTAACTCTAAACTTGTCATGGTCCTATATTAAGACCTCGTCGTTACGCAATCTGAAAACGAGGTCACAATTTTGTTCTAGCGAAATTATAGTTCCAGTTTGAATCCAAGTTCACTAATCATAACTTCAGCGAAGCCTAACTTTACTGCATTCAACTGACTGGCAACTCCGCGAGCTTGTTCTTCGTTTTTAGCCAATATTGCCATTGAGTAAATGGGTCTGATCATCGCTTTTTGGTTTGGCTTCTCTTGAGCTATTTCTTGATGTTTTAAGTAAGCAGAAGTAATCACGCCTTGAGCGCTCCAATCGACAACCATTTGTAAATCTTGGCTGATAATCTCATCGACAATGAATTGATTCTCAGGCTCTGTCCAAGCGAGTT
The DNA here is from genome assembly GCF_041439695.1 of Vibrio sp. FF266. Classification (NCBI taxonomy): domain Bacteria; kingdom Pseudomonadati; phylum Pseudomonadota; class Gammaproteobacteria; order Vibrionales; family Vibrionaceae; genus Vibrio; species Vibrio sp. FF266. The sequence goes on from NZ_JBGOOO010000014.1 coordinate 2,590, forward strand.
CGACTGCGTAGTTTTTGAAAGCGACGTCAGTGTTTAACCACTTATTACCGATGTCTCTGATTTCAGTCACCTCGACAAGCTCTTTAAATTGGAATGGTAGGTTACCAATCAACTCTCGAACGTGCTGTTCACTGTCCGCTTCAATCACAAACTTAATCATCGGAAACTTTTTATCCCCAATAAAGCTTTGTGATACGAACATATCGTGTACCAAGCCCGCATCAATCAGGTTGGCAAATGCTTTTTTCTGATGAGGCATTGCCTCAAATACGGCTTGGGCGTCATCGGTTTTCCAAGCCACTGACACGCCGTATGCCGCTGCGTGGGCATGGGTTGAAAAAAGAATGGCTGAAAATAGAAAGCTAAAAATAGCTAAAAAGGTTCCTAGAGTTGTTTTCATTGTGGTGGCTTCCTAATTAGTCGCGAATAATTTCATACAAGTTAGGGTCAGCAGAAACCCCTTCAATTTTTAAAGGTGGTAATTCTTTTCTCATCGCCTGTATCGCATCATGGAAATGCTTTTTGCTTTCCCACTCTGCAACATTAATAAAACGGTATGTCGCATCCGAGCTTAAAGAGCGGTGCAATTTGGTAGAGATATATCCAGGTTGCTTCACCAATACGTCTCGCGCATTTTCCCAATACGTTAATGTAGCGGCCTCATGGGCCGGCTCGACTGAAAAGGTATTTATCAATACAACGGGTTGTGCCGAAACCAACGCACTTACGCTTAGCGCCCCCAGTGCCAATCCATACTTAATAATGTTCTTCATCCTATTCTCCTTGTTTTGGGTGAGCTAACGCTACCACCTAGCCCTACCCAATCAAGGTCGAGACCTGCGATTTAATATTAATTAAAAAGCTAAATTTCAAACCAATATTATTCACTCGTAAAATAAGCGATGTAGCCATTCACTATTGATAAACCACTTGTTGAAATTAGGTTTCTTGGGATAGTCATTGCCCTTAACGTGAATAGTCATTGCCCTCAATTTGGATCGTCATTACCCTCAAATAACAGGCACAAAAAAACCACCTAATAAGTAGGTGGCTCTTCATTTTAATAACTCACAAGATTCAGGCTAACTTTAAGTGTTTAACCTTTAAGTATTTAACCAAGCGCCTCTCTGAAATACAAACGATTACAACATAGTCAGCGCAAGCTTTGCCAAGTTATAAGCGTCAACATAACCAGAGTGCTGACGACCTTCCCACTCAATGTTTTTCGCTTCTTGAGCAGCACGGTGACCAATACGTTTTTCTTTCAATCGATTCTGAACTCGATAAAGCGTGGCGATATTCAAGAACTCGCTAAACGGAGGTTCGATGCCTTTCTCAATACACTCTTTGTGTAAGATAAGGTCGTCACGTCCCCACGCTGCATAGATTTTTTTTGGTCCACCGAAGTTCTTAATCATCGACTTGATGACAGATTCTAATGGACGACCTTGCTTTTCGATTTTACGAGGTGTTATGCCCGTTAGCTCGGCGCAGAACAGAGAGACTTCATCTTTCTCTGGCTTAACGTAGTATTGTGCTCGCTTGACGATAGTGCCAGATGCTAGATCAATTTCAGCAAGACCAACTTCAATGATCTCGCCTGTTGTTCCCACACCGTCTTCGCTCCAACAGCACATTTCCAAATCGAAACATACCACTCGATTGTGATTCATACGTCGCCTAATTCTCTCGTCAAAAATTTTGTCAAATTGTACATGAGCCCAATACAGAACTCGACCCTAGTTGCATCAAGTGCTCATTTAGCCTGCAATTGTAACGCGATTTCGGCCATTTGACTTACTTAAGTAAAGCATACTATCGGTTTTTTGAAGGAGTTCTTCGATGTCTTCTTTACTGCGGATGGTAGCACCGATACTTAGAGTACAACTCAATAGTTGACCTTTATGCTCACAGTGAGACTCGCTCACCGTATCTAAAATGCATTCTAAATAACGAGCCAGTGCGTCGTGTTCAATGACGCTCGAAATGATACCAAACTCATCTCCTCCCATACGGAAGACATGATCGCCCTCTTTCAAACTGCCTGAAATCAACTGAATTACATGAACCAGTAAGGCATCACCAGCCGGGTGGCCAAATTGATCATTAATCCCTTTAAATTTATCGACATCAAATCCAATCAAGCTAAACGGCTTGTCACCTTGTATCGCTTTATCGAGCACCTTATTAAAGGCTCGTCGATTATAAATCTCTGTGAGGCTGTCATGATTGGCAAGAAAACGGAGTTCTTCCGTTCTTTCATCAATCATTTTATACAGGCGTACTTTTTCTTGGACTTGCAGTTTAACGATATAAGAAAGCAACAGTGAAATAGTCGTGCCCACGAGGGCAATCCCGGCCAACACCAGGTAACCATTAAACGAAATGCATGAGTCTATCTTGAAGTCGACAACCCATTCACGGTTAGTGAGTGTGATTTTCTTGGTGATATGTTGTCCAGTCACACCCTCATAACCTTTCGTTTCGAACAAGACAGGTGCATCTTCGGCTTCAAAACCGACATCACTAACGCGGACATAAACATTCATATCCCCAACCGTCGAAGCCAGCAAGTTCTCAAAATAGTATGTGGTGCGAACCACACCAATTACAACGCCGAGTAAGTTGTCACTCTCTCCCTCAAAGACAGGGTGATACACCAACATGCCACTCTTTTTTGTGTCTTTATCTAGCCCATCTTGTATCAAGCGAACTTTGTCTGAAATATTCGCCTTACGTGTCTGTTTGATATTATCTAGAACGAGATCAAATCGCTCTCTAGAAGAGTAAAAACCAAGAACTTTGTTGTTTGGTTCTGTATTGGGGAAAATATCGCTAGCAACGAAAGCTGGCTGACCATCCAAAATGTAGCCATAGGTTTTTGCTTGGTTCTTAGGAATGGTATACAGCTTAAAGAATGGGTACTTTTCTTTCATTTTCGCCGTGTGCTCAGCTATCTCGTCTGCGGGCACTTTTTGCATCCACTGCAAGGCAATTAAACTCTTTGAATCATCTATGGTTTGCTTAGCAAAGCGATCAAACTTATCCCAATTTTCAGGGTCATTTGCGTAGAAAAAATTAGCACCAGACCCAATATATGCAACATCATTATCTATAAAGGCTTCCAAGCTCAATGTCTGGTGAGTAGCAAAACTATCCAAATTCATATTCAGCGCACGCTTTTGATTAAGCATGACTAATACAAAGCACAAAACAGTAATCAAAAAACTGACCGAAAATACGACCAACGGGAGAGTTTGTCTCTTCAACCCTGTTAGTGGGTCAGTAGTTTGGGGCATGCGGGTTCCAAATAGGCTCTATTGAATGAAAAGTATATAACGGACGGAAATAATGCTCCATTCATGTTTAGTCCTAAATGTCACATTAAACGGGCATTTTGTAAATTTTACTGACCCCCATGACCAATAACCAGACAAATCTCGACTAAATTTCAAGCTAACACACTAAAAAGCCACTTGTTTGAAAACATTAAATACACCTCTTAAGCCTTGAATATGCTAGTATCCACCCATATTTATAGCTTGAAAGCGACCGTTTCAGTCTCGTGCTACCGAGTTTCTTTCCAATCTGTATATTCCTTTAAACCGACGAATATACCGTTAAATCAATTTTAAAGAGAAATCACTATGATCGTTGATTTGAACCTAATCCCACAAACGTTTGATATGCTTCACGCAGGCCTAACTGCATCAAGCGTTTTACTACTGCTTATTGCCGTTTCTCGTAAAACCCAAGTGGTTGAGAAAGTCGTAGAAAAACCAGTAGAAAAGATCGTTGAAGTTGAAAAGCCAGTTGAGAAAATTGTCGAAGTAGAGAAAGTTGTTGAAGTTGAACGTGTAATCGAAAAAATCGTAGAAGTTGAATCTAAGCTGGCAACAGCACCAACAGATTCTGCAATGCAGCTACTGTCTATCATGCAGCAAGAAGCTCGTTTAATTGACTTCCTAAAAGAAGACCTAACTTCATTCTCTGACGAAGAAGTTGGCGCAGCAGCACGTGTAATTCACACTGGCGGTAAAAAAGTGTTAGCCGATTACGTGACGCTTTCTCACATCCGTACTGAAGATGAAGAAACGCGCATCACGGTTGTTGAAGGTTTCAACCCTCAAGAAATTCGCCTAACAGGCAACGTAACGGGCAATGCACCGTTCAATGGCACATTGGTTCACAAAGGTTGGAAAGCAACTGACATGAACCTGCCTAAGCTTGCTGAGAACTACGATGCATCTGTGATTGCACCGGCAGAGGTGGAGCTATAATGGAACACCAAACTCAGCCATCATCACACGAGTCATCTGCACAGACGCATTCACAAGAGCTATCTTCTCAAGAGCAACAGCAAGCGCCTAAGTTCAGTGTCGGTATCGATTTAGGTACTACACACTGTGTTTTGTCTTTCATCGACACAACAAATGAAGACGCTCGCGTTGAGGTAATGCCAATCCCTCAATTGACGGCTCCAGGTACCGTAGAAACTCGCAGCCAACTTGGCTCGTTCCTATACCAGCCGCACGAACATGAAATGAATGCGGGATCTCGCGTTCTGCCTTGGTCTTCTGAACCGAAAGCGCTAGTCGGTGCGATTGCTCGTAACCTAGGTTCGAAAACCCCTATCCGTTTGGTCGCAAGTGCAAAATCTTGGCTATGCCACGGTGGTGTTAACCGTCGTGATGCGTTCCTTCCAGCAGGCAGCCCTGAAGAAGTTGAAAAGGTATCTCCGCTTAAGACAACTGAGTTGTACCTTGAGCACCTTAAAGATGCTTGGAACCACGCTAACCCAGAACACAAACTGGCAGACCAAGATGTAACGATCACCGTTCCAGCTTCGTTTGATCCTGCGGCTCGAGACCTAACGGCTGAAGCTGCGCGTAATGTTGGTTTTACTCACCTAACGCTTCTTGAAGAGCCACAAGCAGCTCTTTACAGCTGGATTGATAACAGCAACGATACTTGGCGCGATGAAGTGAACGTTGGTGACATCGTTCTAGTTGTCGATATCGGTGGTGGTACGACTGACCTTTCGTTAGTTGAAGTAACACAAGACGAAGGCAACCTAAGTCTGAACCGCATCGCGGTAGGTGAGCATATCCTACTTGGCGGCGACAATATGGACTTAGCGTTAGCTTACCGTCTGAAAATGAAGTTAGCTCAAGAAGGTAAAGAACTGGCTCCTTGGCAGGTTCAAGCGATGACTCATGCGTGTCGTGATGCGAAAGAAGCATTGCTAAATGATGCTGAACTTCAATCTGTGCCCATCGTTGTTCCAAGCCGCGGCTCTAAGCTACTTGGCGCAACACTGAAAACAGAACTGACTCAGCAAGAAGTACAACAAACATTGGTTGATGGCTTCTTCCCACAAGTCGCTGTAACGGATCACCCGGTACAGAAAACTCGTGGTGCACTGACTCAAATGGGTCTCCCTTACGCTCAAGATGCGGGTATTACTCGTCATATTGCCGCATTCCTTTCTAAGCAAGCCAATGCGCTTTCTGGAAATAGCGAAGCCGCTCAACAAGATTTCAACCCGTTTGCAAACATGCCCGGTATGCCCGGTACAGAAGCGCCAGCGGCAGACTTCATCAAACCAACAGCGGTACTGTTCAATGGTGGTGTTCTAAAATCTAACCTGCTTGCTGATCGTCTTTCAGACACGATCAATGAATGGCTAATTAATGCAGACGCTGAATTCGCTAAACAGCTTTCAGGCTTAGACTTAGACCTAGCGGTTGCAAGTGGCGCTTCTTACTACGGCGCAGTACGTCGTGGTCAAGGCGTTCGTATCCGCGGTGGTATCGCTTCTTCTTACTACGTAGGAATTGAAAGCGCGATGCCAGCTATCCCAGGTATGGCTCCTCCAATGGAAGCACTGTGTGTTGCACCATTTGGTATGGAAGAAGGCTCAAGCGTTCAAGTTCCTAGCCAAGAGTTCGGTCTAGTGATTGGTCAGCCAGTACACTTCCAATTCTTCGGTTCAACAACACGTCGTGAAGACCAAGCAGGTACGCACCTTGATCACTGGGCTCCAGAAGATCTTGATGAGCTTCCTGAAATCCAAGTGACACTGCCTGTTTCTGAAGGTCGTCGCGAAGGTGAAGTGGTTCCGGTGACTTTGGCGTCTCGTGTTACTGAATTAGGCACGTTATACCTAGAAGCGATTGCCACTGACAATGGTCAGAAATGGCATGTTGAGTTCGACGTTCGTGAAGACTCGAATAACGACTCAAACGTAGAAGCATAATGAATCAACGGCACCTTAACGGGTGCCGTTACTTTATCAATGCGATTCCCTAGCCCTGTATTAAAAGCATTCCAAAGACAATAATAAGACCAAGATTATCCATTAACTGGTCATCACTTTGGCAGAATAAGGTTTTGTATGGCATCTCCTCGTTTTTTAGTCGGCATTGACTTAGGCACAACCAATACTGTTGTCGCTTACTGTGAAATCAACGACGACCTACAACATGCTCCCGTTTCTCTTTTCGATATTGACCAACTCATCGGCCCCGGTGAAGTGGTTCGCAAGCCTCTACTTCCATCATTTCGTTATCATCCCGCACAAGGTCAGATCTCCCCTTCCGATCTCACCATGCCTTGGGAACCGAGCTTAGTTGAAGGCGATATTCAAAATGTCATCGTTGGTGAATGGGCTCGCGAACTGGGCGCAAAAGTCGAAGGCCGCCAAGTATCCAGTGCTAAGAGCTGGTTATCTCACCAAGCGGTTGATCGTAACTCCGACATTCTCCCTTGGGCAGGCGCAACTGACGTCGATAAGGTGTCTCCTGTTGTCGCAAGCGCAAGCTACCTTAACCACATCCGTCAAGCATGGAACTACCGTAACCCAAGCAATAAGCTTGAAGACCAAGACGTTGTAGTCACCGTTCCTGCTTCATTCGATGAGACAGCACGTAAGCTGACACTCGAAGCGGCAGCACTTGCTGGTTTAGGTAAGATTCTATTGCTCGAAGAGCCGCAAGCCGTTTGTTATGACTGGTATGCCCGTCACCAACAAACCGCTACAGACGAACTTCAACAGATCCCGCTGATTCTAGTGTGTGATGTTGGTGGCGGTACTACCGATTTAAGTTTGATCGAAGCGAGCTTCAAATCGGATAACGGTGGCAATCAAGAGCTCGCACTCGACCGTATCGGCGTTGGCGAACACTTGATGCTTGGGGGTGATAACCTCGATTTAGCTCTTGCCCACCTTGCAGAGCAGCGCTTCAATCAAAACAAAAAATTGAATGCTTCGAGCCTAACCAAGCTTATTCAGCAGACTCGCGCCGCAAAAGAGAGCCTGCTTTCTGCTAATGCGCCAGACGATGTGAAGATCACCATGCTGGGCAGCGGTTCAAAACTGCTTGGCGGAACGAAGAGTATTGGTTTAACCAAACAAGAAGTTCATCAGATTGCACTAGAAGGTTTCTTCCCGCTTTCAGAGTTTACGGAAGTACCCGACAAACGACGTAGCGCGGTGGTTGAGTTCGGCCTACCCTACGCAGCAGATCCTGCTGTAAGTAAGCACGTTGCCGAATTCCTAGCGACCCACCAGCAAGTATCTAAAGCCGCATTGGAAAAGTCAGACTCTGTTGAGTTTGACGATACCAAACCTGCAATTCCTGTTGGTGTACTACTCAACGGTGGTGTGTTCAACAGCGAGCTTGTCACCGAACGTATTACTCAGTTACTTGGCAATTGGAATGGTGCACCAATCACCGTCTTAGATAACCCTCACCCTGACTGGTCTGTAGCCCTTGGTGCTGTAGCTTTTGGTAAAGCACGCCGTGGTGCACAACTGAAAATCGGTGGTGGTGCCGCTCGTTCTTACTTCTTGCATTTACAAGAGAAGAACAAGATGGGTAAAGCTCTTTGTCTGCTTGCTAAAGGGACTGAAGAAGGCCAAGAGATACGCTTAAACAGCCGTCGTTTCTCGCTGACTTTAGGTGAGCCAGTACGATTTAATCTACTGACTTCAACCCACGATCAAATTGCTCATGACACCGCTATTCAAAATGGTGTGATGGTCAATGTCGACGCTGACTTGTTCTCCCCTCTTCCACCGTATATTTCAACACTGGAAGGTTCAGGTACTGCAGAGCTCCAAGCCAACCAAAAAGAACGCGTCGAAGTATTGCTCGCGTGTCAATTAACAGAAGTCGGCACACTGAAAATGGAGTGTGTGAGTACAGAAGACGACTCTAAACGTTGGTTGCTCGAGTTTGAAGTCAGAAACAAGCAAGGCGATGAGTCTGATACCGCTAAACTTCACCCAAGGCTGGATGAATGTAAGGAATTGATTTCTCGTCTGTACAGCGGCAACAAGAAGAGTGCTGAATCGAAAGAGATCAAAACACTATCGAAAGATCTTGAGAAACGACTCGGTAAGCGTGATGAATGGGACTTCACGACCCTTCGCCATCTGTTTGATACCTTTTCATTAGGTCGTAAACGCCGTCGTCGTTCAGAAGCACACGAGAAGAACTGGCTGCGTTTGGCGGGTTACTCGCTGCGTCCAGGCTTTGGCGATCCGACTGACTCATGGCGTATCGAACAAATTTGGGGCCTTTACCAACAAAACATTCAGTTCCAGAACCACCAAGGTTGGACGGACTGGTGGGTATTCTGGCGTCGTGTTGCGGGTGGCCTGAATCAAGAACAGCAAGAAACCATCTTGGCTGATATCGCGAAGTACCTTCACCCAGGTGCAATGAAGAACCCTAAGACAGCGAAAGATGCGCAAGACAATGGCTATGAAGCCATGGTGAGATTGGCAGCGTCCCTTGAGCAACTCGAGGTGGAAGATAAGGTTCTATTAGCGACTTGGTTCTTAAGCAAAGCGATTAACCATAATCAGTTCGAACAGGCTCACTGGTGGGCTCTGGGTCGCTTAGCGTCTCGTACACCTTTATACGGAAGCCAACACAGCGTCATTCCAAGAGAGCAAGCAGAACAGTGGTTACCAAAGCTGCTTGACCAGAATTGGCAGAAAGAGCAAATGATTGCTTTCGCGGCAGTGATGATTTGCCGCAAGACAGGTGACCGACAGTTCGATATCTCTGATGACTACCGTGCTCAAATTCTTGATAAATTAAAGCAAAGCAAGGTACCTGATTCATGGCTAACGCTAGTGAGTGAAGTCACTGAACTTTCTGAGAGCGAGTCTAAACGCGTATTTGGTGATGCATTACCAAGCGGGTTAAGCCTGATTAATAACTAGGTTTAAAAACGATTAGCTTTAGTTGTTAATGAGTAAAGAAGCTAACGAGAAAAGAAAAAGCCACTTTCGATTCGTTGAAAGTGGCTTTTTTATTGGTGGCTTAAGGCTGGTATGTTTAGTCGACTTATCGCATCTTGGTTAAGAGCCTTAGCCGTATTGCAGTTCATCATTGTTAATGTTTCGTACCTGTTGGGTTGATAGGAAAATCCGTATTTTCATAAATATCAGATAACTTTTTCGGTTTCTTCTCTTTAGCTCCTTGGTTCAATTGATTATGAGTTTCGCTTAAAAGCCATTCCTCATGCATTTTTGCTGAATCCAAAAACTCTGGATCTTCCATTGCTTCCTTGCGAAGTTTATTTACACGTTCGAGAGTATCCCAAATCATAATACTTCACCTCCACTAAGGCAGTAATATTAAGATAGCTCAAACACACAAAACTTCAACTAACCCAATGAGATAGCGATCTCAATTTCGTAATTTGCCCACTTTAAAAAAGTGGAAGCGCTCATTTTCAATTGAGCTCAGACAGTGGGTATACCCCATGATCTTCAAAGATCATCAGGTATAAAAAAAGCGAGCTCAATGCTCGCTTTTTGTCTGTCTATCTGTTGATTGGATCGTCAACACTCGCTCGATCAAATCACACCGAACTTAAGCACGGTTGCCAATTTTAACGGTACCATTTGTAGCAAACCAAAGTGCTTCTGAACGGCGGCGACCTAGTAGAATCGGGCCATCATCGTAGAACAAAAAGTTTTTCCAATGCTTCTTGAAAACCGACCACTTGGTTTCAAGTACATTGTATTTTTCATAGCAAAAATAAACAGTTACGTCATCTTGCCAATCAATGAAGTTAAGGATTTCTTCTGGCATTTCAGGTTCATCGGCTTCCCAATTTGCCATCCAGCTGATCTCTTCATTCCAGTTCGACGCTTTGCTTGGCCAATCTTGCGAACTTAGTCTTTCTGCATCCGGGCTTTGAGGGCTCACGTTCTCTTTCCAAAACTGAGATGCTCTCGCCTGTGTCATTGGTTTTATCTTTTCCAAATCTTCAGCGGGTAGTGGCATTGACTGGTGAGTGAAAATCCATTTTCTTTGGTATTCTTCCAAAGTTGTATATGACATCAAAATTCCTCAAATATCTACTCAGGCTTATGGGCTTACCATGCCTATATGTTCTTTCGATACAGCGATGACTTCATTTTATTTATGTTCTCCGCTGTATCTAAATTCAATGTTTTACACTCACACGGAGCGTTTATCTTGCCAGTTTGGGTTTACCAGTGCCGTCAACACGTGATCTTCCCATTTACCGTTAATCTGTAGGTAATCTTTGGCAAAACCTTCTCGAACAAAACCAAGATGCTCTAATACACCCGCACTTCGTTCGTTGTGAGGCATATAGCCCGCCATTAAGCGGTGCATGTTCTGCACATCAAACATGTAGTCTTTAGCCATGCTCAAGCCTCTGCGCATGTAACCGTGGCCCTGTGCACTTTGCGCCAATGAGTAACCGACATTACAAGCGTAGAACGGGAAACGAGACAAATTACTGAACGATATGGTACCTAACATTTCATTTGAATCGGCATTAATCAACAAGCAATAATAGCCTAGCCCCAATTTATGGAGTTCGTTTAACTTAATCAGCCGTTGAGCCCAATCAGCTCTGTCAAAGAACGCATCCTCTCGGGTCGGTTCCCAAGGCTTAAGGTACTCTCTGTTCACCTGAAAGTACTCACTGATCATGCTCGCATCATAGATCTCAGCCGTTCGTAAAATTAGGTTGCCATCACGTTTATCAATACGTTGCTGCGTACTCGAATCTTCCATAGTCTTGTTCTTATTTTTGTCTCTTTTTACGTTACCGCCTCACTCTTACCGAATTTAGCAGTCTAATATCATCAACTCTTTCTGATACCGTAATCACGAAGCTTATTCGCTATTGAGGTGTGAGAAACATTCAGACGTTTAGCAAGCTTACGGCTTGATGGGAAAGACTGATAAAGCTTCTCTAAAATCTGAGATTCATAGTCTTTCATGATCTCGTCAAGCGAGCCGTCTAAGCTTAAGTTCGCCATTCCAGCAGTCATAGTGTCAAGCTGTGGCAGGTGGAATTGCTCAACCGTTAACGTATCTGAATCCAACTCTGTTAGTGCACGTAGAACCATGTTGTCTAACTGACGAATATTGCCCGGCCATTGGTAGTTGCCTAATTGAACGATTAGTTCTTGAGTCAACTTTGGTTTCAACATACCTAACTGCTGTGCGTACTTTGCAACGAATAGCTCCAGTAATGGCGCAACATCGTTTGAACGTTCACGCAAAGCAGGAATCGACAAAGTCAGTACGTTCAAGCGGTAGAACAGATCTTCACGAAACGAGCCCGAGTCGGCTAATTCAGAAAGGCGATGGCGCGTTGATGCGATAATACGAACATCCGCGTGCATCTCTTCTTCTTCACCAACACGACGGAATGAACCATCTTGTAGGAAACGCAGCAGTTTGATTTGTAGATGCGGGCTCATTTCGCCGATTTCATCTAAGAATACCGTACCGCCATTCGCTTGTTCAAAGATGCCTTTATGACCTTGCTCATGGTTGAATGAGCCCGGTGCATGTCCAAACAATTCCGTTTCTGCTACGTCATCAGGCATTGATGCACAGCTTAGAATCAAAAATGGAAAAGAAGATCGATTTGAACGGTTATGACACGATTTCGCCAGCATCTCTTTACCCGTACCTGTATCCCCTTCAATAAGCAGAGGTTGATCTAGCATAGCCAGTTTCTTAGCTTGACTGATCAAGGCTTTATGGCGATTAGAGACACCAACAAAGTGTTCAAAACCTAGGTTATTCTGTTCAGGGATGGCGTCTGGCGCGTTCATTTCTTGGTTACAAGAACGAATCGTCATTACTGCACTCGCCAGTACCGCCTCGTTGACATCACCACCTAGATAAATAGGCAGAATTTCAATAGAAAAATCTAGGCCATCTAGCACCACGACTTCACGATGACGCGTTACATCGCCTTCAATCCAACGAGCGAAGTTGAAGCTAGGAACGAACGTCGCTAGTGGCTCACCGATCACTTCTTCTTCTTGTTTGTTGAAGAGGTTCAATGCAGCGTGGTTTGCCATGTCGACTGAGCCTTTAAGGTCAATCGCAATCACAGGATCAGGTAGGTTTGCCAGCAGGGCAATCAGTTCTGTGTTATGCCTTTCGCTTGGCATAAACTGGATTTTACGTACATCCTTCACACCTGAAATTCGGCGAATTTCAGCCATAAGTTCACTAAAAGCATCAAAATTAATATCCGGGCAATTTAGGTAAATAATACCTTTAACATCAATTTCGATTCCTCTTAAATCAATGCTTTTTGAGGCCAAGATATCGAGCAACTCACGTGTTAAGCCGAGTCTGTCTTCACACAATACTTCAAGACGCACAAATAGTCCTATTATAGGTGTCAGGATAAGTTGACAGTAGTGTGAATTAAGCTCTAAGTTCAGTCAAGAAGAAGAGTAAACATATGTTTACTCTTCGCTCGCAAATCACTCAACTTCCTTGTGTATATAGACTTTATAGGAAGGTAATTCGCTTTATTTCCTACATTTCAATTTTAAGCACTTCGCTTTACTTTAAGGTAATGCGCTTTATTTCATAAAGGACGGCTTTGCGAAGGTCGGATAGTTTTACTTTTCGCTCACTATGCCAAGGCATAGGACGCAGCAATGTCATGGCTTTTAAGCCCAGTCTCGCAGTGAGGATGCCGACACCGAGCCCCTGCCCAGCTCGAGCTGAGACTTTGCCTGCAAGATCCATCGAGACGAGATCCATACTCGCATCAATCGCGAGTTCACTGGCTCCTGCAGCGGCCATGTTGATTAACACCAGTTTAAATAGCTTTATACGAGACCAGTAGCCAAGCTCAATGCCATACACATCAGCAAGCTTGTCTATCATGGTGAAATTACGCCACGCCACCAGCAACATATCAGCAGCAGCCAATGGACTCACTGCAACCAAAGCCGCCGATTCGGTCGAGAACTTAGTGACGATTTGAGTCGCCACTTTATCTTGCTGAGCAACAACCAACGCATCGTACATATCCAACACTTCTGCATCACTGTGTGCTGGGTTAATGCTGTTTCGCCACTTATCGTACGAAGGTGACTCAGCAATAATACCGCCCTGCTTGGCAATGTTTTCACAGAATGCTTTGCCTTTACCAACACTCTGGCTTTGTAACAGCTCTTCACTCTGCTCTTGTACACTGAAATGATCTTTCAGCGAACGCAGCTTCCACAACTCTTTGCCTATTGCGCCGAAACCTAATGAAGCAATGGCAGCGATGAAACCTGCCCAACCTAAAGCTAGCCAGTCAGCGGTTTGAATAGCTGTAATGACAGAGTCAATCGCCTGCCATCCGACTAGGCCAGAGAAAGCGACAAGTAAGCCCGTTCCAAACCACTTCTTCTTTTTGCTCGGTCGAATCACTTGTTCCAATTGCAGCTCAGCGTCTCCATCAAGGTCGGTTTCCACTTGTGGTGCAACGGGCACAAACTTCTCTTGTTCCGTGAATAACTTTTGAGCACCCAAATCTGGGGTAACTTCATTCTTATCCGGCTCATCGAACGAGGTCTTTAAAGGTTCATCAAAGACCTGTTTCGTTTTTAATTCACTCATTTTGATTACCTCAATTACTTCAACTTGTCGCCAATGAGATACTCTAAAACCTTGTCGACTCTCAGATGCTGACAAGGCTCGTCAGAGTGCTGCTCCATCGGCCTAAAGCTCGTAAAATCAAACTGGTTGGTTTCCCAATACTGTTTGTTTGGCAGTTTACGCGGCACCTCTCCCGGATACATGGTTTGAGGGACATTATCCAAAGTCACACCTTGCAACGCCGGAACATTGTCTGAGCCTGACGAGATATAACCCGCGCTGGTCGCTTGAATAGACGCAATGCTCATGCAACTCATGTCGATGTGTTCAAATGCCGCCTGTTGCCAAGCAGGGTGTACCATCTGCTGTAACAGCGATACCAAGTTCGGATGTTGATCCGGTGTCACATGGTCAGCCTTAGTGGCAGCAAACAAGATCTTGTCAATCTTCGGCGCAAACAAGCGTCTTAGCATATTGCTTCGCCCGTACTTAAAGCTCTTCAATAACTGTTCTAACGCACCACGCATGTCCATGAAAGAGTCATAGCCTGCGTTAAGTGGTTGTAAGCAATCCACCAGCACGATTTGTCTGTCGAACGTGGCAAAGTGATTCTTATAGAACGCCTTTACGACTTTCTGTTGATACTCTTCATACCGCGCTTTTAAAACCGCATAGTTGCTGGTTTTTGAGAACTTACCCTCGGGAGCAGCGCACGGAAAAAATTGCAGCACAGGCGCGCCTTCAAGCTCACCCGGCAATACGAATCGACCCGGTTGTACCCAGTGCAATCCGTTATCCTTACAAGTATGAAGGTACTGAGTATAGCTATCGGCAATCGCGACCAGTTTCTTTTCTTCTGCTTCGGCTAGCAAGTCAATGTCGCCACGTATTGTGTTCCACTGTTGCGAATAGGTTTCTCTATCGCCGTTCAACGCGGCAAATTGAGATTGACTCCAAGTATCAAAGTCCATGTCCAACAAAGGTAAATCAAGCAGCCATTCGCCCGGATAATCAACAATATCGAGATAAAGGGTGCTGTTTTTACTCAGTAGCTTCTTTGCGCCTTTAGCTGGCTTATATTTGATGGCTAGACGAATCTCACTAACATCTCGCGTCGGCACTGGCCATTCTGGTGGTTGTGCATTCAACGACTCCATCGCTTCATCATAAGAGAAACGTGGGATCATCATGTTTTGTTGCGGGATGCGCTTTGCGCCAATAATTCTGCCATCTCTCGCCGATGCAAGTAGAGGCAGATTTTTGTGGGTAGACGTATGAAGAAGCTGATTAACCAGCGAAGTAATGAATGCTGTCTTACCCGCACGAGAAAGCCCCGTGACCGCTACTCGAATGTGAGAATCCGTTCCTCTGCTTATAAAGTCACTCATTTCTTGAGTTAGGTGTTTCATTTGAACGACTCCGTGATAATTAGGCCAGTCGGTTATGATAATAGATAGGCTAGCCTATGTTCTTTCCCTATTAGGGTTGTTTGTATGCTTTTGCTTTTGCTTTTGCTTGTTCTTTTACTAATAGTGGTGAGTATGCAATACCCATTCTTAATGCTAGATGAATAAAAGCCCCTGACTACATTCATAATCAGGGGCTTTAGAATTTTTCTGCGATATCCGACTCTTAATCGTCTTCAATCAACTTGTAGATAACAAACAGTGCAATCTCTGCAATTAGCCAAAGCGCACAAGTAATCGTCACGTATTTATTATCAAAGATACTGATCCCTTTCAAGATCAGGTCGTAACCAACAAAAGCACCAATCACCACTGCCAAGATAATCTGTAGGATCTGAATAAAACGAGGCATTCCTCTCTCCTATGTTCTTATATCAAACTATGTGTTTATCACTATATCATTGATAATAAGACAAAAGTGCAAATAATGCTGCACTTTTGTCTTCAACTTTCTGTCAAGATTTGCAATTCAAACGCTGAAGTTAGTGTCTATTACGATTTTTTGACTTCGGAAAATTATGCTTTTTCAGCTTCAGCAATTTTCACTTTCCACGTGTCAGGGCCGATCTGATGCGCGTTGACGCCGTTAGAGTCAACCGCAACCGTTACAGGCATATCTTCAACTTCAAACTCGTAGATCGCTTCCATACCGAGATCTTCAAACGCAACCACACGTGCTTTTTTAATGGCTTTCGCGACTAAATAAGCTGCACCACCAACCGCCATCAGGTAAACCGATTTATGTTGTTTGATTGACTCAACCGTTGCTGGGCCACGTTCTGCTTTACCAATCATACCCATAATGCCGGTTTCTTCTAGCATCATGTCGGTGAACTTATCCATACGAGTAGATGTTGTCGGGCCAGCAGGACCTACCGCTTCATCGCCTACTGCATCAACTGGGCCTACGTAGTAAATGAACTTACCTTTCAGGTCGACACCTTCTGGTAAACCTTCACCACTTTCAAGCATGCCTTGAATACGCTTATGCGCTGCATCACGACCGGTTAAGATCTTGCCTGATAGAAGAACCGTTTCGCCGGTCTTCCACTCTTGAACGTCTTCTTTAGTAATTTCATCAAGGTTAACACGGCGTGTATTCGCGCCTGCTTCCCAAGTAATATCTGGCCATTCTTCTAGCTTAGGTGGCGTTAACTCTGCGGGGCCGCTGCCATCTAATGTGAAGTGTACGTGACGCGTTGCCGCACAGTTCGGGATCAAGCAAACAGGCTTAGAGGCTGCGTGCGTTGGCGCTGTTTTGATTTTCACGTCAACCACAGTCGTTAGACCGCCAAGACCTTGTGCGCCAATGCCCAGTTTGTTTACACGGTTGAAGATATCTAAACGAAGCTCTTCTTCTGCGTTCTCTGGGCCTTTGTCGATAAGCTCTTGAATATCGATGTGTTCCATCAGAGATTCTTTAGCGAGTACTGCGGCTTTCTCTGCCGTGCCGCCAATACCTATGCCTAGCATGCCCGGTGGACACCAGCCCGCACCCATTGTTGGTAGCGTCTTCTCTACCCATTCTGCAATATCATCAGAAGGGTTAAGCATAACCATCTTGGTTTTGTTCTCAGAACCGCCGCCTTTTGCTGCGATTTGAATTTCAACTTTGTTGCCAGGAACCATATTAATGTGAACAACCGCTGGTGTGTTGTCTTTCGTATTAATACGCTTACCTGCAGGGTCCATTAGGACAGATGCACGCAATGGGTTATCTGGATTGTTGTAAGCTTGACGAACGCCTTCATCAACCATCTGTTGTACTGTTTGATCCGTTTCCCACCTAACATCCATACCGATGTTCACGAAACAAGTAACAATACCCGTATCCTGACAAATTGGACGATGGCCTTCCGCAGACATACGTGAGTTGATAAGAATCTGAGCAATAGCATCTTTAGCTGCTTGGCTCTCTTCTTTCTCGTACGCTTTTTCTAGGGCTTGGACAAAGTCTAAAGGGTGATAATAAGAAATGTACTGAAGTGCGTCAGCGACACTGCTGATCACATCTTGCTTACGAATAACCGTCATTGCATGCCTCTTTATTGTTCTGGTTCCATGTGGGGTCTTGGTTTGACTGTTTTTGTCTAACCGGATTAGTTGGCTTAGCTTTTTATTATGTTGAGCTGTATTTAGTTGCTTTAGCAATCGCTTGCATAGCTGTAAACTAAACCATGTAGTTTGCACCGTTCTAATCAAGAACCCATTTTATTTTCAATTTATGATACTCTTGCTTCCTCTCACACGCCATGCAGTGATCGAACTCTTTGTCACAAATTAAACAAATGAATAACAACGAATTTCGCTCTATCCAAATCAAGCCGCTTGAATATCAATCAACTTTAGCTAAACAGCTGTTTTCTCATATTGAAAGCGTGCCGTGGGCAATGCTATTACGCTCTGCCTCAGAAAGCCACGTCGATAGTCGATACGACATTTTAGTTGCTCAACCCATCGCCACCTTCGAGACAATCGGTGCAAAAACGACCGTCAATGTTAATGAGACGTGCGAGGTTTCAGAGTCAGACCCTTTCGAACTACTCGACCAATATCAGCAGCAATTACTACCCGCAATCAGTGAGCACCCTGAACTGCCTTTCGTTGGTGGTGCTTTAGGGTATTTTAGTTACGATTTAGGGCGACGAGTAGAAGCTCTTCCCTCTCTTGCTAAGCGTGATATTTCTGCACCAGACATGGCGGTTGGATTGTATGAATGGGCTGTGATTGTTGATCATAAGCTTAAAGCCGCGTTCCTTGTTGGGCAAAACATTGATACCCATTGGGATTGGTTAACTCAACAACAATCGCCAAGCCAACAAGCAGAACAAGAAGAACAAGCAGAACGAACTCATCAGAAGTTTGGATTAACCACCCCATGGCAATCCAATATGACTGAACAAAGTTATGCCAATAAATTCGATAGCGTTCAAGAGTACTTGTTGTCGGGTGACTGTTATCAGATAAACCTTGCTCAGCGCTTTAATGCCCAATACCAAGGCAGTGAATGGCTCGCTTATGAAAAGTTAGAGAAGTACAACTCAGCTCCATTCTCTGGTTTTATCCGTTTAGCAGGCTGCACCATTCTCAGTGTCTCACCTGAGCGTTTTTTAGAGCTCAATAGTGGCACCATTGAAACCAAGCCAATCAAAGGGACACGTCCTCGTTCTGAAAATTCCATGATTGATGACGCCAATGCACAAGACCTGTTGAATGCTGAGAAAGATCAGGCAGAAAACCTGATGATCGTCGACCTGCTTCGTAATGATATTGGCCGAGTCGCAAAGCCGGGATCGGTTCATGTACCAAAGCTATTCGATATAGAGAGTTTCCCTGCTGTGCACCACTTGGTGAGCACGATAAGGGCAGAGCTTGATGTCCAATATTCAGCACATGACCTATTAAGGGCTTGCTTTCCCGGGGGGTCGATTACCGGCGCTCCAAAAGTTCGCGCGATGCAGATCATTGAGGAGCTAGAGCCTCATCGTCGCTCGGCGTATTGCGGTAGCATTGGTTATATCAGCCGTAATGGCAGAATGGACACCAGCATTACGATTCGTACGTTAGTGGCAGAAAACAATACGCTTTATGCTTGGGCTGGAGGAGGTGTAGTATTTGATAGTGATTGTGCTTCTGAGTACCAAGAGACTCTTGATAAGCTGAGTAGAATATTGCCTGTACTGGCTGATAGATAAATTTAATCTAGATTTATTAAAACGGGTTATTAAAAACAGCTAAAAAGCCAATCTGGAAAGTACTTTAATATTAAAAAAGCTAAGTGGGCAATCACCTACTTAGCTTTTCAATAACACTAGTCTAGAAGGTGTATGTTGTAGCCAAATAGAATGAGCCTAGTGTGTGAACGTTAGATAACTCTTTGTTCTTTTCATCTTTCACTTTGATATCAGCTGCTTCCCAATCAATACCTGCACGTAATGCTAGAGCTGGTGCAGCAGGAATTGCATACTCTACGCCCACCCCCATTTTTATACCAGATACGGTTGATGACTTAGTCGCAAAGTATTTATTATTACCACTGTTTTCAATTTCTGAATTTAAAAAGCTATAACCTAAAAGTGCATAAGGTCGAAGACCAATATCGAACGTATAACCAACATTCGCAGCAACGCTAATTGAACTAAAATCTGTTGTGAATGCTTTTGAACTGCCTACTTTTGTTGTAGACGTTCCATATTTAGTATATTGGCCTTCGATACCAATAATACGGTTGATCTGATAACCGGCAATGAGTTTATAAGAAGGTGATTCAGTTTCAGTTGTTGTGGTTTTGCGAGTTATGGCCTTACCAAAACCACCATCATCAAGTTCAGTTGAACCAGCTCCTACTCCGATATAGAAACCATTTGGGTCTTTTTGTGCAGCCACTGCAGATAAAGGTGCAATTAGAGCAAGCGTCACTATCATTTTTTTCATATCGAATCCATTTTTATAGTTTTTCAAACCTCCTTAATATAATTAATAAAAGCGACCAATAAAGTAAGTGAACGTATAGCATTGTCAGCTCACTTGTTACATTGACAATATACTCAAGACATTAGAGACAAATCAATAACGTTACATATTCACTCACTACAAAGGCAATGATATTTATTAGCCCCACTTATTCAGCATTATCACTAAGTCGTTAGCGGTATAGGGTTTACTCAATATATCGTCCATACCAGATTCAATACACAACTCTCGCTCTTCTTTTGTCGTACCAGCGGTTAATGCAATAATTGGTTGGCTATATCCTGAACTTCGCAGTTTCTTCGTCGCTTCAAAACCATCCATGACTGGCATCCGGCAATCCATAAACACAATGTCATACTCATTATTCGACGCTAATTCCAACCCTTCTATACCATTACCGGCAATCGCTGGCTCTATTTCGTATTTGCGTAGCATTTGTTGGATGATGATCTGGTTCATCTTAATATCATCAACCACCAGCACTTTAAGCAATGTCAATTCAACCTCAGACTCAAAACCTTTGGCGACACTATCGCGCTCAGCCAGTGTATCGACAACTTGAAGAGGGAGTGAAATGGTAAATGTCGTACCCGAACCAACAATACTGCTCACCTCAATGTCTCCCCTCATTAACGCAGCTAGCTTGCGACAAATCGCTAAACCAAGCCCTGTCCCTTCGTAATTTCGGCTACTTGAGTTATCGGCCTGTGTAAAAGGTTCAAACAGTGTCTTAATAGCAGATTGAGCAATACCAACGCCACTATCCTCAACAGAAAAAATAAATTGGTCGTTAAGCCATTTTATCTCTACGCTCACATGGCCTTGATCGGTGAATTTAATTGCATTGCCGATTAAGTTCACGAACAATTGAGTAATACGCTCTAAGTCACCGTAGAAGTGACTGGGTACCCCATCGGTTACATTGACATCAAACTGGATCTGCTTTTCAATCGCTCGATTGGTAAAAATACTATCAATGGTATTTTTCAAATCTTGGAGTGCAAATGTTTTGGGAATTAATTCCAGCATACCCGCATTGATTTTACTGTAATCGAGAAGGTCATTAATGATGGTTCTAAGAAACTCACCGGATTGGCTCAAGTTATTCACGATCTCACGTTGAGAACTGCTCAGTTCGGTGTCGCTTATCAACTCCGCACTACCAAGAAGACCATTGAGTGGGGTTCTCAATTCATGGTTAATCATGGCGACAAAGTCACGCGTTGCCCTTTCGGACTCTTCCGCTCGTTTACGTGATTCTATATTTCGGTTAATCGCAAGTTGATGAGTTAACGCACTGCAGATAAGGTCCGTCACTAACAACAGTTGGCTTTGGATGAATTCGTAGTCTTGATCTAACAACCTGACCTGAACGATTAACGCGCCCACAATCACTTTTTCGACCTCTAATGGCACGGTAAGCAAGCAACCTTGCCAATGAGGTTCTTGAATGTCTTTCTCTATTACCTCGACTGTTTCATCACCATAGTCATGGGTTTGTAACTGAGGGATTAGATTGGGGGGTAACACCAAGCGACTGGCTTCAATTAGATAACTGTTAGTTACACTCGCCGTCAATTGGGACAACATCACGTCATCGAGATCACTCCTCAGAAACGCGCGTCCGAAATCAATCAACAGGTTGTCGATTTGTTCTTGGAATTCGATCCGTCGAATATTCGCATTTGAACGCTTTTCTAATTGGCGCAACGCAAGTTCAAGCTGTTGATTGGCCTCAAACAGTTCGAGACTCTTTTGCTCCAACAAGGCTTCAGCCGCTTTCCGTGCTGCTATTTGACGTTTCAGTTTTTTCTCTTGGGCAGATGCCAGATCCATATCACTTTTCTACTTTGAGATTAAACCTAACCACACTTTGGTCATCATTCTGAGGTGTCATTTCTACCACGATGGTTTCACCATGATAGTCAGCACACCCCTCGATTAATCCCAAACAAACGTGAGACATACATCGTGCGCTTTTATAGTCAAAAACAAGTTGCGCTTCGGTCGTGGTGATAAAGCTAAATTGTGGAGGCTCAGCATCTGGGTAGAGCTTCTTCACTTCTACGTGAATGTAACGCTCTACGTGCTGAATAAATTGAAAAGTGGTGTTGCTATGGGCGAGGCTCGCTTTATTCGGTAATGAGGCCAGTAAGTTCTTAAAAACCGATTGTCCAAAAACACGTTGCAGGCTCGCTGCATCAATATCGGTTTTCTTACTCAAGTTTATAATCAATCGAACAAGATCTTTGTGGTCGTAACTTCCGACTGATGTGTAGATCCCTTCATCTTCTGACATCTCTAGAACTTCTTCCAAAAGCTCTAACCCAAACTTGTCTTCAACAAGCTCTAAAAATTCGGTGAATATGATTCCTTTCATTTCATACCTTTTCTTCTATTTCTTTTTAGAATGGTCCACTAAGTCATTGTTATCAAATTCTTAAACAGAAAATGTACGTTTCATCACCCAATTTATGACATGGATAACGCTTACTAGTAGAAGTACACATATTCAAATATAGCAAAATCCGTCACTCTTAGAAGATTGGGAACATTTACCTTGAAAAACGCCGCTACCCAGCAACTTCTATTTCCAGTTATTGCCGGTACTAACGGAGGAAAGTGAAGGCAAATTCGAAATTGGTAATCAACACACGGTTATGACTATACTTAAAATCATAATAATCAATGTATTGGCTTTATATGAACAAAGATAACTTCCTTCAACAATTCCAGCTCAACTCTACCGTTGGCTATCACCCAGAATCCGTTGAGCGCGTTTCACACATCAATGACGATCAATTGCGTAAAGCAGCAGTGGTAGTCGGCTTAGTGGAACGAGAGGATGGTTTACATGTTATTTTTACGAAAAGAGCCGCTCATTTAAAACATCACCCTGGTCAAATCAGCTTTCCTGGAGGGAAACACGAACTCTCCGATCCTTCTATGCAATTCACCGCACTTAGAGAACTTCACGAAGAGGTCGGAATTCGATCGGATCAGGTTAAAATTGTTGGGCAATTACCTACTTTGAGTACCATTAGTAAATTTTTAGTTACACCGATTGTTGTAGTGGTCGATTCGGACTATAAACCCATCATCGATGAGAACGAAGTTGCTTCGATTTTTGAGGTGCCCGCCACCTATGTTTTAGACCAAGCCAAGTTACACAGCCACACTGTTAACTTAAAAAAAATCAAGCATCGTGTTTTTGCCATGCCCTTCCAAGAGCACCTAATTTGGGGCGTTACGGCTCAAATCATCCAATCACTGCAGCAACACGTAGTGCAACAAATTACATAGAAACTACGTTTTGTTTAATCCTTGTTAACAAACACAGCCTTTTCCATGGAACAGATTTATTAATCCAATTTTACGCAAACGTTTCCCTGGTATAATTCTGTACAACCCCGCCTTTCGCATAAGATAAACTAATAGCAAGCATGAGCATAAATCACCTGTGGCACGCTATTTTCGTGATCAAAAATCCGTTTTTCGCATATCATGTGACACGCCGTTTCATTACATGATTTAGATCTATTTTTTGTAGAAGAAAATTCTGCAGAATTAGCCCCGACTTATTTCCTGTTCCCAAAAAATGAGTAATTTAACATGAACACAACAACTTCTTCGGCAAATGCCGTTACAGATACAAGCAAGTTTAACTATAAAGATTTTACCTGGTGTCTATCACTATTCGGTACAGCAGTTGGCGCTGGTGTACTATTCCTTCCAATCAAAGCTGGTGCGGGTGGTTTTTGGCCACTAGTTATCCTAGCTTTAATCGCGGCACCAATGACTTGGTTCGCACACAAATCTCTAGCTCGTTTCGTACTGTCTTCTAAGAACCCTGAAGCAGATATTACAGACACAGTTGAAGAACACTTCGGTAAGACTGGCGCGAACCTTATTACTTTCGCTTACTTTTTCGCTATCTACCCAATCGTTCTTATCTACGGTGTTGGTATTACAAACACAGTTGACTCTTTCCTAGTAAACCAAATGGGCATGGAATCTATTCCTCGTCCTCTTCTTTCTGGTGCACTTATCCTTGCTATGACAGCAGGTGTTGTATTCGGTAAAGAGCTGATGCTTAAAGCAACTTCAGCAATGGTTTACCCACTAGTATTCATCCTACTAGCATTGTCTTTCTACCTAGTTCCTGATTGGAACACTTCAATGATGGAAACAAGCCCAGAATGGTCAGCAATGCCTTCTATTATCTGGCTTGCGATTCCAATCATCGTGTTCTCTTTCAACCACAGCCCAATCATTTCACAGTTCTCTAAAGAGCAACGTCGTGTATACGGTGAAGACGCGGTTAAGAAAACTGACGCGATCACTGGTGGCGCAGCAATGATGCTGATGGGTTTTGTAATGTTCTTCGTTTTCTCTGTAGTACTTTCTCTATCTCCAGAGCAACTAGCAACAGCGCAATCTCAAAACATCTCTGTACTTTCTTACCTAGCTAACGTTCACGAGTCTCCACTTATCTCTTACATGGGTCCTCTAGTAGCGTTCGCAGCAATCACTTCTAGCTACTTCGGTCACTTCCTAGGTGCTCATGAAGGTCTTGTTGGTCTAATCAAGTCTCGCTCTGGTTCTTCAATCAGCACGATTGAGAAAGCTTCTCTAGCGTTCATCGTTGTTACAACTTGGATTGTTGCGGTAGTTAACCCAAGCATCCTAGGTATGATTGAAACAATGGGTGCTCCAATGATTGCAGCTATCCTGTTCCTAATGCCTGTATTCGCAATGAACAAAGTACCAGCTATGGCTAAGTACAAAACTTCAGCACCTGTGCAAATCTTTACAGCTTTATGTGGTCTAGCGGCTATTAGTTCTGTAATCTACGGCGCTCTTTAATCTCAAGCCCTTTTTATAAGATGACATTCATCTTATATGGCGAGGTTAGACAAAAAATATAATGATAATAAATGAGCCTCCCTACTCCCCTTGGGAGGCTCTCTTTTTGAGGTAATCGCTATGATTAGTGTATTTGATATCTATAAAATCGGTGTTGGTCCATCGAGCTCACATACAGTTGGACCAATGAAAGCGGGTAAAGAATTTATTGATGACCTACGTTCAATGGGAAAATTGCGCGACATCACTAAAATCACCGTGGACGTATATGGATCACTATCACTGACAGGGAAAGGTCACCACACAGATATCGCAATCATCATGGGTCTTGCTGGCAATACTCCTGAGCGTGTTGATATTGATTCTATTGCAGGCTTCATTGCTCGAGTAGAAGAAACTGAACGTCTACCTGTCGGTATGCACTGTCATACTGTTTCGTTCCCTCGCGACGGCGGAATGAACTTCCACACTAGCAACCTTTCTCTACACGAGAATGGCATGAGCATTCATGCTTGGGTTGATGACGAAGTCGCATATTCAAAAACGTATTACTCAATTGGTGGTGGTTTCATCGTTGACGAAGAGAACTTCGGCAAAGAAGAAGAAAACCCAATTAAAGCACCATACGAATTCACAACAGCGGAAGAGCTGGTTAATCAGTGTAAAGAAAGTGGTCTTTCTATCAGTACACTGGTTATGAAAAACCAAGCGGCTTTCCACTCAGACGAAGAGTCTCGCACTTACTTCGCTAACATCTGGAAAACGATGCGTAAGTGTATGGATCGCGGTATGAATACTGAAGGTATCCTGCCTGGTCCACTGCGTGTACCTCGTCGTGCAGCAGCACTTCGCCAACAACTGATCACGTCAGAAAAAACAACTAACGATCCAATGACGGTTGTTGACTGGGTGAACATGTTTGCTTTCGCAGTAAACGAAGAAAACGCAGCGGGCGGTCGTGTAGTAACGGCACCAACAAACGGCGCGTGTGGCATCATCCCTGCTGTATTGGCTTACTACGATAAGTTCATCCAAACAGTGACAGAGAAAGATTACATCCGTTACTTCGCAGCGTCTGGCGCGATCGGTGGTCTTTACAAGCGTAACGCTTCTATCTCTGGTGCTGAAGTTGGCTGTCAGGGTGAAGTTGGTGTGGCATGTTCTATGGCTGCTGCTGGTCTTGCTGAGCTTATGGGTGGTAGCCCAGAGCAAGTATGTATGGCTGCAGAAATCGGCATGGAGCACAACCTAGGTCTAACGTGTGACCCAGTTGCTGGCCAAGTACAAGTTCCATGTATCGAGCGTAACGGTATTGCTGCAGTTAAAGCAATCAACTCGACTCGTATGGCACTTCGTCGCTCTTCTGCTCCGACTGTTTCTCTAGATAAAGTTATCGAAACAATGCTAGAAACCGGTAAAGACATGAACGCTAAATACCGTGAGACTTCTCAAGGTGGTTTGGCTGTTAAGGTTGTTTGTTAATTAACATTAGTTTGCTAATAGCCTCTAACACAGCTTGCTTGGTAACGAGCAAATAATAAAAAAGGAACGCCGATGCGTTCCTTTTTTTCTATCTAAATTCCGGCCACTTATATCTAAGATGCTCGATTTGCATCTTAGATAATGGGCCAAAGAACTAGATCACTTGTGAGATAAGCAGGAAGCAACCAAACAGCAGTGAGAACAACATCATTGCGCTGCCACCTTCTGCTCGGTATCTATCATCAGCAACTTTCATGAAGCGCTGCTTGTGAACCATCACCAGAGGAACAAACACCGCTAGGATCACCAAGATGATACCTGCGTAATTCAGCACTTGTAGGAACTTGTCTGCAGCAAGCAATGAACCCGCTAACGGCAAGATAAAGCTAATGCAGTACGTTACCGCTGTATTTTGGTTGAACATGTCTTTGTTCTGGTTGAACAACGCCATCGCCACACCAAAGAAAGAGGTCAACAACGCCAAGCCCGTGAAGGTAGACAGAACGTTACCCACCCAATGAGACTGAGCCTCAAAAGCCGCCATCAAATCTGATACGTTCTTAAAGCTTCTAAATTGCTCTTCGCTCAAGTTACCGACCACAGCAAACAACCAACATAAGTAACACACTAATGGGATCAGAGAACCGACGATCACCATGTTACGCAGCTGTTTGTCTGTCGCTTCGTGGTTGTAAGAAACCAAGGTTGGAATCACAACCATAAAGCCAAAGCTCGTAAACAGGATGGCACTGGTTTTGATTAGATCGACGTGGTCATGACTGGTTACCTGCACCAAGTTTTCTTGCGTGATGCTCGGCGCTAAGAACACCATGGTTGCAAACAAGCTAGCAAGCATCACGAAGAACAATGCACGGTTGAGTTTATCAATCACTCCGGTGCCACTTGCGACTACAGCACCAGCAAGTAACGTAAACACGACTTGGCTCGTGGTCGCGGTGAGTTCAACGCCAAAGTTAGACAGCAACTTGCTCAGCAAGTCGCCCGCGCCCAAAATGTAAGCCATCAATAGGCAAATCAATAGCGCGTAAAGTAGGCCGTTGGTAATCAACTGCCCTTGTTTGCCCAGAGTTTTTCGAGCAATAGAGTTCAACCCTAGACCGCCACCGGCTTTGATGGTCGCTTCTAGAAGTAATAATGCTGCGTAAGTGGTGCCGAAACAGATCAGAACCATCAGCAGTGTGCCGTAAAGCAATCCAAATTGAGCTAATACCATTGGGATCGCAAGCATACCAGCACCGAGAGCGGTACCAGCGATAATTAGGGAGCTACCCATCATTTTAATATTCATTGTTTTTAACTTATTTGTTTAGTTTTTATAGGTGTGAGTCTTCGTACATCAAGCGGATGACAAAGGAGTTCAGATAGAAATAAAGTTATAAAACGAATAACAATAGGAGCGATAAGCAGTAAAAAAGCGTGCAGAGATGTTGTCGAACAAGGTGTTCAAAGGGGAGCTTGTCTTAAAAGAGGTAAAACGAGAAGCGTGAGTTTGCGTTAAGTGATGTGGTGAACCTTCTGTAGGTTCAATAATCGGCGATGTAATCTTGAATTTCATGTATGTGTCCAATAATTAAGTCACATTCCATAGTATTTGAAGCAGCGCATCCATTGCTGCCCTACCTCTGTCATTAGAGGTATTTTCATCTTATCGAATGAGCTTTGAAACACAACGCTATAACCACATTTTTTGCTATTAAATTGAACAAAACAGCCATTTGGATACAAATCGACCACCAAACCGCGTAAAACAATAATCATTATTAATAAAAAGCGGAACTATACCCCCCCACCCCATTAACAACAAAGCTTGTATAAAGAGCACCCAAACATATATGACAGCTACAAAAAAGGCGCTCTTGTAAGCGCCTTTCGTTCGATTATAGCTTTTAAGGCTATAACCTTGAAAGCTATAGTATTGAAGACTGTTGCCTTGATAGCTGTATCTTTGATAGCTGTATCTTTGAAATCTACAGCATCGAAGACTTTAGCATCACAAACTACAGCATCGAAACCTTATTCACCGCGGTAGATACAACCCGCTGTACATGTTTCTTTAATCTCAACCTTGCTCAAAAGTGGCAAGCTTGGTTTAAGTTCATTCCAGATCCACTTAGCCAATACTTCACTTGTCGGGTTTTCTAAACCTTCAATGTCGTTTAGGTAGTAGTGGTCTAAACGGGCGTAAATTGGTTTGAATACAGCTTTAATTTCAGAAAAGTCGATTACCCAACCTGTATGCGGGTCAACTTCGCCTTCTACGTACAAACGAACAAGAAAAGAGTGACCATGCAAACGACCGCACTTATGCCCTTCTGGCACGTGTGGAAGATGGTGGGCTGCTTCAAACATAAACTCTTTGTATAACTCAGTTCTCATTGTGTTTCTCAGGCTAAAAAAATGACACGCAATATTACGTAAAACCAATACACACTACAAGTTCTATCACCACTGTACGGCCTTATTAGCTGCAAGGAGGGAGCTTGTTGCTAGCCACTCACTTAAGTCACAATAAAACACATATAAAGATGGCTTGAAAATCACCATACGCTTAACCCTCTCGCCAAATGAGAAACAAACCCGCTACATCACAGAAACATAACCACAACCGGAGTGTGGTCACACAATCGGTTATACCCCATAGGTGGTAGAGCCGCTTACACGTAAAGTATGCATGTCATTATACTTAATAAAAACAAACACCTTATGCGCTCAACAATCACCTTTAAAATCCTAGTAGCCCTCGCCATTGTGTTCACTTTCTTGCTTGCAATATCGACTTACTTTCAATATTCGCAGCAAAAGCAACTTGTAAACTCGGTGTTAAGTGAGCAGCTTCACGATAAGGCAAGCAACTATTTCGATAGCCTTAATATGATGATGCTGACTGGCACCATGGCACAAAAAGAGACCCTTCGTCAGAAAGCGTTAGCGCAAGAAGGCATTGAAAATGTTCGTGTACTGCGCGCCGATGCAGTGAGCAAATTGTACGGACCTGGCAATGACAACCAAACACCTATTGATGATATCGATAAACGAGCGCTAGCAGGCGAAACTGTTATCGAACCCTTTTCTGCCGATTGGGGTAAAGGCTTGGTTATTGCTCTGCCAATGAAGTCGAGCGAGAACTATCGCGGCACCAATTGTGTGGCATGTCATATGGCACCAGAAGGTGAAGTATTAGGCGCGATTCGCCTAGAATATAACCTCAGCCACGTTAACGCGCTGATCAACACTCAAACCATGGCTGCTATAGGCATTATGGCGGTTATCTCCTTCGCCGGGTTTGTTCTTACGATGGGATTAATTCGTAAGATTATCGTTCGCCCTCTTCAACAGACTTCGCGGTTTATGACCCAAGTAAGCAGCGATAAAAACCTGTCCACTCGTTTGCCCGAACAAAGTAAAGATGAGATTGGCACGCTGGCTAACGCCATCAACTCGTTCATGGGAACCGTTTCTAACAGCTTAGAAAAGGTACAAGATACTTCGCACAAACTGAATGCGTCAGCCAATCAACTGACTAGCGTTGCTCAAATTACCGAGCAAGCCGCCAGCGATCAACAAAACGAAACCACAGAAGTGCAAAACAATGTCGAAGGAATACAAGCACAACAGGTCAATGTAGAACAAGCCACTTTAACCGCGTCAGAACTCATCAATCACACCTCAGATGTGGCTTGTAAGAGTGCTAACCAAGCACATGATGCAAGTAGTGAGATTAAGAATCTAGTGAGCAGTATCGAAGAAGTGAAACACAAGATACAAACACTTAATGAGCAAACTGGAGAAGTCTCTTCAATATTGAGTGTGATTCGTGGCATTGCCGACCAAACCAACCTTCTAGCCTTGAATGCAGCGATTGAAGCGGCTCGAGCGGGAGAACAAGGTCGCGGCTTTGCGGTAGTGGCAGATGAAGTTCGTAATCTTGCATCACGAACGGCAGAGGCTACTGGCAGTATTGAGTCTATCATTCATCAGTTCCAACAAGGCAGTGAAGAATCGCTGAATTCTGCTGACCTCGTTTGCGAACAAGCACATCAAAGCTCGACAGATATCGACGCACTGTCCGTTGAAATGAACGGTGTCGTTGAAGAAATGAAACAAGTGTTAGCTCATGCACAAAATATTCAGCAACAGACGCAATCCACCACACAAGCAACCCAAGATGTGCAACAAAAAGTTGAAACCATCACTTCTCACGCCGACAACACATCGCAGTCTGCAGCTGAAACTCGTGGAATCAGTAATGATTTAGAAGAGCTGTCGGATCACCTTGAATCTCTTATCAACCAATTCACCTTATCGAACTCAAATACCAACGATAAAGGTCAGTCATAGGCCGTTAGAACTCCCCTAGCGACATCAACAAAAAAGCGCTCAAAGATGAGCGCTTTATCTTCATAACAATGTCTAGTTCGGGCTTTAAGATTTTAAGATTTTAAGATTTTAAGATTTTAAGAGCACCTTAAACCACGATTAGTGCGTAATGGAAACCGCGGTTAAATCTTTATGCTTGTGGTACATCGCGTGCTTGAATATCAGATTCGCACTCACGGTATCCATTCCTGCGACCTCTACATAAGCACCCTTTTTTCGGAACTTAAACACGACCTTATCAAGCGCCTCAACCGACGTGTTATCTAGGAACGATGCATCCGATATATCGATCGTCACTAAAGACGTGGCCTTGTCATAGTCAAATAGATCGACAAACGCATCTGAAGAAGCAAAAAAGACATGGCCTTTTACTCGATGGGTGGTGTGCAGTTCGTTAGTCACCACTTCATCAGATATAAAGACCATCGACTTGCTGGCATGCGCATAAAACAAAGCTGACAACACCACGCCAACTGCAACACCTATCGCGAGATTGTGCGTAAACACCACCACCGCTACGGTCGCTAGCATCGTCACATTAGTAGGGAGCGTGTGATCTTTAAGTTCAACAACAGAACGCCATGAAAACGTGCCGATTGAAACCATGATCATCACAGACACTAAAGCCGCCATCGGTATCAGCTTCAACCAATCAGAAACAAACACCACCATTAGCAACAAAACAACCCCAGCGATCATACTGGATAATCGGGTTAAGCCACCTGATTTGATGTTAATGATCGACTGACCGATCATCGCACACCCCGCCATACCACCAAATAGTGAGGCAACGATGTTCGCTACTCCCTGCCCTTTACACTCATTGTTTTTATTGCTTTCAGTATCGGTCAGATCATCGACTATGGTCGCTGTCATCAAAGATTCCAGTAAGCCAACCAGAGATAGAGCGATAGAGTATGGCAGGATGGTTGCAAGCGTATCGAACGTGAATGGGATATTAGGAATCAAGAATACCGGCAGTGAATCGGGAAGCTTGCCCATATCGCCAATCGTTCTGACATCTAAACCAAATAACAAACTAATGATTGTCAGGGCAACAATAGCGACCAATGGAGAAGGTATCGCACGACCAAACTTGGGAAAATAAGGAAGCAGATAAATGATCGCCAAACCCAAAGCGACTAACACGTAAACGCTCGAAGGGACGTTGATCAACTCAGGGAGCTGAGCCATAAAGATAAGAATAGCGAGCGCGTTAACAAACCCAGTAATCACCGATTTGGAAACGAAATTCATCAGATTACCAAGCTTAAGGTATCCAGCCGCGATTTGAATGACGCCAGCAAGAAATGACGCTGCGAGTAGATACTCTAGCCCGTGTTCTCTCACCAAGGTGACCATTAATAGCGCCATAGCGCCTGTTGCACCGGAAATCATTCCCGGACGACTGCCAACCAAAGCAGTGACGACACAAATACAGAACGAGGCATAGAGCCCTACTTTAGGGTCAACGCCTGCAATAATTGAAAATGCGATGGCTTCAGGGATCAATGCGAGTGCAACCACAATCCCAGATAATGAATCTCCTTTAACGTTTGATAACCAGCGTTTTTTTAAATAATTAAGCATGTAATTCTCTTTTACTTGTACAGCCAGTCCTGCCTTGTTGAGACATAATTTGATCGACTGTTTTTCTTGAATGAGCGAGCGCTCGAAAAGTGCGGGTGTAGAGAGAATGCAGGGGTTAAGGCGGCGTAATTAACACGTGAACATTAAACTCCTTTAGTGGGTGATTGTTTAGTAGAATGAAATCAACACCTGTGCTTTTTTTTATCGCGTTTGTCCTACACAGGTCAGAATGGCTGACAATATAGAGTGAGTGCCACTTTAATCACACGACCAATATTGCAAACAAAGGTTTCGAATATTAACGCTTCTTAATCCGGCCAAAAACCGCTAGCGGACTCGATTTCAGCCAGCTCTATGTTGTAATCAACTTCAGTTCATGTCATTTCAATCACTCTGCTCACATCGATTTACAAGGTATTGAAGAATACTTAACCATTAGCGCTAGCGCACCTCCTTAGCACTCAAACAAATACCAAACAGAAAGCCAAATCGAACAAAAAACACACCCTAAAAGGTATTTCTGCTCAGTAGACACAATATTTCTTTCACCAAGCAAGAATAAAGGTTGAAGCTGTCGGTATGACAGGTAATATGTTCAATCGATTTAAAAAGTTTATACAACTTAATGTTTCGGCTAATTATTGTGCAAATGTATGTTTATTTGCAGCAATGCCAGAGACTTTGAGTTGAATTTGTCCCTCAATGGAGAATGAAATCAACATGACTTACGCGCCTGTAACAGACGTACTTGGCGGCAAGCTAGCGGTAGACAGTGAAGTAACTGTTCGCGGCTGGATCCGTTCACGTCGTGATTCCAAAGCTGGAATCTCTTTCCTTGCCATTTATGACGGCTCTTGTTTCGACCCGATTCAGGCCGTGGTTCCTAATAATCTTAATAATTACGAAGACGAAGTATTAAAGCTAACAACTGGCTGCTCTGTTGAAGTAACAGGTAAGATTGTTGAGTCTCCGGCGAAAGGTCAAGACTTCGAACTAGCAGCAACTGACGTTAAAGTTGTAGGCTGGGTTGAAGACGCTGACACTTACCCAATGGCTAAGACACGTCACTCTATCGAATACCTTCGTGAAGTTGCTCACCTACGCCCACGTACGAACGTGATCGGCGCAGTAGCACGTGTACGTAACTGTTTATCTCAAGCGATTCACCGTTTCTACCACGAGCAAGGTTTCTTCTGGACTTCAGCTCCGCTTATCACTGCATCTGATGCAGAAGGCGCTGGTGAAATGTTCCGCGTATCTACGCTAGACATGGAAAACCTACCTCGCACTGACGAAGGCAAAGTTGACTTCAATGAAGATTTCTTCGGTAAAGAAACTTTCCTAACAGTATCTGGCCAACTTAATGCTGAAGCTTA
The DNA here is from genome assembly GCF_041439695.1 of Vibrio sp. FF266. Taxonomy (NCBI): domain Bacteria; kingdom Pseudomonadati; phylum Pseudomonadota; class Gammaproteobacteria; order Vibrionales; family Vibrionaceae; genus Vibrio; species Vibrio sp. FF266. The sequence goes on from NZ_JBGOOO010000014.1 coordinate 36,151, forward strand.
CGCTTGTGCACTAAGCAAGGTTTACACGTTCGGTCCTACGTTCCGTGCTGAAAACTCAAACACAAGCCGCCACCTAGCTGAGTTCTGGATGGTTGAGCCTGAAGTTGCATTTGCAGACCTTGACGATGTAGCGAAACTGGCTGAAGACATGCTTAAGTACGTTTTCGCTGCTGTTCTTGAAGAGCGCCGCGACGACCTTGAGTTCTTCGCTTCTCGCATCGACAAAGAAGCAATCACTCGTCTAGAGCAATTCGTAGACGCTGATTTCGCACAAGTTGACTACACTGACGCAATCCAAATCCTACTAGATTCTGGTAAGAAATTTGAATTCGACGTTGAGTGGGGCATCGACATGTCTTCTGAGCATGAGCGTTACCTAGCTGAAGAGCACTTCAAAGCACCTGTTATCGTTAAGAACTACCCGAAAGACATCAAAGCTTTCTACATGCGCTTAAACGACGACGGCAAGACAGTTGCAGCAATGGACGTACTTGCACCAGGCATCGGTGAAATCATCGGTGGTGCACAACGTGAAGAGCGTCTAGACATTCTAGACGAGCGCATGATTGGTATGGGTATCGACCCTGAGCACATGAGCTGGTACCGCGACCTACGTAAATACGGCACAGTGCCTCACGCTGGCTTCGGTCTTGGCTTTGAGCGTCTAGTGTCTTACGTAACAGGTATGGGCAACGTTCGTGACGTTATCCCGTTCCCACGTACACCACGCTCTGCTAACTTCTAATCTCAGCTTTCTTCTTTCAAAGAAGTCATATAGATAGATAATTAAATAGATAAAAACCTCCGTATATACGGAGGTTTTTTTATTCCCCGAGATTATTTCCGTTACCCACAACCTCCCTTCCCCACCCACAAATTCTCCTGCGTATTCTCGATTCAAAAGCGGTTAGACGCGAAGATAACAAATCAACAAATCAAAATCATATAGTTAAGCACTGTAATTTTATGTAATGAACACCTGACAAAGTCATACAGTATTGATGTCCTGTATAAATTATTCTTCTTACTAATTAATTTGTGAATATAAATTTTTAGGGACCCCAATGAAAACAAGCATTTTATCTGCAGCTCTACTAATCACTTTAACTGGATGTGGCGGAGGAGGCTCATCGACTCCCGCGAAAAAACCAACAGTTAAGCCAACGCAAAAGCCAGTGGTATTTATCTCTAAATGTTCGCAACCCTTACAAGGGGATACAGCCTTAACTTTCAAGATTAAGGGTACAATAGCGAGTGTCAATGGCGTTGCATGTAGTGGTAGCCCCAAAGCATTTGACGATATGATCAAAGCTCACCCGAATACAAAAACGCTGAACTTCATCGATATGGGTGGCTCTATGAATGATGATGCCAACATTCAACTAGCGTACAAAGTAAGAGCGAAAAAATTAGACACGTACATTAGCTCTATTGGACATGTCGCTTCGGGGGGAACTGACCTTTTCGCTGCGGGTGTGAAAAGAACGATTGAACCAGGTGCTCGATTAGGCGTTCACTCATGGGCACAAGGGTCTTTACAAGGGGCTTCATTGCCTGTTGGTCATAGTGAGCATAAACCCTACATTGATTATTATAAAAAGATGGGATTACCAGATCCGAGCGGCTTCTACTGGTTTACACTGAAAGCTGCTCCGGCTCAAGGAATGCATTATATGACTCCTGCTGAAGTATCTAAGTATGGTTTGGCGTCTGTAATGACGGGTGTTACAAAAGACCTACGAGCAAATTACACTCCTAAAAACAGCCTTTTGAACAACAACCTGTTAGACGTTGTTAGTGATAGCCTGAAAGCTGTAGCGGTTGAAAACCACGTGAGAAAAAGTGTATATGCACTTGATCATGTCTCTTCACTATTATTCAAGCAATTTAATGTATCAAACCGAGATGAGTTAATAACCTACTTAAAGGGTAATGGTAAACTAGATCCTGTTACCAAATCGTATGTATTCAAAGCTACATCAACTCAGCCGACGACTGTCTATAACTCAAAAACGGACACAATAAATACAGCATATAGGTCCGATGATAAGTACCGTGTCGCTCCTAAGCCCTTAATTGAAACGGGTTTGATGATCGAAAATTATGGCATTGAAACATCACACACATCTGTTCAGGTTGAATTGAACAAAAGCGCGATCCAAGTTGAGATTGCAGATGAACAATTTACCCTAGTTAAAGACCCATCAGTCAACACAATTAACTACTGTAAAAAAATCAAGTTCAAAGTCGCATCAGGGAAACTGGTCACTGTTGCTAACTGCTTAGAGAGCACTCTCAAAGGTGACCAAGTTCAACTTGTCAATTACGAAAGAACGACAAAGAGAGATATGCTAGGTAGCGTAGCTCCGACCGTAACCAAATCGGTAACCAAGACTTCGAACTTTGAATTCAATGCTAAGCAAAGTACGCTAATTACTAAGTAATTTTACAATGTGTAAAAAAAGCCCTACTTAACATAAGTAGGGCTTCCTTTTATTTATTGCGCTTAAGTTTCATTTAAGCTGTCCAGACTAAATTAGTCAGCCTTGCGTACCAAAAAGTGATCGAGCATAATTTTTTCACCTGTACTTTGAAGAGGCTTGAATTCAATGACTAACTGATCGCCTTTCTGTTCAAATGCATTCACTTTCAAAAACAGACTTTCTTTGTCCGCTTTAATGTTATGAGCGACCTGACTACCATTAACAAACACATCAAATGCAGGCGCTTTAGAATTTACAGGTATCACTGTTTCAAAAGTGTACTTTTCCCCTTCTATCGCATAAGCGGTGTTATAAATACCACCATCCGCCGTCCAGTAAGTGCCATTGAAATCCATACTATCCGCGTTCCAATAGCTGTAAAATGCATGCAGATTTTCAATATCGTTCTGAGTTGTTGACGTCCACTTTACGTCAGAGAGGTTTACTGGTTTCGTGTAACTAAAGCCATGATCTCTCATATCTTTATTTAACGAATCTAATCTTCCCAAAACATCATCGAAGGTATCTTGCCAACCAAGCTCACCATAATATTGAAGCCCTATCTCCCCAATAATATAAAACTCACCATCTCTCTCAATCGTGATACCAGAGCCTGAATCCCCATGGATAATTAACCACTGCAAGTTACTTTGAGGCATGATCACTGGGTCATGTTTGTACTCAGCTAACCATTTTTTGTCTGTGTCGTTGTACTTAACAAACTTTTTGCCGCCATTACGTCCGTTATAGTTGCCAAAGCCAACGCTATTTACTTCATAGACTTCTGAATGATCAAACATCCCTTTCTCAGGCAACTTCGCCGGCTTGATACCGGTGATAGGCGTATCTAAGCGCACCAAAGCGAAGTCGTAAATACCATCGGTAAATTCATACTCCCCCCACTCACCATCAGGGTCAGTAGTCGCACGTGACGTATGAACAACATTGTACTTGCCATTCTTATCTTTTTCATAAGAAGAACAAGTTACCGCATTTTCATATCCTTCACTTTTTGAACCTGACACATGATTTGCTGTGATAACCCAATACGGGTCGATTAAAGTGGCCGACCCTGCATTCATGTGGCAAGCAAAATCAAATTGAGTTTGTAAGGCAAACGCTTTGTGTTGAGTAACCGAGCGATCCATCTTGCCTATGCCCGCCTGCGCTGAAAAAGTAGCAACGATCGCTGATGCCAAAATAATTTTTTTCATGTTACTGAGCCTCTCTCAATTGGATAGCTTCAATAGCGTGGTAACCCTGTCTAGCTTCAAAGTCGAACTGTCTATGTTGACGTGTATAAGTGATTTCGACGATATCATCAGGAGATTGGGATTCGAAAACTATCGTATTTTTGACGCTGGTCATGTGAAAGGAAATATCATTTTTAATAGTGATACATTGCTTTTTAACACATGCGGTTACATCAGCAGAAGAGAGCCAATTGTGTGTATAAAGCTCTACAGAAAATCGCCCGCCTTTACCTGGCTGAACGTCAAAAGAGAAACCACTAGTGCCGACAAGTAAACCAGAAAAAGCTAGCTCTTGGTTGTAATCTGTAGAATCACCACCCTGCCAGTAATAACGGTTACCAATTGCGTTTTTGGTCTCTGAATTAGAAACTTGTCGTAATTCACCAATAACGTTTACGTCACCAATTAAAGCACTATTGGGTTTATCTTTTCTTTGATGCTCTCCATACAAGAAAACCCAATCTAAACCGTTCAAGTCAACGTCTCTTGCGTAACGATACTTGCCATCATTAAGTTCATAACCGATGAACTCACTAGCGATCGACAAAGTATCTGTACCAATTTCTGAAACATTACTTAATTTATTTAAATCGACCTCAACCTCACTGGCCGCTGCATTGGTTGTTAGCAATGCCAACATGCAGAGGTTCAATTTTGCACATTTTAATCTCATATTTTCGCCTCAGTATTAGTTCCAAGTAATTGTAGGCTAAAGATAAGTTGAAAATGTAAGGTGCTGTAAGGGCTTTGTTCATCACGATTCAAACCTCACCGACTGATAGTTGGCACGAATAACTATAAACCCAACCATACCAATAGTTAATGATGATAAATGGCGTTTGCCAAGCTTTTGACTAAAGGTGATTTACTTTCCAAGTAGTGACTCGACGCTCCTTACATATGCTTACAATAGGTATGGATAGTAATTGTATGTCATTAAGAATTTTTATTTCACGACGATAACAGCGATACCTATGCAAGTTCGTTTCATGTATACAACGAAAAAGCCCCACCAAATCATGGAGGGGCTCTGAAAGATCATTTTTGTGTACTCAAAAACTTAGTCGACATCTTGGTCGATAGCGTATTTTATCGCGAGACCGCAGATTGCCATCATAACGAATGGGATGGCGGCAGTCGTGTATTCTGCCCATGCCATATCAGCGAATGCTTTTGCCAGTAGTACGTGGCCGAGGATTAACAGAAGTGCACACACAATAGCAACGATAATCAACTTAACTTCGTTACCCATAGTCATTTTCAACATAACGGTATCTCCAATATTTGGTCTATCGATATTGAATCACAACTCGTTGGTCAAGAAGGCGTACAGTTGCATCGGAATCAGTCCGTACAGTTGGAATCATTGTCTTTTTTATGAGTGACTTACGGTTTTACGAGTGCGTAAGTTGATGCGCAAGTTTACCAAGTAAGAGCAGCGCTTGCTCTTTCTCTGCTGTGAGTTCATAAGAGAAGTTCAATCTGATCGCGTTATCTACTCTGCCCTGCTCACTAAACAGATCGCCTGAAGCGACGCTGATCCCCTGAGCAATTGCGAGTTGATGGAATTGTTGGCTATCGAAGTGAGGAGAGAACCGTACCCACACGAAGTAACCACCAGCAGGGTCTTCTATCTCGATGGAATGTGGGAAATATTGCTTAATGACCTCTATAAATCGCTTTTTTCTCATTAGAAGATTTTTACGCAATTTACGAAGGTGATTGTCGTAGCTTTCGTGTGTCAAGAAGTGCGCGACGCCAAGCTGCACAGGAGCACTACTCGACAGCGTAGAAAGAAGCTGAAGTTTTTGAATCGCATCATTAAAACGCGAACTCACCACCCAACCAACACGATAGCCAGGACATAAACTCTTAGAGTAAGAGCCGCATAGCAACACTGAGTCTGTTTTATCAAATGCTTTTAGCGGTTTAGGTTTATGCCCTTCGAAATATAGGTCGCCGTAAACATCATCTTCGATAATATAAGTCTTGTATTGTTCAGCAACCTCAACCACTCGGCGCTTCGCATCTTCAGACAAACTTGTCCCTGTCGGGTTTTGAAACGTCGTCATCAGCCAACACGCTTTCACATCCTGGTTTTGTAGTGCGCTTTCAAACTGCTCAATATTCAATCCATTGATTGGACAAACATCCACTTCGATAGGGTTGAGTCCTAACCTCTCGACAGCTTGCAGAGCACCATAGAAAGCGGGAGATTCAATCACAACGTAGTCACCGGGCTTGGTTACAGTTTGAAGGCTCAAGTTAAGCGCTTCCATCGCACCAGAAGTAATCACGATATCTTGATGGTTGACGGTAATACCTTGCTGCAGGTAACGTTGAGCGATTTGTCTTCTTAGGGACTCACTGCCCGGTGGCAGATTATTGATCACACTAGCACCTGTCATCTTCCTTCCCGCACTGGCGAGGTTTCGAGTCAAGGTAGGCAAAGGAAAAAGGTCAGGATCTGGGAATGCTGATCCAAAAGGAATAACCCCCTCTGCCGAACTCGATTTCAAAAAGTCGAATAAGCGATCATTAATGGCTTTCTTTTTGTGTACTAACGGCAGTTCATAATCAACGCCGTCCACACGTGGTGCAACAAAGTAGCCCGACTGAGGCTTAGCGATGATCCACCCTTCACTTTCTAACAATTGGTAGGCTTGTAAGACAGTACTATTGCTGACGCTGTAATTGCGACAACTCATGCGGACGGAAGGGATCTTTTCTCCTGAACGCCACGTGTTGTTCGCTATCTGAGTTCGAATATCCTTTGCAAGCTCTTCATAACGCGCCATCTAATTGTACTACCTAGAGAAATTCTAATAAGCCTGAGATTTTATCACTAACGTTAACAACTATTGCTGCTATCCATATGATTGAGCCTAATTTCTATAATAGTGTGAATTGGTTCACAGATAACTTTGTATGCTTTGCTAAGTTTGTAACCAAGGCGAGAGCCAAGTTCGTTCTACGCCTCTATAATTTGATGTAATCCAAAAAACATGCGAGATAAAAATGAAAAAAATAGAAGCAGACCAGTTAAGTTATAAAGGAGAGTCAAACGGTGTTCATAGTTGGACAACACCGAGTGGCCAGCCATATTACTGGCACCCAGACTGGCTCCATATCGCTGAAGATGCAACAGGCTCACATCCAAAGCAGGAGATCGACGTCGATCAAGATCAAGCACCAACTGAGAAACACGCGGTGTCTGCTATTCTGAAACACCTAAACCAATGGGCATCAGACAAACTAGCATCTCACCCAGACATTGAAACCAACTCAATTGAATCTGAAATCAATCTGAAAAAGTAATTTGATTAGAGGTAAGTAGTCGTCAATCACTCTCGACTTTACTCAAATATATCGACTGAATAGTCTCGTATTTCAACCGGGACTATTCAAGTGCCTTCATAAAAACTGCCGTAATAACACCCATCTAGCTAACAATTATCTAACACAAACCAATTTTTTGTATCATTCAACAAAAGCTATCGATAGAATCCCCGACCTTATTCACACTCGCTATACTAGCCATACATACCTACCAGCCTCGTGAATTAATACACAAAATACGTATTCGTAAACTTAGGAATAGTTGCGAGACCTTAAGATGAAAATGAACAAAGGCTTATCGATGGATACTTCAAATTACAATCAATCGCTAACGACTCAATTATACGTCATCGCTGGCGTGCTATTTGGCACCTACGGCAGTCGGGTATGCCCGATGCTCGAAAGCTTAACGACGTTAGAAATTTTCACCCAAGTCAGTAGTGTCTTTATCTTATTGTGGCTAGCGCGTCATTATTTGCTATCGCAACACACCTTAGTCAAACAAGGTCGATTTGCACAACTCGATACTATGTTGTTCTTTGCCGCGAGTATTCCTTTCGCGCTCTACTACAACCTAAGCTACGAATTCACGATAGACAGTAACTTGAAAGTTCTGTTTGGTATGAGTCTATTCGGTTTCTTTACCGGAACCATTCTTCAATTGAAAGCGAAGCTTAGCCAAATAGATGAAATGGAGATGACTGGGCAATTTGACTTCCACCTGATAGGTGAAAGAAGTTCACTGGTTAAACAAATGATTGGTTTGGTCATCGTGCTTCTGGTAACACTGACCACCATGCTGACTATGGTGGCCGTCAAAGACATCTTCTGGCTAGAACACAACCCCAGCCGTTTGCTAGATGGTACGGGCAAGATCAGCGTGATCAAAGAGTTCATTTATTTGGCGGTTGTACTAGGTGGATACGCGATAACCATCATGACTCTATGGAGCCAGCTGATTAGACGTATTCTTCTAAGCCAAGAGCACGCATTAAGTAAAGTAACTAATGGTGAGCCAGGCGTTCGCTTACCTATATTCAGCTACAACGAGCTTGGGTCAATAGCATCTATGACCAATACCATGCTTGATAGCCTCGAAAACGCTCAAGACGAAGTAAAAACCACACGTGACGTCGCGATTGTTAGCTTATCTGCACTAGCTGAATCTCGAGACAATGAAACTGGCGCCCATATTTTACGAACTCAAGAATACGTAAAGGTACTCGCACTGGAGCTCAGCAAATCTGAAGCTCACGCGATCTTATTAACACCCAACTATATCGAGCTGCTTTATAAATCTGCCCCACTGCATGATGTAGGTAAGGTTGGAGTACCTGACAGTGTGCTGCTAAAACCGGGCAAACTGACGGATGAAGAGTTTGAGATAATGAAAGGTCACCCTGCTATTGGCGCCGAAGCGTTATCTATTGCAGAAAAGCAATTAGGAAGCAGTTCTTTCTTAAGAGTCGCGAAAGAGATTTCTCTCACTCACCACGAGAAATGGAATGGCAGCGGTTATCCCAACCAACTGTCTGGGGAAGATATTCCTCTATCCGGCCGCTTAATGGCATTGGCCGATGTTTATGACGCATTAATATCGAAGCGAGTCTACAAGCCAGCCTTTACTCATGAGCAAGCGAAACAGATTATCTTGGAGGGCAATGGGACCCATTTTGACCCGCAAATTGTCCAAGCTTTTCTGGCCGTCGAACAAGAGTTCGTTTCAATTGCCGCGACCTACAAGGATGGAAAAAACATGCAAAGTGAACTTGAACGAGAAAGCTTTGTTGCTCAACCTGCTTAGTCTTTTCGAAAACCACTAACTATACAGGCTCCGACTATACAGGTTACAGTAATTTATGGGGTGTTATACAGGCTACAATAGTTATATAGGTTAGGCCGCAGAGTGATTTTTTGAGTCAGCTTCATTCGAGTATTAAGTTAAACGAAACAGGAAGAGTGACTGAATAAGATTCTATAAAAAAACCAGCATATATATGCTGGTTTTTTTAGTTTAGAAGAAACACTATCTTAGTAGCTGTACACCACCAAGAGCCACGCCCGGATTTTTTCCTTTGCTGTCAAGTTTTTCTACTTCATAGACCCACTTGAGCGTTGTTGTATCGGCTGGTAAATCAACGCGGTGAATACCGTAGCGGCCTACCTTAGTGCCTCTAGGTACACTGACTGAAGAAGAACCGATAGAAGGTAAGCTAGACCACTGATTCCCTGATTTTGCTAACGCGCCATCAATAATATTGTCACCAACGCTATATGCCTTCCATACTTCAGTGCCATTCGCGAATAATTTAAGCGTACCTTTTGGTACGTCTTGAGCACCAGTCCAGCCTTTTCCAATAACAGCGGCTCTAAAACGAATGGCCTTCCAGCTTTGTCCGCTTTCAGCTGTAACTGACACTTCAGGCTTTTTATCTTCACCACCAAGGTAGAGGTGACCTTCCCAGTTAGTGATATCGGCAGGGTTTTGTGTCCAACTATGATTAAATTGGTCAGTTGTATTGCCATCATCCCAACCAAACAGACAATCCCCATTCTTAGTGACTGTACATTGAGGGTAATTAGCACCAGAGTTTGCTTCAGCATAACTGAAAGATAAGTTCTGAATACCCGTTTTGAGTGAGTTACGAACAGACCATACTTTTCCGGTTTTACCATCAAAATCAATGCGCCAATATAAAACATCGCTTGCTGGGTCTAGATTGACAGTGTGCGAACCTGAAGCAGCAGAACTAGCACCTGATTGAACTTCTAACCAAGTGCTATTATCTGTACTGGTATACACTTTGTAAGCACTTGATTTAGATACTTTCCAAGTGAACTTATGGTTACCCTTGAATGGGAACGATTGTCCATTATATGGTCGCGGTGTATACGCATACTTTAAGCTATCATTAGCAAGCGCCACCATGTCACCATCAGACAAAGCAAATGAGCGCATCTCGATATTATCAACCAAGATATTACCTGCTTTTTGCTCAGACTTTATATTAGCTGTAGCATCTTTGCCTGCATCCATCCAAGGCTTAGAAATGATCAACCCTTGGCTTGTGCCCGCAGACAAACGGCTACCCGCCCCCCAAACACCCGCATAACCATCAGCCAACTCCATATCATCGCTTTCTTCTTTACTGCGACTGTAGTTGTTAACTAGCGTAGCTTGCTTTCCATTAACCCAAATAGAAACTTTTTGAGTGGTACGATCAACACGCACTGCGACAGTATTCCATTGACTGAGGTTAAGTGCCTCTTTGGTTGTAACAGACACCTTTCTAAGGTCACTTCCACCCGCATAAGCAGCAAGTTGACGCGAAATCATGAACCACTCTAGTGTTCCTTCGTTCGTTAACTTAAGTTGGAACCCATCAACCCAAATGCCCTTACTAACGAGATCAATTGGATGTTCTAGCTTGACTTTAGGTTTCACTTTGAGTGACAAAGTAAAATCGTCTTCACCGAAATCGAAATCATGTCCGTAGTGGAACTTATACTTATAAGATTCCTGAACATCGTTCTCTAGTAAGTTAGATTTTACTGACTCGTAAGCACCTAGTTTTAGTGTTTTCGAATTCGCGTAACCTTGGTTAACCCAAACTTCAGAAACTTCCTGCTTACTCGACTCTTTTACAACAGCAACTTGTCCTGCCAATCCTGTTTGAGCGTTCACCATCCATAAGTCATCAACAGGTGCGTCTTCAAAATCGAAACGAGCATATAGATCTGGAGTCGTAACCTTGACATGAACAACGTCACGATCGAACAGTTTCTTGCCATCAGTAATGATGTAGTGGAACTCATCCTCACCAATAAAGCCTTTTGGTGCTTTATAGGTGACTTTCCCATTTGTGATACTGAGCTCAGCACCTTGTGCCGAGTATTTATCAACGTTGTGGATAGAAATCTTATCGCCATTAGCATCTACGTCATTTTTCATGACATCTAATGCCGTCGTGCTATCACGTTTTACACTAAAGTGGTCAATTTTAGCCGAAGGAGGCAGAGGGTAATCCGCAGGTCCAACAAGATTTCTTCTTAGACGGTTATTTTTATAAATATTGAAATTGATATCGTCAACGTGCGCTTCACCACCTTGAATTCCGTGGCCTTCAGCAGAAGTACTATGCCCTGTGCCTAAGTAGTGCGCGGTTTCATGCAATACAACGCCATCAGCACCAATGATGTCACCTGGAGAGCGAACAATACTTCCGAAGTTTACACCTAGAATCCAGTTACCTTTCAGCCACAACATTCTATGTTTAAGGTCCCAACCTCGCGTTTTTCTTTGTTCATCCCACCATTTTATAGCAGCGACTCTAATGGGTTCATTCTCGTGTTGGTACCCCCAAGTCTTACAAGCGTCATGAGAAGCGCTTTTTTTACAAGTTTGGTAATGGTCGTCCAGATAGCCCCAAGTTTCTATCAACACATCATTGACAGAGAAACGTAACAAAGCATCTCGACTCAAAACATAATCAACCAAGTTAATGTAGTAGTCGACGAGCACCATCGCATCATCCAAGTTGCTATCCGCTTCTTGAACAAACGCTTGGTAAGAGACATGAACTGCCACTTTTACTTTGTGCAGCTGAACTTGCGTTTTGTCTTTAGCAATTAAGTTATCTAAACCCGATGTTGGTGCACTCGGGTGCTCATCTACGGTTTTAATTGCTTTTTGCATGTTGTCTAAAATTGCAGACTGCGGCGTAACCGAAGCTAAGTTTTGAGCTGTTGCTGTTAGCTTCTTAGCGGAAAGACCGCTTATGATGTCCGCTTTTTCAATTGTCCATACTCTTTGACTACCACGGAACGCTGTCACATAGAGTTTATTTTTACTGGTCAGAGCGGCAATAACTTGCGTATTCTCGTCACTGGTATCAACACCACGATAAACACGAATCGCTGGCGTATTAATAGTACTGGATGGTGCATTCCCATTAATACGGTGATCCCAAAGATATACTTTCATATCGGGCTCTCTGATCGAGTAACGATGGAGCTCTAACGTACGCTTTTTACCATTAACCGTAATTGCCACTGAAAGATCTGGGGGTGATGCTTTCGTAGGGTTGTAGACCATAGGTTTATGGCCTTCGTTTTTGCTATCTTTGCACCCACCAGCCATGACTACCGCTAGTACCACAAAACATAGACTCAGTATTTTATTCATTCTATGTGGTTCCCTTATATCGACCAGTCTAAAGATGAATAAAAACCATAGTAATAGCAATGAATTACGTTGAACAAAACAACGCCAACGTACAGCCTATCAAAGGACTGTCTTTCAAAAGGGAGCGTGATTTAACTATGTAAATAAAAAAGCCCAGCGTACAAATACGCTGGGCTATTAAAGTTTAAAAGAAAAGTACTACCTTATTAGTTGTACGCCTCCTATAACGGCTCCGGGGGTCATTCCTTTGCTATCTAAGCGTGAGCTTTCATATTCCCATTTGAGCTGTGTGACATTTGCAGGGAGATCAATAAAGTGAACGCCATACATATCAGATTTCACTTTACGAGGTACACTTACTGAGTAAGTACCGATAAAAGGCAGTGACGCCCACTCTGTACCTGCTTTAGTCCAAACCTCATCACCGATATTATAAGCTTTCCATACTTCCTTCCCATTTGCATACAGCTTCAGTGTACCTGAAGGGTAATCGTCCGCACCGGTCCAACCTTTGCCCGCCGCAGCTGCTCGAAAACGAACACCAGACCACTCACCGGTTGGAGTATCAACTTGTAAGCTCAACGTTTTTTGTTTACCACCAAGATATATATGGCCTTCCCAGTTAGTAGTCCCGCCGTTGTCAATTGTCCAAGTATTACCATATAAGTCGTTATAACCATTTTGCGTTGCTGGCCAACCAAATAAGCAGGTTACACCTGATTTGACTTCACAATCAGGTATTGCGGCACCGTTACTAATTTCAGAGTGACTGAATGCGATTTCTTGACGACCATTAACTAGATTATTTCGAACCGACCACACTTCGCCGACAGAACCGTTCACGTCGACACGCCAATAAAGCGCCTCATCGGAGGCATTGAGCGCGACAGTATGTGAACCCGAACTACCATTACCAATTTTTTCAGTAGACCAAGAGTTTCCATCACGGCTAATCATTAACTTGTAAGCCGATGACTTAGACAATTTCCAGCTCAGTGTTTTGCTTCCTGAGAAAGCAATGCCTTCACCATTATATGGACGCGGTGCATAAGGATACACATAATTGTTGTTGGTCAATTTTGATATCTGATCATCTGTAAGTGCAAATGACCTCAACTCTACGTTATCGATACGCAAATAGCGGCTCTGGCTTTTTTGTAACTCCTGCTTGTGTACTTCGTCCGTATCCCACCATGCTTGCCCGATAGTCAAACCTTGACTGATACTTGACGCTCTTCGGCTACCTCCGCCCCATAAACCAGCATAACCTTTAGGAAGATTAACCTCATTTTGCGCTTCATCGACAAGCGACTGTTTAACCCCATCAACCCATAAGCTTGCTTGATTCGTTGTTCGGTCAACTCGCACAGCAATTGCATGCCATGCGCTATCAGCAGGTAACAATGACTCCGTCGTCATTGTTACAATGCGGTAATCAGTACCGCCTTTATGCATAGCGTATTGACGAGACTTCATGTACCACTTTAGTTTTCCATCTTTCAGTAGTCGTAAGTGGTAGCCTTCTCTCTCCATTCCACGGTTAACCAAATTAATGTCATGAGGAAGTCTAGTTCCAACTTTCACTTTCAATGAAACCGTGAAGCTATCATCACCGAGATCAAATGCATGACCGTAATGAGTATTATATTTAAACGACTCAGGTACATCGTATTTGCTTTTGATTGACCTTACCGCTTCATGAGCGCCCAGCGTTAATGTCTTTCCATAGGAATCGTTAGTCACTGATTGTGAGTAATCAACCCAAACATCCTTCCCTGAACGCCAATCACGACTAACATGAAGCTGACTTGCTAGTCCGGTCTGTTCATTAGGAATCCAAAAATCTTCAATCGCGCTTTCAAATCCGAATCTAGCGTACAAACCAAGGCTTGTTACTCTTAAATGAACCTCTTCACGATCATACAATTGTTTTCCATGATGCTTAGTTGAGTCAGTGATTTGATAAAAGAACGAATCTTCTCCCACAAACCCTTTCGGTGGGGTATAGACCAGTTTATCTCCGACGATCTTAACTTGACCGCCTTGAACGGTAAGCGAGTCCACTTTATTTATCGATATCGAATCACCATTTGCATCAAAGTCATTTTTCAACACATCTAATGTTTTCGCTGTATCACGCAACACACCAAAGTGATCAATTTTAGCCGATGGGGGTAACGGGTAATCAGCAGGGCCAACAATCGCTTGTCTGGCTACACGGTTTTTGTAACCGACAAAACCAATATCTCCCACGTGCGCTTCACCACCTTGTGAGGTTTCTTCCTCGCCACCAGTATGGTGCCCCGTACCTAAATAGTGTGAGGTTTCGTGTAAAACAACACCATCCGCTTGAATCAATTGACCCATCGAGCGAACATAAGATCCCCAGTTCACACCAACAACCCCACTGCCTACCAAATCAATCATGCGATGTCGAACATCCCAATGGCGCGTTTTTCTTTGGGCATCCACCCAACGTCGTGTTGCGTTTTTAATTGAGGTATTCTCATTTTGGTAACCCCAGTCTTTACATCTATCGTGACTGCTACTCTTTATACAGTTATTGTAGTGACTCCTTAAATGCCCCCATGTTTCAATAAGAACATCTTGCATAGAGAATCGAATTAACGCATCACGACTATACACATAGTCCACTAAGTTTATGTAGTAATCAGCTAAAACCATAGCATCATCAAAGTTACCGTCAGCTTGCTCTTTAAAAGTCTGGTAACTAATTTGAACAAATGCATTTATCTTACTCAGTTTAATGTCTGACATATTTGTTGGTAAGATATTGTCTAGACCCGAAACTGGGTTATCCGGATTTTTGTCTATTGGCTTAATCGACTTCTGAACCGCATCTAATATACTGTTTTGTCGAGACACAGAAGAAAAGCTAGACTTCAACGGTTGGATAGTACCCGCTGATTTACCACCAGTTACCGCTGCATCCTTGATCGACCAAACTCGGTGGCTACCACGAAAAGCAGTTACATATAATTTATTTTTAGTGGTAAGAGCCGCTATAACTTGAGTATTCTCATCACTCGTATCAACGCCTCGGTAAACACGAATGTCCGGAGTTTTAATAGTACTCGAAGGGGCGTTCCCGTTAATACGATGATCCCATAGATATACTTTCATATCGGGCTCACGAATAGAGTAACGATTCAGCTCTAACGTACGCTTTTTTCCATTAACAATAATTTCAACAGAAAGCTCTGACGGTGATGCTTTCGTTGGCTTATAGACCATAGGTTTATGGCCTTCATTTTTGCTATCTTTACAGCCCCCAGCAGTGACCACTGCTAAAGCCACGAAAAACAGACTCAGTGTTTTCTTCATTCTAAAGAGTTCCTTCATGTTTACCGCCCTAAACATGAACAAAAACAACATTGTTAGCAATGAATTACGTTAAACAAAACCGCATCGACGCACAGTCATTTCAAATGGAAATGCCGAAAAATTCCATAAATCAAATTTTCGAAGCTGTTGGTTATAAATCGTTTTAATAAATTCTAGGTTTTGAGTTGTAACAACCTTGCATGAAAGGTATAAATACCGGAGTTATTATTACCTCCCTCTCAATTGACATGGATGAAGATTATGTTTGAAAAAGTGTTAGCAGCTCCCGCCGATCCTATTCTCGGCCTTACTGAAGAATTTAAAAAAGACTCTCGTGAAGAGAAAATTAACCTTGGTGTTGGCATCTACAAAAATGAAGATGGTCAAACGCCAGTACTTAAAACAGTAAAGAAAGCAGAAGCTGCACTTCTTGAAAACGAAAAAACCAAATCTTACCTAACGATTGAAGGTACCGCTGAATACGGTCTAGCGGTTCAGAAACTGCTTTTCGGTTCAGATGCAGAGATCGTAACGTCTCAACGCGCTAAAACAGCACAAGCTCCAGGTGGTACAGGTGCACTTCGCGTAGCGGGTGAATTCATCAAGCGCCAACTGGGTGACGTGAAAATCTGGATCAGTAACCCAACTTGGGCTAACCACAACGGCGTTTTCGCTGCTGCCGGTATCGAAACAGCTCAATACAGCTACTACAACGCTGAAACCAAAGACAAAGACTTCGCAGGCATGGTTGCTGACCTAGAGAAAGCTTCTGAAGGCGACATCGTTCTTCTTCACGGCTGCTGTCATAACCCAACAGGCATCGACCCAACAACTGAAGAGTGGGAAGTACTTGCTAAGTTAGTTGCTGAGAAGAAACTGCTTCCTCTATTCGATTTTGCCTACCAAGGTTTTGCTAAAGGTGTTGAAGAAGATGCAGCTGGCCTGCGCATTTTTGCTAAATACAACAAAGAGATTCTTGTTGCTAGCTCGTTCTCTAAGAACTTCGGTTTGTACAACGAGCGTGTTGGTGCATTCACATTGGTTGCAGAATCTGCAGACGTAGCAACAACAGCGTTCTCTCAAGTTAAGAGCATCATCCGCTCTATCTACTCTAACCCACCAGCGCACGGCAGTGCTGTCGTTACTCACATCCTTGGTGATGCTGATCTACGTGCAGAATGGGAAGCAGAAGTAGCAGAAATGCGTGACCGTATCCAAGAGATGCGCGAGCTATTCGTAACGACACTGAAATCTGAAGGTGTTGATGCAGACTTCACATTCATCGAGCGCCAAAACGGCATGTTCTCTTTCTCTGGTTTAAGCAAAGAGCAAGTAACTCGCCTGAAAGACGAATTCGCAATCTACATTGTCGGCTCTGGCCGTATCAGCGTAGCGGGCATGACGAAGTCAAATATGGGTCCTCTATGTAAAGGCATCGCTGCGGTTCTTTAATCGAAAAAGAAACCTGCACTTGCAGACCAATAGATATGCAAAAGCCAGCTATTAAGCTGGCTTTTTTGTGTCTGCCTCCTTTATATGTCAGTTTTTAAGACGCTTAGTCTATATATCGCTAACTAATACTCTAGGAAGAACTCTACACCTAGCTCGTTAGTGCGTTCACTACGAATCTTACCTTCGCCATTTCTGTGTTGGTAAGAGCCACCAATCGCAAATTTGTTGGTCACTAAATAGCGTAAACCTAGGTGGTAGACTTCCTCGTCAAACAAGTCACTGCGATTCACTTGTACACTGCCGTTCGCTATCCAACGTTTCGCAAAGCCATAGTTGAGTTCCGCTTTTATTCCTTGGATAAACTCCGTGTCAGACGAGCGAGTAATGTTAGTTCCATTATCTTCGACTTCCCCCTTAGTAATACCAAGCAGGTAGTAAGCCACTATATCTAGATCTCGCTTAATACTGTAACGGTACCCAATGCCCGGCATAAGGGTATCCATTCGAGTTGTTGATTCATCTGGGTGAATGAAACGAGCACTGTAGTCACCCAACAATAGCCAATCATCCGTTATCGCATAGCTAATACCTAATCCATAGGATGATGCATTGTTATTGCTGCCTGCATCTTCATTCAAACTTCCCGAATGAGCGGTGGCGTATATATGGTCATAATCAAGAATATCCACACTGTGAGTTTCGGCCCACGAACTTGAAGAAAACATAAAAATTGCAGACACTAAACTAAGTTTCCACTTCGGCATTCCTATCATCCTTTAACTGTCACCCTATTATTTGAAAGATTAGTCTATCCCTAAGACTTTAAAAAGGTTTTAGCTCACAGATTGATTTGTGACGGCAAAATATTATCAAATGTTGTACCATGAAATCATACAAACCAATGGATGATCATTATGGATGCTGAGTTATTAGAGATTCAAAACTTTCTGGCACAATACCCCCCTTTCACAGAACTCCCAGAGGAGATGTTGGCGAAAGTGACCAGTAGCGTCGAAATTTCTTATTACCGCCAAGATACCCCTATCATTCACTTTGGTGATCAGATTAACGACCTTTACATTGTTCGAAGCGGCGAAGTAGAAGTCTATCGTCGTAAAGGTGAGCTCTATAACCGGCTGGATGAGGGACACTTATTTGGCCAAATGGGGCTACTCACCAACAATAAAGTTCGCTTCCCGGTAAAAGCAACAGAAGACACCCTACTCTACTGTATCCCTGAACCTATTTTCCAAGAACTCTACGACAACTATGATTCATTCGCTGACTTTGTCGAAGTAGAAGATAATGCGCGACTGCGTCAGGCTAACTCAGACAGCAACGACGCTAACGATCTAACCACGTCAAAGGTAAAGACGCTGCTGACTAGCGAAGCGCCAATGATCGAAAAAACACGAACCATCCAACAAGCTGCTACCATGATGGCACAAGATAATGTTTCATCTTTGCTGATCATCGACCCGGATATTGTTGAAGATGATGAAGACGATTCGACGCCCGTTATTGGCATCATTACCGACCGTGATCTGTGTACCCGAGTTTTAGCAGAAGGACTCGATCCATCGGATGAAGTATCAAGTGTAATGACAGCAGAGGTTATCTCGCTCGATCATAATGCCTATGTCTACGAAGCCATGATGACCATGCTTCGCTACAACGTGCATCACCTACCAGTACTAAAAGATAAGAAGCCTATTGGTATTATTGAAGCGACCGATATTGTACGTTACGAATCTCAAAACTCGCTGTTATTGGTAAGCAGCATCTTCCAACAGCAAAGCATCGAAGATCTTAAAGTCCTTTCTGAGCAAGTAAAAGACAGCTTTGTGCGCTTGGTTAACGAAGACGCCAACGCCCACATGGTGGGTACCGCAATGTCGGTAATTGGCCGTAGCTTTAAACAACGAATTATTGAACTAGCCGAAGATAAACTCGGTAAAGCGCCGATCCCTTATTGTTTCCTCGCGCTCGGCTCGATGGGGCGTGATGAGCAGCTGCTCGTTACTGACCAAGATAACGCCATTATTCTTGATGATACCTACGATGAGAAAAAGCACGGTAAGTACTTTGAAGAGCTGTCGACCTTCATTTGTGATGGCTTAGACCAATGTGGCTATGTGTACTGTACCGGTGACATCATGGCCACTAACCCAACTTGGCGTATGACACGTCGACAATGGGAAGAATGCTTCGCTGATTGGATTGATGATCCAAACCCGAAAGCACTACTGAACGCCTCTATCTTCTTTGATTTAGATGGTGTTTATGGCCGCTTAAAATGGGCAGAACAGTTAAATAGCTTTATTGTAAGACGTGCGCGTAAGAACAACCGTTTCTTGGCGTGTCTTGCTCGCAACGCACTCAACCGAACACCGCCTCTGGGTTTCTTTAAAGATTTCGTAATGGAGAAAGATGGTCGTCATAACAACTCGATCAACCTTAAACGTCGTGGTACCGCACCACTTGCCGATCTAATCCGCGTTCACTCTTTAGCAGTCGCATCTCGCTCTAAGAACTCATTCGAACGTTTAGACGACATTATCGACGCAGGTATTTTGCCAAAAGGTCGAGCTCAAGACTTGAAAGATGCGATGGAATTCATCTCTTTAGTTCGTATTCGCCACCAAGCCCACGATGTCGACAACAACATTGAGCCTGATAACAACATTGAGCCAGAGAACTTGTCTGACTTCGAGCGACGTAATCTAAAGGATGCATTCCAAATATTAAGCAATGCACAGAACTTTCTTAAGTTCCGTTATCAAGCCAGCAATAAGTTTAAGTAGGCGCTATGAACAAACTATTCAGATCACCTGCAGTCGATTGGCCATTTAAGTTTGCTCAGAAATTGGAACGAGCGAGAGACGAGCGCTTAAAGCAATTTTATAGCCAGCCTCTTCCTGCACCTGATACGCCATTATCAGAAGTGACTTTCTTAGCTGTCGACTTTGAGACAACGGGTTTAAACCCAAACAAAGATGGCATCATTACCATTGGTCTAGTTCCGTTTACGCTAAATCGAATCTACCTAAGACAAGCCAAGCACTGGACCCTGAGACCAAAGCAGAAATTGGAAGAAGACTCGGTTGTTATCCATGGCATCACTCACAACGACATCATTGATGCGCCAGACTTAAGTGAAGTATTAGATGAGATCTTAGAGTCAATGGGCGGCCATATCCCAGTCGTTCATTA
Organism: Vibrio sp. FF266; assembly: GCF_041439695.1. Taxonomy (NCBI): domain Bacteria; kingdom Pseudomonadati; phylum Pseudomonadota; class Gammaproteobacteria; order Vibrionales; family Vibrionaceae; genus Vibrio; species Vibrio sp. FF266. Next base: position 56,421 of record NZ_JBGOOO010000014.1, read on the forward strand.
TCGCCGCATCGAGCGTGATTTCTTGGATAACGCGTTGAAGGTCAGATTAGGTGAAGGAATTGAGTTTCCAGTCCTCGACACGCTCGAGATTGAATCTCAAATCCAAAACAAACTGGCCGGCGGTCTATGGAATAAGCTAAAAGGTAAGAAGCCTGCGTCAGTAAGGCTTGGTCAGAGCCGTCGTAGATACCACTTGCCTGACTATACTCCGCATCATGCGTTAACTGATGCGATTGCGACAGCGGAGCTTCTACAAGCACAGATTGCGCACCATTTTAGCCCTGATATGCCTGTTAAAGATTTCTGGTTATAGCTAAATTAAACACCATTTAAACGCGTATAAAGCGATTTAACTGTTAGCTACTGACTAATAGTTAATAGTGCACACTTCAAAATTAAAAACGCTCACATCATCTAGATTGTGAGCGTTTTTCTTTTTCGCATGATTTTTTTTTGCGCCTGAAGAGAAAGTCTACTCGGCTGTCGGGCCAACCAATCTCATTTCCCAATCTTCAACTTCGCCAGTTTCAAGTCGACGTTCTACAAGCGTGCCCCAAGATTCCACTAAAGGCAGCTCCGCCAATTCTCTAAGCTCTTGTTTATCCAAACAACCCGTGAACACCGCCCCCATAACCCGGCTTAACGGCCATTCTGGGTAAGGTCTTTCACACAGGGTAATCTCGTCACCGGAGCCGATATCACCCTCTTCCAAAACACGGAAGTACCAGCCAGTTCGAAGGGTATCTTGTAGCCTTCTTGCCATATCATTTTGATCGAATCGTACATTGAGCTTCCAACAAGGCATGCGCCCCTGTGAGACTTCCAATAAAGTAGATCCGATGCGAACCTTATCTTTCAAGCAAATGGATTGTTCCGTGATCCCGCTTGAGCTCAGGTTCTCGCCAAATGCGCCTGCAGATTGGAAGATGTCTTTGTCGCCCAGTTCTTGCTGCCAAACCGGATAGTGCTCACTTGGATAAATATGAAGGGCTTTCTGAATACCGCCATGAAAGCGAGGGTCGCCTTGCTCATCGTTAATAAATCCAAGCTCAGTGGCGTATTGGCGCTCAGATAAAACCTGCTTATTGATTGCACTCTGTGTACCGTGAGCAAAAGCAACGATCTTACCGCCCAAAACACTGTTTACTGTACCTAACTTCTTCATACCCTTCCTTTTCAGCAAGTAAAAAAAGAGGAGCTTTCGCTCCTCTTATTGTGAAATACGCCTTAATTAAGCGTATTTCTCTTCAAAGTCTTTCATGAAGTTGACTAATACTTGCACACCTTCCAAAGACATTGCGTTGTATAGTGATGCTCGCATCCCACCTACCGCTCTGTGACCTTTTAGTGATTTCAGACCAGCAGCATCAGCCAACTCTAAAAACTTAGCATCTAGCTCTGGTTTCGCTAATTGGAATGGCACGTTCATTCTTGAACGGTTTACTGTATGAACATCGTTTCTGTAGAAAGCTGAGCTATCAATCGCATTATAAAGCAGCGCAGCTTTCTCTTTGTTCACTAATTCCATCGCTTCAACACCACCTTGAGCTTTCAACCACTTGAATACAAGGCCTGATAGGTACCAAGCGTACGTTGGCGGTGTGTTGAACATTGAGTCTTTTTCAGCAAGTACTTTGTAGTTAAGAATGCTCGGCAATACGTCGTTTGCTAGCTCTAGCAGATCATCACGCACGATAGCAATGCAAATACCAGCGGGGCCTATATTCTTTTGAGCGCCAGCGTAGATAACACCGTACTGAGACACATCGATCTTACGAGACAGAATGTTAGATGACATATCCGCTACGATTGGCTTATCCGTTTGAGGAAGCTCACTGATTTCAATACCATCGATGGTCTCATTTGGACAGAAATGTACATACGCCGCTTCCGGGTCGATTTTCCAATCTTTAGCTGGAACAACCGCTGCTTTGCCATCAATTGACGTCTTGGCGTTGAATACATCGATTTCGCAATATTTGCTCGCTTCAGTCACTGCACTTTCTGCCCAGTAACCCGCATCAATGTAAGTCGCTTTCGTCGCGTCACCTAAAAGGTTTAGAGGAACAGCAGCGAATTGAGCACGAGCGCCCCCCTGACAAAAAAGAACTTTGTAGTTGTCTGGGATGTTCAGAAGATCACGTAGGTCCTGTTCGGACTCGTCAGCAACTTGAATAAATTCCTTGCTGCGATGGCTGATTTCCATCACGGAAGTCCCTAAACCATTCCAATCAATAAAGTCCGCCTGCGCTTGTTTCATTACCGGTTTAGGCAGTGCAGCTGGGCCAGCACTGAAGTTGAATACGTTATCTAATGTAAGTTCCATGGGGATGATTGCTCCTGCTAAATAATAACTATGCAAGTAATACCATGTTTTACCCAACATAAAAACAACAAAAGAGGTCTTAAGACCTCTTTTGTTTTGTACCGTATAAAATGTTTAAGCTTAACCTGCTAAATCACCCTATCAGTATTCAAGCCTGTTCTGTTTATTGAACAAAAACCGGCATAAGTAGAGCGATTAATGGAATTTCTTGTCCATTTTCGAACACTAGGTTTCCATTTTCTAAGTCAGCGCTGATTTCATAACCACTTTCTGTTTCCTTGATCATTTCCATCACAAGCAATTCATCGATACCTTCACGGATGAATGGGTACTCTTCAACAAGCTCATTTGAGAAGCTAGAGTGAACGTTACCCGTTAATGCCGGCATGATCATCGAAGGATTACTGCTGATGTTTTCGGTTCCTTCCGGTACGCTCACTAACCACTTAGATTCGAATTGACCCTTACCTAGATCTAACGACATATTGTTCATTGAAAGGTCGAAGCCTTTAGCAAACAGGATATCGATAAATGGAATGATCTCGGCAACGTCTTCTTGCGTCATTACTGGATTAGATTGGTAAATCTCAAAGATTTTCTCAAACGATTCGCTATCCAATTTCGACATTTCGAAATCGACGTTTAGGTTGTTCAACTGGCCTTCACTGGTCTCGATGTTTGCGATATCCAGCTTAAGGTTGCTGCGCAGACGCTTAGTCGCTTCATCTAGATGTGATTCAAAATCGTACTTAGAGTTTTCAATGGTCATGAAAGGCTGCATTGCAGAGTCTGTAACCAAGAAGCTATCGATAGTAAAATTCTGAGAACCTAACCAGTAGCCTTTCGCTTGTTGACCTGAACCTACACCTTTTAGGTTTGACAGTGTTACCTCTTCACCGGTTTCAAAATCAATTTGAACTGAAGGGATTGAAAGCTCGTAATCAACTTGCCCTAAAACAGTGGCATGGCCAGACAGATTCGATTTCGTGATTGATACCGAAGTACCATTCTCATCAGAACCTTGATGATTGAACTGGCTTAACTCGAAGTTAAAGTCCGTGTTGCCGTTTAGCTCAGTGCTAGTTGTCAGAGTTAGAGGCAGAATATCAGTATTATCAAACGTCGACAGTGCATTCAGGCTCACCAAACCGTGGCTAACCGCACTATTGATGACAAACTCACTCGGCAGCCCATCAATCGCGAGTTGTTCTTTCAGGTTTTCATCGGTCACAGTTAGGCGAGTAGTTACGTTAGAAGACAGGTAACCTCTATCGTACTCCACGATCTCCGCTTGAATGCTTGAATTGTTAAGCTTTGCAACACCATCGGTAATGGCATTTTGTCCAATTTGGCCAACCGCTAGTGGCCAACAAAGTGCCAATGAGATTGCGCCGCCAATTGCACCAATTTTTCTTAACTGTTCCATGAGTTCTCTTTCTACACGTGTCTGTTTTTTTAGTCTAACCCATCAGTAGCAAACAAGAAACATTGAGTTAAATCAGTCTATTGCTCGATACTTCGATTGCCTCAATAAATTAACGGCTAGCTCTCATCCTTATTCGGCGGTTCTTGCTAGGCTAGAGACATCGCTACTATTAAGGTTGAGCTGTGAATCAATACGCTGTTATCTGTTTGGACAATAATCCGGTTAGCATTGAAAGAATACGTTCGGAGCTGGCTCCGTTGGCTTCTGTATTCGATATTTATACTGCCGAGAACATAGAAGACGCGCATCACACATTAGAAGATATTCATGATCACAACCAAACTGTAGCCTTGGTGATCACTCATCATCATTCTGAATTTAATGGCGTGCAATTTCTGATTGAACTCGAACAGCTGCCCCATAGTAATACCGCAAGAACGATATTAGTCAGCGCTTCGTCAGACATTCAATCCATTCTAACCGCTGTAAATGAAGGCAGGCTCAACCACTGTCTAACCAAGCCAGTTCAAGATCAGGTTCTATTCAAATCAGCGCAAAAAGAGCTAACGTCTTTTGTCATCCAATACGACTCAGAAAACCTGCTCTCTTACAGCGATGCATTGGATCAACAGCGCTTACTCAGAGCGCACATTGAACAAAAGATTCACTCTTTCCAATCGGGTTTCATTCACGATTACCACCAGCTTTCTGACAATGCCCTTGCTGAGCGTGTCGTCAGTGCTCTGCAGGATGTCTTTTCAAAAGATGATAAAACCAAGGCCATTCGTGATTATTCACCAGAGCATCTGCTGACGGTTGAGGGCGAAGATAATCGCTTTCTTTGGTTAATTATTGAAGGTGAAGCGGCGCTCTATAAAAAAGATGAACTGGGGCAGCAACGCGAAGTTGTGCGTCACTCTAAGGGCAATATTGTCGGAGGGATGTCATTCGTGACGGGTGAGCCTTCGTTCTCTACTGCGATTACTCTGACTCAGACCCAAGTCATCAAACTGGATAAAGATAGCTTTGCTCAGGTGATGCATTCAAACAACACTCTGCTGCCGCTGTTTACCAATCTACTACTCCGTCACTTTAACCGACGATTACAAAGAAGCATCAACAATAAGATCCAGCTTCAGCAAACGCTAGAATCGTTGGAATCTGCACATCAACAATTGATAGAGAAAGAGAAGATGGCGATGCTCGGCCAACTCGTGGCGGGTGTTGCACATGAGTTGAACAACCCGATTGCAGCGATCTTGCGAAGCATTGAAACCTTGTCTGAACATCTCGATCAAATACTCGAGAACTCGGCACTCCCAGAATCCAATAAAGGGACGGATGTATTAGCACAGTCAAAAATGGCGAAGCCACTATCAACAGCTCAAGAAAGACAAATTGTAAAACACCTCACCTCTACTATCGATGACCGCGCGCTAGCTAAAAAAGCCGTAAGACTGAACCTGAGCCAAGACTCTGCGGTTTTAGATACCTTAAAAGACTCCCCTGTCGCAGGCAAAGAGCTGCTCAATGACTTAGAGCATTATCACTATGTTGGAAACTCTATCCGCTCAATTCAAGTTTGCAGCAAACGTATTGCCGATATGGTCAAAAGCCTAAAAAGCTATGCCCGAGAAGATGAAGAGGTCCGCCACTACACAGATATCCACGAAGGGCTTGAAGATACGTTAGTGATCTTTGAAAACAGGCTCAAACATCACCAACTTGAAAAACACTACGACACCGACTTGCCGCTTCTATTGTGCCAGTCGCTCTCGCTGCAACAAGTGTGGACCAACCTTCTCTCTAATGCACTTGATGCTCTTTCAGAGCGAGGCAAAGTCTCTATCACCACGTCTCAAGAAACTAAAGGTGACGACACGTTTCTTGTAGTGCAAATATCGGACACTGGACACGGTATCGCCAAAGAAGACATCAACACTATTTTCAACCCAAACTTCACGACCAAAAAAGAAGGCAACTTCGGTTTAGGGATTGGGTTATCCATTTCTCAACAAATCGTTTCGGCTCATCAAGGTTTTATTTTGGTGGAGTCTGAGGTAGGCAGCCATACACACATGCAAGTGTGGCTTCCATTCAAACAAGAAGGAGCACCTCATGAATAAGTACCTAATTTTATGTGTCGATGATGAGCCAGAGGTTCTCAACAGTGTCCTTCAAGATTTAGCACCATTTGAAGACAATTTTATTGTTGAAGGAGCCGAATCGGTCGATGAAGCTAAGCAAGTGATTAAAGAAATGGGACAGGAAGGTATTAAACTCGCCTTAATCTTGTGTGACCACATCATGCCTGACAAAACGGGTATCGATTTTCTTATCGAACTTAACCAGCACGACTCTACAAAGCCAACACGCAAGCTGCTGCTCACCGGGCAAGCTGGGCTAGAAGATACCGTCACAGCAATTAACAACGCGGCGCTTGATTTTTATATTTCAAAACCTTGGCAAGGCGATCAACTTAGAGACACGATTACTCAACAACTGACAGACTATGTCATTGCAAACGACAAGCAGTTGTTAAACTGGACTTCCATTTTAGATACTGAGCGAATACTGACCTCAATGTCAGACAAGCGAACTAGTTTCAGTGAATAGCGATAGGTTGGTAAATAGAGGTTGTTTGCTGAATAGTGATTAGATGATGAATAGCGATTAGTTAGTCGCGATGCATCTTTGACACTAAGTGTATTTTGTATAACAGCGAGTAAATTAAGTGTATCTAATAGTTATCGATAACAAGTGAATGGATACTAGATTTTGTTAAATAACCCTAAAACATGAGATCTCTGTAACAGAGCAGTACTTTACTTGCTTGTTTTTTAGCTAAATGACAAATGAATAGCATTTTTATGGGTTACTTTTCCGCGAGTTAGATTAAACTGTCTCAATGTTTATGGTTTGGCTATTTTTTATCAAACCAAAGGGATCAACACTAATAAAGGTTTACGGTCGTTATGCGCAAAATTCTACTTACTACCGCTATGCTATTGGCTTCTAGCCAAGCACTAGCTGTCGATGGACAACCAAATGAACAAGCACAAGTAATGAGCAACTTTAGCTACGATTACTTTGACGCTCGTATCGGTGCGAGCCCAATTACATTTGGTGGTGCGTTCAGTAAGTCAATCCACCCGAATGCTCACGCAGTAGCGCGTATCGATTCAGAATTTGAAGGCGATTACGACTCTGCTGTAGGTCTTGGTTTCCACGCTCCAATTAACAACTGGGCAGATCTAACGGGTGAAATGCTAGCTCGTATAGTTCAACCAGCAGCGAAAAGCTCTCCTGATGTTGGTATGGAATTCAACGTTGGTGTTCGTCAATGGCTTGGCCCACAACTAGAAGTTGGCGGCAAAGGCGGTTACGTTTCTATCGATGATAAAGATGATTGGATCGGTTCTGCTTACGTGCGTTTCCACTCTACAGAACTATTCTCTCTAGGTGCAGAAGTTCGTATCAATGATTTCTACGGTGATCAGTTAATGTTCACGACTCGTTTCAAGCTTTAAGTAAAACGAGAAAGCTCTTCATATGGGCTTAGCCTTTAAAACGGGCTAGATAGAAACAAAAAACCGAGGAAATCCCTCGGTTTTTATATATAAACAGTAATCTTATGCATATACAGGCGATATCTTTAGTGGCAGCTCTTTAATAATTGCTGCTTGCGTGGCTCTTGTAATAGTTTCCAGTGAATACCATCAATTGCACCCGCAAACTTCCAAAGTAATTTTAGGTCAACATCGTTTCCGTACGCTTCGCGAACCTTATTAAACACTTCAGATGCACCCAACTGCATAAACATTGAAACATCATCCACTCCAGCCTTTTTAACCATGCGTTCTAACGTCAGTTGCATGTTAGGCAAATCCCTTAATCTACGGCTAGCAGATGATTTTTTGAAGCTACGCTGCTGAATTGAATTATCGATTGAAGTACGAATAATACTATCCAATTCAGGATGCTCAGACGTAAAGAGATCCGTGATGTCGTAGTAATTCACGGTTGCTGTCGTCTGCTTTTTTACGTGACGATACTTTTCACAATCAAGCCCCGTCAGCTTTTTATCTAATAACTTCCCACCTCGAATGAATACACAATCTTCACTCAACAAAGCGAACATAGCGTCATTTTGAAAGAGGCCAATACCTCCAAACATAGAGCGCTTTTGATGTTCACCAAATTGATTCACGTAATTAATAAATGCTGTCTCGGTCATATCCGTTGATCCTTAATCAAATTACCCCGATTAGGTTGATCGCCAGACAAGCAGCTTTTTATGCGAAAAATTTTAAATCTATTTAATGTTTAGGTGAATATTATGGTTTCGTTTGTCACCTTTGAAATAAATGATACTTCGAAAAGAAAAATAAGTCAGGGCGCAGCTCACATCAATCAGTTGAATATCCTTGCTTTTAATGATTTACATCACATTAAACTATCAAATCACGCCAAGAATTTAATTCTTAGTGATACCCCCGTTCAAGTTATCAAAGCTTATGTGGTTCGATGAGTATTGCCTCGCAGCATCGCGGCTTGTAAAATGGTACGACATACATGTTCTTACTCTTAATATGAATCATTTATCATTTTTCTGGCTACCACAAAATAAAGCTCTTCTCCTTAAGGGCCTAGAATCCGAGTTTGCCCAACTTGTTGGACATTCCATCTCAGCGGGAAAAATAACTCTTCCTCCGATTCCTGAGGTTGTACTTAAAATTCAAAAGCTATGTACTCTTGAACCAACAGGCGTCGCCGAAGTTGCCGAGTGCTTACTTGAAGACCCAGGGCTGACAGCAATCGTGATCAGAGTTGCTAACTCAGTTGTCTTCAACAGACGCAATATTACTTGTGTCGATGTTATGACGGCCGTATCGCGTCTTGGTATATTGAGAGTGCGTGACATTGTCACGGCTCAGGCTATTGAACAACTTAAACATTCCGTCAATTTGAGTAAAGAGTGCAACGAGCTATTGGTTCAGAGCGCTTCTGTATCAAAAGAACTCGCCGCAACTATGGTGTTAGTCACTAACCTATTTAAAGAACTATCCCCTACCGAATACCGTTATCTAGAGCATGAAAAGTCACTACTTGTTGGGTTACTTGCAGACATTGGCTTGTTCTGTTTGGTTAGTGAATATCACCTCTACCTAGACAACGGGAACTATTTAGATCACGACATCGCACTGCAAATATTCCAAGGCCAATGTTCAGCAACCAGTAAGTTGGTCCTTAGACGCTGGGGTTTCGACAGCGACTTTATCGATGTGTGCAGCAACACCATTAATAATCACGAAGAGCGCGAGGTGTCTTACCTTGATATTGCGCGAATAGCTAACCACCTACTGATGTTTAGAAACAAGGATGAGAACATTGATGAGCACGAAGTAGAACTAAACGTGACAGGAGCGGAAGTACTTTATAAATTAAGCAACTTGAGCAAACAGGATTTTAATGCAAAGCTAAGTGACGTGATCAATACTAGCGGCTTCTAAGTTACTGTTAAATTGCTAGTAAATGCAATATGAAGTCAATGCAATGGGGAAAGCATGTTTACAGGGATGATCTTTATATTTGCGCCACTCGTCGTGGGGTATCTTTTTTCAATTTCGAACGCTCAGACGCTAGAATTTATCAACCGCTCTACTTCGCGGTTGATCTACGTGATTCTCGCGTTAATGGGACTTAGCTTAGCCGCACTCGATAACCTAGGCAGTAACCTGCAGACAATTCTTCTATACACGGCCACTTTCTTCGTCTGCTTAAGCGTTTGTAATCTAATGGCGCTACCTGCTATTGATAAGTTACTGCCACTCCAGACAGACAGCTGTAATAAGAAACTCCCCCTGTCTTCTATGGCGATGGAGTCTGCCAAACTCATCTTAGTGGTCGGTTCCGGCCTTATTGCGGGTTTAGTTCTGCCTATTGGACTTGATTGGGTTGATACCGCGAGTGAATGGATTCTGTTTGTTCTACTGTTCTTTATTGGCATTCAGTTACGCAATAGCGGACTAACACTTCGTCAAATCTTACTCAACAAGCACGGTATGGTAATCGCAATCGCAATCATCACCACCTCAATGCTTGGTGGTATTATTGCGTCTTATATCCTTGATATTCCTTTGTTCAGAGCCTTGGCAATGTCTTCAGGGTTTGGCTGGTATTCTTTAGCCGGTATCTTGATGGGCGACGCCTTTGGTCCTATTTATGGTGGCGCTTCTTTCATGCTTGAGCTGTTAAGAGAGTTAGTTGCTTTAATACTTATTCCTGTGCTGATCCGAAGCTACCCATGCACATCGATTGGTTATGCAGGCGCAACAGCGATGGATTTCACATTACCTGTCATTCAAACCACAGGTGGCGTTCGGTGCGTGCCAGTCGCCATAGTCAGTGGCTTTATCCTCAGCTTGCTTGTCCCGATTTTGATGTTGTTCTTTGTATCTCTTGCTAACTAGATCGCAGGAATAGCGTTTGTTTTAGATTAGAATGCAACTCGAATACCGATGCCCAAGACACCGATACAGTTACCGAAATAAAAAGACACTAAGTGTCATTGCTCAACAAATAATGATCACGGTAATCTGTAACGACAACGTTATAAAAAGAATAAACTTACAAAAGGAACCGCTATGAAACGCCTTTGCGTCGCATTACTGCTAGCTTCAACTTCGACTTTCTCTTTTGCAGCAGATTCAATGTCTGAGACAAATCAGTGCCAAGCAAAAAAATATGATGCGTACATCGACGCCTCTTTAGGTTGGTATGCTGACCTCGCTACATTAACTTCTGAGCAATACCCAGAATTGACAGAAGTAAGCGAGTGGTTCCTAGAAGGTCGTAAGCACCACTTCGAGCTTAATCGCGCTGCGGTAAACTACTACCTTGTGAACGATTCAAGCAAAGTGGCAACAGAGCAACCGGTAGAAGGCTGGCTGCAACTGGAACAACACGACATTAAGACGTTATCAACACGTGATGATGAACTTGGTAGAATTGCGAAAACAACGTTCGACGACCGCCAATCAACACCTCACGCTCAAAACTACGAGCTACGTTCCGCCTTTGCTGAGCTGCTTAGTCACCCTAAGCAAATCGATACAGCACTGCAGCGTTACAACCAGTCGATCGCCAAACTAGAAGCGATCAAGTGTAAATAACCCTTAATTTACTATGCTTTTATGGGAAGTTGGATTTCATAATTAAGACGGGACATTGTTCCCGTTTTCGTTTAGATTATCCCGCTCGCGTCAATATAAGAAAAATAACTCGCTTGCTATGGTTACGGAACAAAAAACAGCAGATGTTAGCTTTGACAGTCTTCTACGTATCTTTACAGTACCAGAAGGCCCAGACTCAACACTCACTCAAATCGAAGACAAACTTTCACGAAACCTGAATCAATTCTTACGTGAACACATTGTGGCTGAAGAAAAGCCATTACGTGAGATTGAGAAAGATTTTTCGAATGCTCATATCCCAGAGCAGCCTGAGTTTGTTTCAGAACATACCGAGCATCTCCTCGATTCTCTTGTATCTCATTCTGTACATACGTCGTCGCCAAGTTTTATTGGTCACATGACGTCTGCGCTACCCTATTTCCTGATGCCGCTGTCTAAAATCATGATTGCGCTAAATCAGAATCTAGTAAAAATCGAGACCTCAAAAGCTTTCACTCCCTTAGAACGTCAAGTTCTGGGTATGTTACATCGCCTGATATATCAGGATAGCGACCAGTTTTATTCTCGCTGGATGCACAGTGCCAACCACTCTTTAGGAGCGTTTTGTTCTGGCGGTACCATCGCGAACATAACAGCGCTTTGGGTTGCACGTAACAACGCGCTAAAAGCACAAGGTTCGTTCAAAGGTGTGGAAAAAGAAGGCTTGTTTAAAGCCATGAAGCACTACGGCTACGAAGGCCTTGCTATCTTGGTTTCTGAACGTGGTCACTACTCTCTGAAAAAAGCAGCGGATGTCCTTGGTATTGGTCAAGAAGGTCTAGTGTCTGTTAAAACAGATAACGACAACCGCATTTGTACGGACGACCTAAGACTCAAGATTGAACAGCTCAAGCAGAATAAGATAAAGCCTTTCGCTGTCATTGGTGTGGCTGGTACAACCGAAACCGGTAATATCGACCCTCTAAGAGACATTGCAGAAGTGTGTGCTGAATCCGATTGTCATTTCCATGTTGATGCCGCTTGGGGAGGTGCGACTCTAATGTCGAACAACCATCGTCACCTACTTGATGGTATTGAATTGGCTGATTCAGTTACGATTGATGCACATAAACAGCTTTATATCCCTATGGGTGCTGGCATGGTTTTGTTTAAGAAGCCAGATGCGATGACCGCAATCGAACATCACGCTCAATACATCCTTCGCAAAGGCTCAAAAGACTTAGGTAGCCATACGTTAGAAGGCTCTCGTTCAGGTATGGCAATGTTAGTCTACGCCTCAATGCACATCATCAGTCGCCCTGGGTATGAACTGCTAATCGACCAGAGCATCAATAAAGCGCGCTACTTTGCTGACCTGATTAAAAGTCAAAACGACTTCGAACTGGTTTCAGAGCCTGAGCTTTGCCTACTGACCTATCGCTATGTGCCTGAATCAGTTAAAGCAGCACTACTCAAGGCTAAAGCACCAGAGCGTGTTGAACTGAATGAGCTACTGAATGAACTGACCAAGTTTATTCAGAAGAAGCAACGTGAAACGGGCAAGTCTTTCGTATCGCGAACGCGCTTAAACCCCGAAATATGGGCGCATCAGCCAATCATCGTTTTCCGTGTAGTATTAGCAAATCCACTGACGGGCAACGATATTCTCTCTTCAGTGCTTGAAGAACAGCGTGAAATCTCTAAACTAGCACCCAATTTGATGAGTAAAATCACCAAATTGGTTAAGCTAATCAACGCCTAGCCATTCAATTTTAGTTGCATCAAATTGAAAATTTCTTTCTTTTTGATGTAACTTAGCTGTCAGTTCATACTCAATTTGCATTCTTTTTGCTCTAATCCTCTTCCAATTCTGTAGTTTTCTAAAATTTTGTTGAGGTTTGTCATATTCTTAAGCATTGATGCCGTGTTTTTGTATTAGTGAATAGTATCTTGGGTTTATACTGACTCTATGGTGCTAGTTAGCTTGATATCTATTTGATGCAGTAGAATTTACAATACCGAATATAAGTTTGGTTTTGTATTTTCTTATATTTGTTTCAGCCATACCCCCTGGTAAAAGATATTAACTAGCAAGTTGTTCTCTATACCCTTGTGAACACTATGAATACATTAGAAAAAATACAAAAAAACCTGGAAAATTTCAGCAAGTCTGAGCGTAAGGTAGCCGAAGTAATCATGGCTTCCCCTCAAACTGCAATTCATTCTAGCATTGCTACCTTAGCGAAAATGGCTGACGTGAGTGAGCCTACAGTTAACCGCTTCTGTCGTCGTTTAGACACAAAGGGCTTCCCTGACTTTAAACTTCACCTAGCCCAAAGCTTGGCGAACGGCACACCTTACGTGAACCGTAATGTTGAAGAAGATGACGGCCCAGATGCTTACACGCATAAGATTTTTGAATCAACTATGGCTTGTCTAGATGTTGCTAAAAACAGTTTAGACGCGATGCAAGTAAACCGAGCGGTTGACTTACTGACACAAGCAAAACGCATTTCGTTCTTCGGACTGGGTGCCTCTTCTGCTGTAGCCAAAGATGCTCAAAACAAATTCATTCGTTTCAATATCCCAATCACTTGTTTCGAAGACATCGTGATGCAACGCATGAGCTGCATTAACTGCAGTGATAACGATGTCATTGTTCTGATCTCTCACACTGGCCGCACTAAAAGCCAAGTAGAGATTGCGAACTTAGCTCGTGAAAACGGCGCGACAGTTATCGCTATCACAGCAAAAGACTCTCCGCTAGATAAAGCGAGTTCTCTGTCTATCTCATTGGATGTACCGGAAGACACTGACGTTTACATGCCAATGGCAAGTCGTGTTGTTCAGATGACGGTTATCGATGTGTTAGCAACAGGCTTTACGCTTCGTCGTGGTTCTGGCTTCCGAGAGAACCTGAAACGAGTAAAAGAGTCACTTCGTGATTCACGTTACGAAAAGTACTCTCAGTTCTAATCTGTTAAGATGTGAGCTTAAGAATTCAATTGAAAAACGGAGCCTAGAGCTCCGTTTTTATTTGTCCCGCGTTAGCTTAGCTTTCTCGTTATGTGTGCTTTCTACTTTCTGCTATTAGATCGTCCAGCTATTACCTTTCTCTACTACATTATTTTCAGACGCATAAGAGTTGATAATGGTAAAACTCGACTCCGTAACCTGTTCTGGGGCACGTTGAGCACCTTGATTCATCGAGGCTGTCTCATGGTATTCACCTCCACAGTCACACTCCTCACAAACCTGCTGAAGAATATGTACGAGTCGTTCTTGGTTCAGCGGTAAAGGGTTCCCTTTAATCGCCACCGACTTGAGCGCGTCGGCAGACACCTCATCAAACTGGGCTTCACAGACACCAAATTCCAGTAAACTTGGAAGCTTGAGCGTATCCAACACTTCAGACAACCAAGAAATTGCCTCTTCCTCTGTTGCTTCTACGTTACCTGTCACTATCTGAGAAATTCGCTGATAACGCGCTAGGATGTCACTCCTCTGCTGCTCCTTCGCAGCAGCTATATTCTCTAACATCACAAATGGTGCTAAACGTGCAGTTATCACACTATGAGGAGCCGAGATTTTGCCACCTAGCGCAGAAGCTAAACCATGCGCAGCGCCAAGTTTGGCGTTAGTTATCGCTATTCCCCCTAACATAGAGGAAAACGCGAGATCAGAACGCGCTTGAGGTTCATCGTAGATACACGCCTGAATGACAGAACCACTCAGCTTACGTAAGCCTTCTTCACAGATCATATCAGTCAGTGGGTTCGGTTCACCGCACACATAGGCTTCCATTAGATGGGTAAATGCGTCCATAGCACCTCGCCCCGATAAATACAGATTCGTACCATGAGTTAGGGTTGGGTCAACAATCGCAACGTCAGCCAGCATGTCTGGGTTTCTAAGGCTGATTTTTACTTGGTCTTGCCCTGATTTCAGCACCGCGTTTTTAGTGACTTCTGCACCTGTACTCGCTGTGGTTGGAATCGCAATGAACGGAAGCGGTTTGGTTTTAAGAGGGACATTACGCCCAACGACTTCAACATAGTCATACAAACTACCTTGGTTAGGTAAAACCGCGGCTAACGCTTTGCCCATATCGATGGCGCTACCGCCCCCCATAGCGACAACCATATCTGGCTTAAATCGACGTGCAGAAATAGCAGCCTCCTCAACCATTTTGATATTAGGTTCACCGGATACGGCAATGTGTTGATAGCGTATACTCTGTGCATCGAGATAGTCAGTGACTATTGAAGTGCGCTCTAATGTATTGCCAGTCACCAATAGCACGCTGTAACCGTATTGATTAAAGAGAGACAATGAAGCGGAGAGTGCTCCATCACCAAAGATGATCTTTGTAGATGTCATAAATTGAAACATGGTGCCTCCTGCGCCTATGACCGAACAAAACTGCGAACTCTTGGTTTTTAGGAAATTGGTCTCTTGGATTTCACATTTGAAATTTGATTTTCGTATTTACAACACAATCCCGGCACCCCAAATACGAATGCACTAAAACATCATTACTTCAGACTGCTTACAGAATATGGTTCCATACCTAGATAAAGGATGCCTCGTTCTGCGTTTGATTTTTTTGACAAGGTGCAACTTGTCGCACTAAATATCGACTAAAGTTGCAATCTTAGGGGTAATTCACATACTAATATTGAGGGGAATTCACGATGACAGTGGCCAGTAAACAATACTCTAGCCTTTTATGATTAATATTTGCGCTGATAGGCAAAACCTATCGTATTAAGAGGCAATTCCATCTTTATTTCCCCATGCCATTGAGGCATAGTTGGTTTTAAGAAATTTTGAGTGGCATTCATAATAGAATAGTTAACATAAATGAGTTAACGAGCCTCATCCCGTATTTAGGAGAAATTAAATGTTTGTAGTTATTTTTGGTCGCCCTGCTTGTCCATTCTGTGTTCGCGCAAAAGAGCATGCTGAAACTCTTAAAGCTAAACGCGATGACTTCAACTACCGTTACGTTGACATCCACGCTGAAGGCATCAGCAAAGCTGACCTAGAGAAGACTGTTGGTAAACCTGTAGACACAGTTCCACAAATCTTCATCGACCAAGATCACATTGGCGGCTGCACAGAATTTGAAGCATACGCAAAAGAAAACCTAGGTCTTTTCGACTAAGCTGGGATTTCTCAAACGAAAATCGAGGCTAAAGCCTAAACAGCTGATAGATAAAACAGTTAGACTGTATGATTGATATAAAGCCCGCTCATTGCAGCGGGCTTTTTTATGACAATTTTTCAACCGGAGTAAGATTAAGGTCAATATCGAATAAAATTGAAAATAGCACTTATAATTTATTTATATTTAGATACAATTCATTCCTCAAACTGATCCTGTGTTTCACGCTAATTATTGAGCAATCACTGTGAATATCGACGTTGTCTTGCTGTTAAAACAAAACCCCATCCTTCTCATTTTTGTTGTGTTATCTATTGGCCTCGCCATTGGTAAAATTCGTTTCGGTAGTCTCCAACTAGGAAATTCAATCGGTGTTCTGATTACTTCTCTTATCATGGGACATCTTGGCTTTTCCTTTAACGCCGACGCTCTCACAATTGGTTTCATGCTCTTCATTTACTGTGTAGGTATTGAAGCCGGGCCCAACTTCTTCGGTATATTCTTCAGAGATGGTAAGCATTACCTCATTCTTAGCCTCGTTGTACTTTCTACGGCCATTGCCCTTACTTATTTTTGCAGCGAATATTTAGGTCTTGGTTTCGGACTTTCCGCAGGCATGATGGCGGGAGCACTAACTGCAACACCAATATTAGTTGGCGCGCAAGATGCACTCAATTCAGGTTTAGCTGAAGTACCAAGAAACATGGACTTGGGTCTGGTTATAGAAAACCTCTCTGTAGGTTACGCGATGGCTTATTTAGTCGGCTTAATCAGTATGATTATGTTTGCCCGCCTTATTCCAAAGCTTCAGAAAGTAAACCTGCACGACTCTGCAGAACAAATAGCTCAAGAGCGCGGCCTAGGCACCTCTGGCCAGCGTAAGGTTTACTTACCCATTATCCGTGCTTATCGTGTGGGACCAGAGCTCATTACCTGGACTGATGGCAAGAACCTTCGTGAGCTTGGCATCTATCGTCAAACTGGTTGCTACATCGAGCGGATTCGACGTAATGGTATTCTTGCCCACCCTGATGGCGATGCCATTCTGCAAGAAGGCGATGAAATCGCATTGGTTGGTTTCCCTGACAGCCACGCTCGTCTTGATCCAAGTTTCCGAAACGGCAAAGAAGTTTTTGACCGTAACCTTCTCGATCTACGAATCGTTGAAGAAGAGATTGTCGTTAAAAGTGACAACATCGCAGGTAAGCGTTTATCTGACTTAAACTTATCCGAATACGGCTGTTTCCTTAACCGCGTAGTAAGAGCTCAAATTGAAATGCCGATGGATTTAAACATCGTACTTTCTAAAGGTGATGTACTACAAGTCAGTGGTGAAAAGAGCCGTGTTCACGGCCTTGCAGAAAAAATTGGTTTCATCTCGATTCACAGCCAAATGGCCGATTTGACGGCTTTCTGTAGCTTCTTCATTCTGGGCATTTTGTTTGGTTTGATCACCATGACATTCGGCCAAGTCTCATTTGGTTTAGGTAATGCAGTTGGTCTTCTTCTATCGGGCATCATGCTTGGCTTCTTACGAGCGAACCACCCTACCTTCGGTTACGTTCCTCAAGGGGCGTTGAATATGGTCAAAGATCTCGGTTTGATGTTCTTTATGGTCGGTATCGGCTTGAGCGCCGGTGGTAAGATATTTGAGCATTTGACCCAAGTGGGTCCGCAAGTTATCGGGATAGCACTTATCGTGAGTGTACTGCCGGTATTCTTCGCTTACCTAGTCGGCGCTTACGCACTGAAGATGAACCGAGCTCTTCTTTTTGGAGCCATCATTGGCGCACGAACCTGTGCTCCGGCAATGGACATAGTAAACGACCACGCTCGTTCAACTATCCCAGCACTGGGGTACGCAGGTACGTACGCGATAGCCAATATATTGATGACCTTAGCGGGTACCTTTATCATTATCATCAGCTAGTTTATTCAGCGTTATAGCGCTTTAGATTAGATATTTTAAATGCACTAATTCATCTTTGAGTTAGTGCATTTTTTATTACTTAATCTCTTTTCTCATCCCAAATCTCTATACTACTTTCCTCAAACTACAGACAAAAAAATAGGCGCTCAATGAGCGCCTATTTCGTTTTATTTTGATTTGTGAATTAGATATCAGCTACATCAAATTCAACAGCTGTCTCTACATCAGCTTCGTAATCAACACCATCAACACCGAAACCGAACAACTTCAAGAACTCTTCTTTGTACTCAACGTAGTCAGTCAGTTCTTTTAAGTTTTCAGTTGTGATTTGAGGCCATAGGTTACGACAATGCTCTTGAATGTCGTCACGCAGTTCTAGGTCATCTAGACGTAGACGGTTCACTTCATCAACTTCTGCTGCGCTGCCGTCTGCTTTGTATAGACGTTGGCTGAACATGCGGAAGATCTGTTCCATACAACCTTCGTGAATACCTTCTTCACGCATCTTCTTGAACACCATCGCGATGTAAAGAGGCATAACAGGAATCGCAGAGCTTGCTTGAGTCACAACAGACTTCAGAACAGCAACGTTTGCAGTACCGCCAGTTTGGCCTAGTTTTTCGTTAAGCGCTGATGCTGCACGGTCTAGATCCATCTTAGCTTTACCTAGCGCGCCATCCCAGTAGATTGGCCACGTTAGCTCTGTACCGATGTAGCTGTAAGCAACAGTCTTACAACCGTCAGCTAGAACACCCGCTTCAGAAAGTGCGTTGATCCAAAGTTCCCAATCTTCACCGCCCATTACAGTAACAGTGTCTTTGATCTCTTCTTCAGTAGCAGGCTCAACGCTTGCTTCGATGATCGCATCTTTGTTTGTATCTACCGCTGTAGATGTGTAAGTCTCACCGATAGGTTTAAGAGATGAACGAATCACTTCGCCAGTCTCTGGCATTTTACGCACTGGAGATGCCAGTGAGTACACAACCATATCGATTTGACCTAGATCTTCTTTGATCAGGTCAATTGTTTTCTGTTTAGCTTCGTTAGAGAAAGCATCGCCGTTAAGGCTTTTTGAATACAGGCCTTCTTCTTTAGCTAGCTTATCGAACGCTGCTGAGTTGTAAAAACCAGCTGTGCCCGGCTTTTTCTCAGTACCGGCTTTCTCGAAGAAAACACCGATAGTTGAAGCGCCGCCACCAAATGCAGCCGCAATACGTGAAGACAAGCCGTAGCCACTTGAAGAGCCAACAACGAGTACACGTTTAGGTGCATTTGCGATTGGGCCTTGAGCTTTTGTGTAAGCAATTTGTTCTTTTACATTAGCTTCACAACCGACTGGATGTGTTGTAGTACAGATGAATCCGCGAATTCGAGGTTTGATGATCATATTCAACTTCCTTAAAAAATCAGGTTAAGGATAAGAGTTTCGTGCGCAAATGGCATCTAATTTCTGTAAAAATGTGGTGAAAATGCAAGTGGTTGGAGCACTCAACTGATATTTGCCGACTAAGTCACCATTTGTTAACGCTTCTATTGCGACTTCTACGACAAAAACAAAAAAGGCACCTTATTAGGTGCCTTTTATCATTTCGTTATCTAAGCAACGCTATTTAGCTTAGGTTTTAACTCTTTTCGCGTCAAAGTTTCACTAAAGTCATGACTGAAGTGGTCAACTTGAATCGCTGTGTAACGTAGTTTATCAGCAGCAACAATTTGGTCGACTTCTTCTTGTGTCAGAACATCGGCAGCAAGTGCTTGAGCCAGTTTGTCTGCCAACAAGCCTTTACGAGCCACTTTGCCCTCTTTCACTGCTTTAAAGATCTTACGCTCCAGAGGCTTGATGCTGTACATCGCATTGAACGCGTTCTCCATAAGGCCAACACTATCATCCTCTTCCTTGCCGATGTAGCAAAGGTGAGTCAGACGTTCACGGTGTGCTCCCGGAGTCATCAAGCTTTCTGCTAGTTGAACTGTTAGGTTATCACTTGGTTTTTCGAAGTGGTTACCTACAGGGAAAACTAGACCTTTAAGTACTTTTCCAACCATCTTGTTCGGGAAGTTACGGTACGCTTCTTGTAACGACTTAGCCGCATTGTGGAAACAGTGTTGAACCGCGTAGTGTACGTAGTCTAGGTCAGCTTGTTGACGACCTTCGTCTTCATACTTTTTAAGTGCAGCAGACGCCATGTATAGGTAACTTAGACCATCACCCAAACGTGCAGAGATAAGCTCTTTACGTTTCAGTTCGCCACCTAGCGTCAGCATTGCGAAATCCGCACTCACTGCAAGCGCGCGGCTCAAGCGAGTCAAATCTTGGTAGTAAGGCTTCGTTGGACCACTCATGTCGGCTTTAATGAACTTAGAGCCAGTAAGTGCTGCACCAAACGCGCCAAACGTGTTTTTAGTTGCGTGTGAGATGTGCTTGAACAACAAGCTATCAAAGTCTTTTGCACCTTGCTTCTCATCTGGGTTCGCTGCCGCTTCCATTTCGCTCAATACGTATGGGTGACAACGTGTCGCACCTTGACCGAAGATCATCAGGTTACGAGTTAGAATGTTCGCACCTTCTACTGTGATAGCAACTGGAATACCTAGGTAAGGCGCAGCCAAGTAGTTCATTGGGCCATCTTGAATTGCACGACCTGAATGGATATCCATTGAGTCATTCAGAATAGTACGAGCCATCTCTGTCATGTGATACTTCGCGATAGCCGTTACGATACCCGGCTTCTCTTTCATATCAAGTGAAGTGGTTGTCAGTGTACGAGTCGCTTCTAATAGATACGTTAAACCACCAATACGGCCTAAGCTCTCTGCAACACCTTCAAATTTACCAATCGACATACCGAACTGCTTACGAACATAAGCGTATGCGCCGGTCGTTTTCGCTGTTAGGTGGCCCATCGCCGTACCAAGTGCGGGTAATGAGATACCACGACCTGCAGACAGACATTCCACCAGCATACGCCAGCCTTTACCTGCGTAATCTGCGCCACCGATTAGCCATTCCATAGGAATAAATACATCGTGACCGCGTGTTGGACCATTCATAAACGCAAGACCAAGTGGATCATGACGCTCACCAATCACAACACCTTCGTGGTCTGCCGGGATAAGCGCACAAGTGATACCAATGTCTTCTTTGTCACCCAGTAGTTTTTCTGGATCGTGCAGTTTGAAAGCCAAACCAAGTACCGTTGCCACTGGTGCTAGCGTAATGTAACGCTTGTTCCAGTTAAGCTTGATGCCTAGTGTCTCTTTACCTTCGTGCATGCCCATACACACTGTACCGACATCAGGGATACCACCCGCATCAGAACCAGCTTCAGGGCCTGTTAGTGCGAAACAAGGGATATCTGTACCGTCAGCAAGACGAGGTAGCCAGTAATCTTTTTGATCTTGAGTACCGTAGTGAGACAGCAGCTCACCAGGGCCAAGAGAGTTTGGAACCATTACCGAAACCGCGGTACTGATACTACGCGTTGCAATCTTAGTTACGATTGTAGAGTTGGCGTGCGCCGAAAATTCACGGCCGCCGTACCCTTTCGCGATAATTAGCGAGAAGAAACGCTCTTTGCGTAAGAAGTTCCACACCTCTTCAGGAAGGTCCCGGTCTTCTTTCACAATTTTGTGGTCATCAAGCATAGCGAGTAGAGTTTCCAGTTCATTGTCCATGAACGATTGCTCTTCTGCTGTCAGCTGAGGTTTTGGGTACTGGTGAAGCTTAGTGAAATCTGGTTTACCAGAAAACAGCTCTCCGTCCCACCACACGCTACCCGCTTCCATCGCTTCTTTCTCGGTGCTAGATAGGGGTGGTAGTACTTTTTTAAAGAGTTTAAAAGCTGGGTCACTTACCCATTTTTGTCTTAGAGAGCTCATAGTTCAGATCCTTTTGTTCACTATATTGTTTGTGAATGTTTTGCTTTTTATTGTTTTATTCTTTTGCTGACATGCCAGCGGCCAAATATGGAATAAGAATATCGACCACTGCCTTAGCATCTATCTTTCTGTCATAGTCATTCTCTGCAATTTCTATTAGAGCTTGGCTAGATGCCATGGTGAATACACAAGTCCCTAGGGTGAAGTGCAATCGCCAAAATAACTGTTCTTGAGTGAGGTTTGGGTTGGCTTTCATTACTGAGTTGGTAAACAAAGTCAGTACTTCGCTATAACGAGTAGTAATGAACCAACGTAAGTGACCTTGCACGTCCGTATAACCTCGGCCAATGAGTAACATAAATCGACTCGTACCATTTGGCCTTACATCATTGAGTGCCCTTAGTGGCTGTCTTAAAGACTCAAACACGTCACTCATAGAATACGTTTCGTTCAAATTTAAGTTCACTAGTGCATCTTGCAATGCTGGCATAAATGCTTCTAAGTAACGATTGAGTACCGCACGAACCAGAGTCTTCTTATCGCCAAAGTGGTAGTTCACTGAAGCAAGATTGACATTGGCTTTACTCGTAATCGTGCGTAAAGAGGTGTCATTAAAACCGTGCTCAGCAAATAAGCCTTCAGCCACATCTAAGATTTTGTCTTTGGTTGTACTTCTTGGTGCCATTTCAATCACTCGTATTAAACAACTGTTTGAAATATACGCTTAGAACATTTATTTAACAAGCAAGCAACATCACATTTTCACAAATTGGTCGTACCAGTTGTAAGCATTACGTTCTAAGCGATTGAATAGAGACGCGTTTAATTAAAAAGAGAAAATTAATGAATTTTTGGGGAACTGAAATGGTAATCGAGGGTCATAAATTAAGTAGAAAACAGAGTATTTAGATGTTTAACAGGCCGTCAAACTTGTTTCTCACTGTTTTCTTAATTACTGCATTTTCCTTATTAACTCCTATACTTGTATCCGCCCAAACCGCGTTGGTTTGGGCTTTTTTTTATCTAAGATCACGGTGTTTTTTTTAGGTTAATAGTAGACACAAAAAAGCCCTCGAAACCGAAGGCTTTCATTACATTAAAGTTCAAAGCATTTCACGATCCTACTAGGCAGCATCATTTTTGATTAACTCGGCTAGCACCGAAAGATCATTGCCGAGATCAACCGAAGCTCCCATTTCCGTTGCAATACCTTCAACCACTATGGTTTGAGTATCACTGCCGCCATTGATTGGAATCGATAGTGCGATATCGTCTCCATCAACAGACACTTCAATCATGCCAAGCAGCTCGGCCATTTGAGTTTCATCTTGTGGGTCTTCAAGTAGATCATTGAGGTCAATCAGATCACCGGCGCCCTCCGTATAAAGCTCAAAGTCTTTAATGATATCGGTCCCATTGTCGAGCGTAGAGTCTAGCCAAGTGAAGATGTTGTCTCCGCTATCTCCAATCAGCAGATCGTTGCCTGACTCGGCATACAAAGGTTCATTACTCGCTGCACTAATAACGTTATATTGCTGCGGTTCTTCGATATCTATGGTGACCGTCTCTACCGTACTTTCTACGCCATTAGAGTCGACCGCGACATAATCAAACTGCGGGTCTTCAGTTACCGCCTCGTTACCTTGGACATAACGTAACTCCCAACTGCCCCCTGTCGATGACAACTCCATTCCAACGATCGGATTATCTGGTGATGAATAACTGAAATCATAAAGTATTTGGCTGTTTCCGGTGTCTCCGGGGTCTTTCTGATACTGCTCTGTATGCGTTGTACCATCAGCAAAGGTATAGAGTACTTCAACATAAACATTACTATTGGTGTTAAATGAACCACCCAAACCATCTAGACCAAAATCAACGACCCCTAATGGATTATTCGTAAAATCGAGGACTAAGGTCTCCTGTTTGTTCATACCTCTACCATCGGTATCACCAATACCAAAACCGACATGAGACTGTTCACCTTGATACTGTTTCAAAGGCTTATTATTGTTGTCTTCAATCGTAACCGTAATCGTATTGCCGTTATCTAGGGTAATAAGTCTCTCGGTTGGCGACACCGCGACGCCCCAATTATAGAAACCATCAACGAGCTCTGGCATATCGTCAGGGGCACCACTAAAGCCCATTTCAAACATTTCTCCAGGCCCGGCAACGAAGCTGATATTGTTTGGGACAAACAACACACCGTTGTCGACGTCAGACTGCACAATTTCTCTCGTGACACCATTTTCATCGGTATACAAAAGGCTGCCGTTGGTTGGCAAACTTTCTATCCGAATATTAAGTGGAATGTCGTCATGATCATCTTCTATATCTGAGATGTAATCTGGCATGCCGCCATCTTCAGAATCGAAGAGGATAGGTATAATCGCGTCCTCATCATTAACGACCGTAAAACTGGTCGCTTCAGGTGCGTCATTGACACCATTGATGGTTATCTCGATAACATGCTCTACACCATCGATGGCGGTGACGACATATCGCTCAATAACCGTGTCGTCATCGTTCAAATATTGAACCGCATCGTTATCAACGACATAACTCCATGCCCCTTCAGGAGTAATCGTTAACATACCTAGTGCAAGTGCATAAGTAGATCCAACAGGGGTAAACACGCCATTAGGCATGTCACTGGTGTCGACGTCAGTAATCGTTAAAGTACCAGACACCGAGAGTTCGTTGGTATCTTCATTGACATCGACGTCCTCTGTCACTTCTCCCACGTCAGAGTCACCTTCCCCAATCGTAATCTCAGATGGATCATCAGCACCATTAATAGTGATTGTCACTTCACTTGTGGTTCCGTCAATCGCAGTAACCGTGTAAACCTCGGTGATAAATTCATCGTCATCGAGATATTGCACATCATCGTTGTCGACGACGTAAGTCCATTCACCATCGTCGGTAATGGTCAACATACCCAACGCAGTATCATTGGTCGAACCTTCAGGATTAAACGTTCCGTTAGGTTGAAAAGCCGCGACATCGTTAGCATCAACATCGGTAATCGTCAGTGTTCCCGTCGCCATCAAGTCGTTACTCTCCGGGTCAACATCGACATCTTCCGTCACCTCACCCATGTCTGAGTCACCTTCTCCGACAGTAATTTCGGATGGATCATCAGCACCATTGATGGTGATAGTTACTTCACTTGTGGTTCCGTCAATCGCAGTCACCGTGTAAACCTCGGTGACAAATTCATCGTCATCGAGATATTGCACATCGTCGTTGTTAACTACGTAAGTCCAAGCACCATCAGGGTCGATGCTCAATACGCCTAGCTGTGATTCGTTTGTTGAACCTACGAGGTTAAACTCACCGTCAGCTGAATAGGTAGGAGTGTCGCTGTCTACATCTGTAATTACGATCTGACCAGACGTCACTAATTGATTGGTGATCTCATCTACATCAATGTCCTCAGTCACACTGCCCGAGTCATCGGTAGCGACTGCCGCATCATCAGTACCAATGATGGTGACGGTGATGACTTGTTCGCCACCGTCGGAGGTTTGCACTGTCGTCGTATCTTGAATTTGCTCGCCATCAGCAAGTTCATCAAATGGACTGTTGGCCACGAATGTCCAGGAGCCATCCTCATTAACGACAAAAGACCCGAACCCATTTTCGCCTTCCGCATCTTTGGCGATAAAGGTAACGTCCGGATCGTCAATGGTTAAAGCGCCCCCGGTTTCAATAGGCTCATCCTGTTCAAACTCAATAACGTTGGTTTCACCTGAAACAAGCGCAAGAGCAATGATATCGAAAAGAGCAATACTTTGAGTTTCGGACAACCCTTGAGATTCAAGTCCGTCAGTTTCAAAGTTTGTTGAAGCCAGAGTTTCAGCCCCTGTACGTTCAATCCTACCGCTGTTGGTTAGACTTGAGCCTTGCTCACCTGCTGCGGCATCAAACTCTTCACCCAATTCTGTTGGATCAAACCCTTCTTCAATAGCACGTTGAACTTGAGCGATCGCATCATCAGTGTCTATCACGTTTTGCTGACCTTGGTCATCGACAAACCGTGCAGAAACGTTTGGCACGCTCTCTTCAGTTGTTTCGACAGTGACAATGACGTCGCTAGTAGCTGGTTGCTCGCCCGGAGGCAAACGTCTAACTTGGCCTTGAGCGTCGAGCACTATAACGCCGTTCGCAAGACCTAGTATACTTAGGTTGATATTTCCCATTTCCATATTCCCACTTCTGCCCAGAACACACCAAACGCGGATCCAATCCCACTCTGCGCTGTGGCTATTTCCTACAATAAATTTAGTAGTGGCATTATTGATAATCAACTCACTAAAGGCATGGAAATGCGATGCTTTTTAAATTAGTCAATAGCAATAGCGACTTACATTCAAAAAAAAACCAACAAACTTCGCATTTTTTTGCAAATGTCCTAAGCTTCGTTTAATACCATTCACTCAATTCAACGGTAAACGTAGGTTGGGAAACGGATGAGGCATTGAAAGTAGAAGGAGAGCTACTTTGAAATTGTTTAAATTATCCATAATGTGTTGCTTAGTTGCTGCAGCACCACTCGCCGCTCAAACTCTGGAACAGTCTGTGGCTATTACCCTGGCAACGAATCCAGAGATAAAAAGCATCTTTAACGAATATGTGAGCGTGAAAAAGCGTAATGACGCCTCTGGTGGGGCATACAGGCCGAGTATCGACCTTGATGCCGGTATTGGTTATGAAGGTATAAACCCTGCACCAAATAACGGTCCAGACACGGATCTAACAAGAAAGGAAGCAACGATTTCCCTCACTCAATTGCTGTGGGATGGTTCTTCGACTCTGAACGATATTGACCGTACCGCTGCAGAAGCCGAATCAGTTCGTTTGCAATTGATAGCCGATGCCGAAGACAAAGCACTGGAGGTAACACAAATATATCTCGACGCAGTAAAAGCGACTGAGGTACTGGCGCTGTCAGAAAGTAACCTTGCGATACACAAGAAAATCTATAAAGACATAAAAAAACGAGCGAGTTCAGGCATAGGTTCTACCGCAGACGTTTCGCAAGTAGAAGCTAGGATTGCAAAAGCTCATGGTAACTTATTAGCCGCCCAGAATAATTTGATCGACACACATACCCAATTTAGAAGAGTTGTAGGACAAGAACCGCTAGGTCTGATTTACCCAAGGGCCGACATATCTTGGATTCCACTGTCATTGTCAGATGCCCTAGTTGACGCTTTAGATAAACACCCTGTAATTAAAATAGCGGCGGCAGATGTCGACGCAGCACATTTTCAATATAAACAGTCCAAAGGCGTAAACTATCCTACATTCTCTATCGAAGCGTCTCAGTCATGGCGTGATGATGCAGGAGGCGATGAAGGTTCAAGTCAAGAAACGCTCGCAATGCTGAGAATGCGGTATAACTTGTACAATGGTGGTACAGACAGCGCCAATTCAGAAGCTTCTGCTTACCAACTCAATAAGGCGAAAGATCTTAGAGATCGTGCTTATCGCCAAGTCGAAGAAGGACTTCGCCTCTCATGGAGCGCCTTAGATCTCACACTGCAACAGAAAAACTTTTTGTCCGACCATGTTGATTCAGCTTCAGAAACCGTTATCGCCTATGAAAAACAATACCGAATAGGGAAACGTACTCTGCTTGACTTGCTCAATACTGAGAACGAACTGTTTGAAGCCCGCAAAGATTATCTGGATGCCCATTACTCGGAGCAGTACGCTAAATACCGAGTGATGAACGCTACAGGTTCTTTATTGAACGCTCTACTGGTCGACATACCAGAAGAGTGGACAACGGCCGTGGAGTATTAATGATGAAAATAACTTACTTATTACTTCCCGTATTAACGATGACTTTATTTGCCTGCTCCAATCAGCAGCGAGAAGCCTACATCGAGACGCCCGAAGCTGAACAAATTGCCGATCTACAAGACGATGATAAAGATGGTGTAGTAAACGCGCGAGATACCTGCCCTGGTACACCAGAAACATCACAAGTCGACAATGATGGCTGTGGTGAAACAATTCGAGCGGAAGAAGTCCGACAGCTGAAAATACTCTTTGCTCATGACTCATTTGAAGTAAACCCAATATTTTCTAGCCAAATTAGCACCATGGCAGAGTTTCTTGAAAACTACAAAAGCGCTTCAATTGAAATCCAAGGTTACGCCAGTAAAGTGGGCTCCAACGAATACAACTTAGACTTGTCAAAGAAACGAGCAAACAATGTACAAGATGAGTTACTTTCGAATGGTATAGAACCAGAGCGCGTGAGAATTGTTGGCTATGGTGAAGAACGCTTAGAAAACGATGGTGACGATCCTACTTCACACGCACTGAATCGTAAGGTAACCGCGACCGTAGTTGGGTTAAGTGAGCAGATCGTTGAAGAGTGGACCATTTTTACCACACTAGAAAAGTAACGTGACATCATCACTGAAAGCGCAAGATGTAAGGTAAATTCGCTTACAAATACAGCTTAGCTTCAAGATCAATAAAGCCGTGATAGGGTTACCCATCACGGCTTTTTGTTCTTTGTCGTCACATGAATCGTAAAGGTGATTCTGTAACTCTTCTTGCTACTCAGAAATTGACTTGTTACTCAGTGAGTAGGCTCCCTCTTAAGCGAACCTACTACCGATTATGCTTTTACCTACCAATTATAATTTTACTTCTTGATGCTTAGTTTTCGGTAGAGAAATACTTAGCAGGAAGTAACCTAAGATAGCTGCGGTCGTTGAGCCCATCAGGATACCTAATCGAGCAAGCGTATCAAAATCTGCGTTCGTTGGTCCAAATGCCAGCGATGAAATAAAGATAGACATCGTAAAGCCAATACCACACAACACAGATACCGCGAAGATGTTCATGAAGTTCACACCTTCAGGAAGCTTAGCGATGCCCGTTTTCACAGCACCCCAGCTGAATAGGAAGATACCCAGAGGCTTACCAACCAATAGACCCATAGCAATACCAAGCGGTAGCATGCCTGTAAGGTTTGAAATTGAGATGCCTTCTAGTGAGATACCTGCGTTTGCAAATGCGAAGATTGGCAAAATTGCAAAAGCGACGTATGGGTGCAGAGCATGTTCTAGATGTTTCAGCGGAGAACGCTCTCCTTTATTGCCTTTCAGTGGGATAGCAAAACCAATGACTACACCAGCCAATGTTGCGTGAACACCTGACTTCAATACTGCGAACCACAGAATTGCACCAACAATAAGGTAAACACTCAGCTTAGTTACATGCTTGTTGTTTAGCATGAACAGCACACCAGTTGCAATGAAGCCAACCGTTAGTGCAAGCGTCGATAGATCACCTGAGTAGAACAGTGCAATGATAACAACAACCCCT
Source organism: Vibrio sp. FF266 (assembly GCF_041439695.1). Lineage (NCBI taxonomy): Bacteria > Pseudomonadati > Pseudomonadota > Gammaproteobacteria > Vibrionales > Vibrionaceae > Vibrio > Vibrio sp. FF266. The sequence continues at coordinate 85,683 of NZ_JBGOOO010000014.1, forward strand.
AGATCATCGATAATTGCCAACGCTAGTAGGAATACCTTCAAGCTTACCGGTACACGGTTACCAAGAAGAGCCATGATGCCCAATGCGAAAGCGATATCAGTTGCCGCTGGGATAGCCCAACCTTGAAGCGCTTCAGGGTTACTTGAATTGAATAGCACGTAAATAAGTGCAGGAGCTAGCATACCACCCACCGCTGCGATAGCTGGGAAGATTGCTGTCTCTTTAGACTTTAATGCGCCTTCTAACAGTTCGCGCTTAACTTCTAAGCCAATTAGAAGGAAGAAGACAGCCATTAAGCCATCGTTAATCCAGTGTGATACAGACATACCAAGAACATAGCTGTGCAGTACCCCTTGGTACATTTCGTTCAATGGTGAGTTTGCTACAAACATTGCGATCGCCGCAGCGATGACTAGTATGATGCCGCCAGCAGATTCCAATTTAAAGAAGTCACGGATGACGTCGGTCATGATTTCGCCCTTATATTTATTATTTAAATAAACGAATAACAAAGAATAACCACGAGTTTATATCCAAGCTCTATCGATAGATAATCACTTCTTCGGATGTTTAACTTCGGTTTTTCCTACAAATACTAAACAATACGTCGTATATTCCATAATGTTGTTATGCACCATGAATTAAGTATAGATGAGTTCACCAAGGCTGTATGCACAAATAATTCGAGGGTTGTCGGAATATCAAACATAAAAAAAGGCTATCAAATGATAGCCTTAGGTGTTTTTTAGTAGCCAGTTAACTGCATAAAGCCTGTTGCTTCATGGCTTCCGCTCGCCATAATTGGCCCTTCCCAATAGGGTATGACAAAAGGCAGCCACATATCCCTACGTTTGATACGCGTAGTGAGATTGATATCGTGTTGTGGCACGTTAATAATCCATTGGAGCGGCATTCTTCTACCATTCATTAGCGTCGTATTCTGTAATGGCTTGATAGAAATGTCGGAGTCCGTTAGCTGATACACTTTGCCAGAACGAGTTGCCAATGTTCCAAAAACATAAGGCAATTGTTGATTATGGCGATATCGGTTAATGCTCAGTGCAGTACCGTCATCGAGATTAAACACGAACCAATCCCAGCCTTGCTGACCGACTCCGAGTAAACCACTGCCCCACTCTTTATGCACCCACGCAGTACCTTCGACTTCTTTCGTTACACCGTCGAGATTCAAAACCCCACTCAAAGATAAAAACGGAGCGCTGAAGTTATAAGACGCGACAGGCAATAAGTCGTGCTTTTTCTGATAGCCGTTATCGCCGTTGAGCACGTATGGCCCTTTCGCAATAGTGTCGAGTTCAAGGCCGAACGTATCGGTTTGTACTTGAAGGCGACCTGGAAACGGTGTGTTACCCAAGGCACGCCAGTTCCAGTTATCAATCCAAATTCTAAACGGATGACTGGTCATTCCCGCCTGTCCAATGCCACCACGCGCCAAACGTTGCTCTTTCCAAACCTTAGATTCAGACGAAATTACCACATTTGAAATATAAACCTGCGGGCTTTGCCACCCCCAGGTTTCTCGCTCATCGGTTGCAATGCGAAAGAAGCTCCACTGTACCGAGTACTTTTTCCCATCATCCCCTTTTAGAGACGCAAAATAATGCCACCACTCATGCTGGAATTCTGGGTGGAACTGGAAATCACGAGGCAACGAAACGCCTCGGTCTGGCAATACAGGTTCAAACACATTGAAATGCTCACTTACAAGTACTGAATTAACCTCATTCTCGCCCTTATCGCCAACATCGACAAAATAGGAATAGTAAGCCCAGACACCTAAAATAGTGCCAAAGAAACCAATCAGTAATAGAGCAGAAACAAATCGGTGTCTGAGTTTTTTTGAGCCATTTCGTTGAAGCATATTAAAGCGCATCCCTCAGTGATTTCATCGGTGTGTTCCGAATCATTCTCATCACTGGCAATGCACCAGCTAACATTAATGCTGCCATGGCCCACGCAAATGTCTGCAAATAGTCCCAAGGAATCACTTGTAATTCGAGTGACCACCCAAAAGACTGCTTAATGACAATATCGACGATCAAGCTGGCTAACGCCAATCCGAGCGGGATAGCAATCAAGGAAGAAATAAGTCCGAACACAAACAACTGCAAGCTGCCTGTAAAAATCAGCTCTTTTGCCGAGACCCCTAAGCAACGTTGCAATGAAATATGCCTTTGTCGAGACACTTCACCCGCAACCGTCGCGAAAAAGATGCCGAAGACCGCGATGACCAAAGTGATGTTACCCAATGTATCAGCTATCGCAAATGTTCTATCAAACACTCTCATCGCCTGACTGTGAATATTGTTATTATCAAAAATACGCTCAGATCCAAGCCTGAATACGCTTTCCAATCGACTTCGAAGTCCTACGGAATTGACATCATCTTTGAGTATGACGCCTAGACCGACATTTCCGCGTCCAGCAAACCCAGATAGCCAGTTTCGATGTGACATCATGACTTGATGGTAAGGGTTGCCATAATCGTAATAAACACCAACAACCTGCCAACCAGAGCCAAGACTGTCATAAAGGTCTATATAGTCGCCTGGGCGAATCCCTAACTTGAGAGACATCGATTCACTGATCAACACACCTTTCGAATGATGCAGGTGGTACCAGTAATTCGGAATACCTAACTTGATCGTCAGCGCTTCTAATTCGCCTTCAGAAGGACCAGTACTGACCACCTGGGTACTTCCGACAGGGGAAGCGACATCTTTCTCCCAACGCCACCAAACTGAATCGACTTCAGGCTGTTCTGACAGCCAATTACTCATACGTGCAGCGGCGTTGTTGGTTGGGTAAATGTACAGGTCTGCAGCCAAACGCTGTGTTAGCCATTTATCGGTGGTATCCCTAAAGCTACCCACCATGGTTTCTACACCAATATTCGCGGTTAACGCTAGCATGAACGCCATTGTCGCCACACCACGATAACTCATGCTTGAAGCGGCATCCGCAAAGAACCAGCGAGCACGAACCCAACGCAGTGAATAAGACAAACTGTTGAACAGCTTCCACATCAAGAAAGGCGTAAACAAAGCCACACTGACGAGCATCAGGGCAATAATCGCAAAACCAGATTCTTGCGTTTGTGGGGCTTGATACACAGCGACAGCTGCAACCAAGAAACCACAACCAATCAATGCTTGCCAAGTAAACTCAGTGCCAGCAAAACGCATCAAAGATAAACGAGATGACAAACGAATCGGTTGCGACCTCAGCAAACGAACCAATGGCCATGCACACGCTAGGAATGCACCAAGCAACGCCATTAATAAGCTATAGCCACTCCAACGCCAACTCCAGCTAAGGGTTAAGCCCACATTCGCATCGTAAAGATCACCTAAACTCGAAGAAACGGCAGGTAACAGTTGGTTTGCCAACATGACACCGAATACATTGCCGCAGATCCAGCTCAGTAGAACCAATAACAATAACTCTAAGCAAAGCGCTTTAGTCAGTTGCCAACCAGACACACCTGTTTGTCTCAAGATTCCGACGAGTGGTTGTCGCTGAATGAAAGACAGCGACATCGCTTGGTAGAAAATAAACAAGCCAACGACAAACGACAGCATGCCCATCGCTTTTAGATTTAAGTGAAAAGCGCTAGTCAATGACTCAAGCTCAGCTTTAGAGCTGCGAGAGATTGTCAAACCATTGGGCAACATGTTTTTAAGACGTTCAAACTTCTCAGGAGACATGTCTGAACATGCAATCACGGAAAGCCCTGCACTGCGTTTAAGCATTCGGAGCAAAGATATATCCGCAATCAACCTTGTACCATTAATCAGGTTATTTTGGTCAACTACCACAGGACCTAGCTCTGAACCATCCATCAGTGGAATGTAGTCCCCATCCTTCCATTCCATATGTTCAGCAAGATCATCACTCACTAGGATCGGATATGGTGGTTTCATGAGATCTAACGTGGTGAGTTCTTTTAAGGCAGCACCAGGCTGAAGCTGAAGCATAGAAACAGGGTCTATGCCAATAAGCATAAAGTTTGCACCATTTTCATCAGTGATACTATGGTGGTCAAAAGGAGAACACTGCTGAAAGCCTTCACGACGAAGCTGAATGTAAAAACCTTGCGGGATTTTATTCGCGTTATGTTTTGGTCGAATACGGTAAGGAAGAGGATTCGAAAAGAGTTTTTCGCCATGCGTATAACTTTGCTTGGCGTGTTGGTTGATAGCGGTAACACCAACCAAAAGTGATACGCCTAGGGTTAAACCAAGCCATACCAAGATAATCTGAAGTGGGTAACGTCGATAGTGACCAAGTAGCGCTTTAACTACGGGCCATAACATGCAGTTGCCCTCCTTGTAGGCGAATTCTGCCATCCATATGCAATGCAACTTTCTCACTGTGTGTTACCAGCAATAATGTACATTCTAATTGGCGGGCCAAAGAGGTCAGCAAACGCATTACCGCTTCTGCATTACGCTCATCTAAACTTCCCGTCGGTTCATCGGCCAACAGAATTTTAGGTTCCATGTACAGAGCACGAGCAATCGCTGCGCGTTGTTGTTGACCACCAGACGCTTCTTCAGGGTAACGACCAAGCAAAGGCATCAGGTCTAAAGCAGAAAGAATCTGTCTCCAGAGCCCCTTATCTTCAGGTAAACCTTTTAACTGGCGGCAAAAACGGATGTTGTCGGCAATGTTAAGCGTTGGTAGCAAGTTGAATTGCTGGAAGATATGACCGATGTTGTTTCTACGATAAGCGGTGCGGTCACGCTCGGTCGAGTCGTGCATATCGAAGTGAGGGAAAGCGATTTCACCTGAATCGGCGAGGTCTAAACCCGCGATAAGATTCAGCAAAGTACTCTTACCAGAGCCACTTTCTCCCATTAATGCCAGCTGATCACCTTGGTTTAATGTTAATTCAGCACCTTGCAAAACAGGGTGAAACTCCCCCCCATCGACATAGCCTTTACACAGGTCTGACAGCTTTAACATTAAACAGCTCACATTAGTTAGAATTTGGAATGAGAATCTACACTAATTCCCTGTTAGGAGGAAGTATTTTGAAAGATAGATCACACACCAACGATAAAGTGATGGGGTTGATGCGCTCTACTTCAATTTCCTATCAAGTTTTTAATCCATTTTCTTGTTTTCATGCGGTAGAGCGACCCACCCCACTTAAGCACTTCTTCAGTGAGGAAAAGCAGATATATCCACTCAGGTGGAAACTTCAGATAGATAGCAGCAATCGCGGCGAGCGGAATACCGATCACCCATTGGGCAATCAGGTCTTGATAAAGGCAGAACTTCACATCACCGCCCGCTCTCAACACACCAACAATGACAGTCAGCGGTACCGATCGGATAACAATACCCACGCTTAAAATTAGAATGAACTTTTCTGAGAGGGCTCTGGTTTCTTCCGTCAGTGCACTAAAAGCATTCAGTATTGGCGTTTGTACGAAGTAAAGAAAAATCGCGACCACGATACTGGTCAAGAAACACAAAATCGTTAAGCCTAACGCTTGGTAATAAACCGCTTCATTATTCTTTGCGCCAAGTTGATTACCCACCAGAACCGCTGCCGCATTCGAAAGGCCAATCAGTAAACTCAATGAGATAGATTCAACCGGCGTCATCACTGACAGTGCTGCCAGTCCTTGAACGCCCGATTGCCCCATGATCGCGTGGTAAGCAAATAAGCCACCAGCCCACGCCAAAAAGTTAAACGTCGTCGGCAGCGATAACTTTAAGAAGCGAACCACTTTTTCAATCGAAGCTGCTGCTTTTATATCGCATAACTTGAAAGCCAAGAGATGCTTTGAACAATAAAGATAGCCAAACAAGGTCGCCACTTCGATTGCACCACTCAACACTGTCGCAATCGCTGCGCCTTTGATTCCAAGCGCAGGAAACCCTAAGTTACCGAAGATCAGCACCCAGTTTAAGAACACGTTAGACAGGATACCGATACCGCTGAAGAAGGTGCTTAGCCCGGGTTTGTGCATCGCTCTCAAACCTACAGCCATACTGCTAACGCACGATACAGCTAGCATGCTAAACGAGGTGATAACAATATATTCAACACCAAGGTTGATCACTTCTTGGGAGTCAGTCGTCACACCCATGATTTGTGCGGGAAATGAAACGAAGAAAACAATAGTTAGTAACGCAAATAGTGTCGAAACCAACCATGTAAGCGCGGTACTTTCTCGCACACCTTGTTTGTTACCCGCGCCCCAATATTGAGCCGTTAGCAAAGCGCCGCCCGTAGTGACACCCACCAGCATAATGGTCGTGACAAACATGGCTCGACTCGCCACACCCACCGCAGCAATATCAGCTTCACCCAATTGGCCTAACATCAATACATCCACAAGGCCTCGACTTGAGAACATAATGCTCTGCAAGGTGATAGGTAAAGCAATCGCAATAAGCCTACGAACAAAATCACCTCGAGTGTGATGAATAATTGAAGAGAGCAACATAGAAATACCTAAACGGAACGTATTGATGAATAAAGATAAATATCACGCTATTATATCAATGTTCGGTTTTTAACCACAGAGATAAATGGAGTAACAATGAAGAAAGTACTGGTTTTAGGCGCTTCTGGATATGTTGGTTCGCAGCTCCTCCCTCTCCTGCTTGAGCAAGGCTATCTAGTCACAGCTGCAGCAAGGCATATCGACTATTTAAAAGCACGAACAGAGCCTCACGACAACTTGTCACTTGAATACCTTGATCTCGCAGATCAAGCTGCGACACAAGCGCTCGTCCCTGACTTTGACCTTATTTTCTTTCTTGTACATGGAATGGCTGAAGGCCATGATTTCATTGATTACGAACTCAAGTTGGCTCGTAACTTTGTTTCGGCTCTTGGGCCAAAAAACCAACACGTCATCTACCTGAGTTCGCTTCAACCGCAAACGGGTGATTCAGAGCATCTTCAAGCGAGAAAACAAACCGGACAACTGCTTCGTAAAGGACCAGTACCGGTGACCGAACTTCAAGCAGGCGTGATCATTGGCCCCGGCTCTGCGGCGTTCGAGATCATGCGAGACTTCGTGTACAACTTGCCTATTATGATTGCGCCAAAATGGGTCGACTCTAAAGCCAACCCTATTGCCTTGCAGAACCTGAACCACTATCTACTAAAACTCGCACAAGACACGCCTAGCGAAAGCCAAACTTTCGAGGTTGGCGGGCCAGATATTGTCTCTTATCGAAACCAATTTGCACACATTGCCAAAACAGCCGATCGTCCACTCAGGCTGTGGGCGACATCACTTCTCACACCTTCAATGGCGTCTTATTGGTTGGGCGTGGTGACTTCTGTTCCGTCCAACATAGGCAGAGCGCTTCTCGCGGGCTTAAAGCATGACTTTATTGCCAGTTCGACCATCATTAGAGAAAAGTACCCTCAGAAACTTATCTCATTCGAAAGTATGGTTGAGCAAGCGATTCATTCTGAAGGCAACTTCGTAAAAAGTAATGTTTGGGGCTTTGACAAAACCGCCTTCAAGCGCTGGCAAGCTGGGTATGGCTATTACCCGAAGAAAACAGGGGCAAGTATCACCTCAAGCGCATCCTTAGATTCCCTCTGGCACGTTGCTCAGCAAATAGGAAGCCCGAAACAAGGTTACTTCTTCGCTAACGCTTTATGGCGCACACGCGAATGGTTAGATCTTCTCTTTGGCGGTGGTGTACCGGTTCGACAAATGCCAGAAGGCTCTAACCTAAAAGTCGGTGACAAGATTGACTCTTGGAAGGTTATTCGCTGTGAAGAGAATCAGTTTCTATCTCTGCTTTTCGGTATGAAAGGTCCCGGTTTGGGGAGACTCGAAATTACCGTCTCTGACCACGGTGATTCTCGTGAACTGAACATTTCAGCTTGGTGGCATCCAAAAGGCTTTTTAGGCTTACTGTATTGGTTCGCGATGATGCCAGCTCACCTATTTATCTTTAAAGGCATGGTTAAGGCGATTGAGAAGCAAGCTAAAGAGCAGATGAAGGATTAAAGCAGATTCGAGAGCCGGCAACGAGATACGAAGAAATTAAGAGCTATGGATGAGACTGCATCCACACCTTCTTGCTAGAAAAAGACCGCCATTTAGGCGGTCTTTATATTTTTAACTGTCACTAGATTAGCCAATAACGCTAATTGGGATCTCAGCCAGTTGGTTGCCTTGGTTAGCTGGATACACGATGTATTCACCGTGATACTTCACCGCTGACTTGTAGTCAGTGACTTTGTGAAGCATGAAACCTGCTTCCATCGCTGCTTGAATAAACTCAGCGTGGTTACCACGAACAAACCAGTTCATTGGTTTTACCATTAGCTCACCGTCGAACGAGTCGTCACACTGTTTGCCACAAAGTGCAAAAGAGTGCTCACCATCAGTGAAGAACTGAATTTTGCCGCCAGTCGTTAGCTCGTCTTCACTTGATACACTCCAACCCATCTCGTACATTTTGTCCATGAACGCTTCAACATCACTGTCTTTTAGCGCTTTAGGCTCTTCGCCTTCAGGGAAAAAACGTCCGTAAAACGCAGAAATACGTTTAAAGGTAAAAGTTAAATCAGAGTTATTGCCCTTTGAACGGCCCTGCTTCTGCCAACGCACCAAATCAGGAACAATCACACGCTCATAAGACTGAGCCTTAATCGCCTTCGTTACCCAACGAACTAAATAAAGGTTGTTCGCAATAGGCGCATCAATCGCTTTGCCTGCTTTGTGCAGAGCATAAAGCTCGCCTAACGCATCATTCACTAACTTCTGAATTTCAATATAGTATTTTGACATTATGCCTTCTTTCCTAATGTCCAATATAGTAATGCTGACATTACTGCACACGCAGCCATTACCATAGCCATAGACCCAGCACTGTCACTTGGCAGCATCGCAACGATAGCTCCAACGACAGAACCAGTACCAAATCTTAATGTTCCCGCAAGCGATGAAGCCGTACCGGCCATGTTTGGATAACCACTGAGCAATAGACCCATAGAGTTACTGCCGATAGTAGAAATGGTGCCAATAAATAGCATCACAAACGGCACAATACCCCAAAGCCCGAGATCCAATAACCAACCAACCAGTAAACCGACGCCAGCCAGTAATTGGATGACCAGAGCTGCTCTCAGCATGGTATGAGAACCGACCTTCTTAACAATTCGACCATTGATGGTCGTCATCAAAATCATCGCAACGATGTTCAGGCCAAACAGGTAACCAAACAGGTCAGGACGTACCCCATAGACATCAATGTAGACAAAAGAGCCTGCGGTTAAGAATGCAAACATCCCAGAGAACGAGAACGCACCCGAGAAAATTAGGCCCATAGCGGTCGAGTTTTTACATAAACGAGCGTAATTGCGAATCGTCGTTTTAAAACGCAATGGCTGACGATTTTCAACAGGCAGTGTTTCAGGGATCTTAATGATAACCGCAAGAATCACGATAACCGCAAAAATAGCCAACACCCAAAAGATTGAACGCCAACCGAACCACAATGCCAAATAACCACCAATCATAGGGGCAATTAATGGCGCAACCGTCATCACTAAGGTAACGAACGACATGGTTCTTGCGAAATCTTCACGGTCGAACATATCGCGCACAACCGCTTGGATAATAACCGCTGCGGCAGCACCCGCAAAACCTTGAGCGGTACGAACTAACGTTAACGCTTCAATGCCATGAGTGGTTGCACTCACGACAGACGCTATCGCAAAGAAGAGCACACCAATCAGTAGAATTGGCTTGCGACCATAACTGTCGGCTAACGGACCATGTAGCAACTGACCTAAAGCGAAACCTGCGGTGTACGCGGTAAGTGTGATTTGCACTTCCCCTGCTGTCACACCAAGATCTTTGGCGATCGTTGGCATTGCAGGTAGGTACATATCGATGGCGAGTGGTGTTAAAGCACCAATAGCGCCCAGAACCAAAAATAGCATCCAACCTAACTGAGGCGTTTGTGATTGTGAGCTTGGGGTCTGTGAGGTAGACGTTTGCATAACTCTCCGACTAAGTACTAGGTTCTATGTAAGCACGAGCATGCACGCAGCAAACGAATACACACACAGCAATACACGAATACGCACAGTGATACACGAATATGCGCACACATACATGAACATATAGTAATAATGGCTGAAACTGTCCTAGTACCAGTCAAAATAATCAGCCGACGCTATCCTTGGTCGGCCACATCTACGGTAGAAAAGTTTACTTCCAGATAGAGTCTACTTCTTCTTGTGTTAGGTAACGGTATTCACCCAACTCTAAAGACTCGTCCATCTCGATTTCACCAATACGTTCACGGTGCAGTGCTTCTACCTTGTTACCAAGTGCTGCAAACATGCGTTTTACTTGGTGGTATTTGCCTTCGTGAATCGTTAGCAACACTTCACGCTCTGCTCGTACTTCAAGGTGTGCTGGAAGTGTTAGGCCGTCTTCGCTCTTAAGCTGAATGCCCTCTTTGAACTTTTCAACGTAATCGTCTTCAACAGGTTCAACCAACCACACTCGGTACATCTTCTCGCACTTGTGCTTTGGCGACGTAATACGATGAGACCACTTACCGTCGTCTGTCATTAAGACAAGACCCGTTGTATCAACATCTAAACGACCTGCAAAGTGCAGCTTGTCCATTTTGATTTCATCGAGTAATTCAAACGCAGTGCGATTTGAACCATCTTCATGCGAACAAACAAAACCTTCTGGCTTGTAAAGCATGATGTAACGCGGGCCGTGAACATTCAGTTCATTGCCTTGCCATTCCACAACGCACTCTTCAGTTACCTTAAGTGAGCCGCTTTTTTGAATGACATCATTTACTGTCACTGCCTTGGATTTTAATAAGTGTGTTGCTTCTCTTCGAGTGACGCCTAACGCATCGCACAGAAATTTATCTAAACGCATGAATACCTCAACTAATCTAAGTCGGGTATTATAGTCACCTTTGCTCAATTAGTTGAGCTATTTCACACTATTTGTTTTCTACCCTACAAGACGCGATATGTATACACTCCGCCCGTACCAAGCTGATTCTGTAAAATCAGTGATTCATTACTTCAGAAAACACCAAACTCCGGCTGTTCTTGTGTTGCCTACAGGCGCAGGGAAAAGCCTTGTGATTGCAGAGCTAGCAAGGCTTGCGAAAGGTCGAGTTCTGGTACTCGCTCACGTTAAAGAGTTGGTCGAACAAAACCATGAAAAGTATGAAGGTTATGGGCTAAAAGGCTCAATTTTCTCTGCGGGTTTAGGGCGAAAAGAGACAGACCAACAAGTGGTGTTCGCTTCGGTTCAATCTGTGGTTCGCAACCTCGATTCATTCTCTAACCAATTTTCACTGTTGGTTATCGACGAATGCCACCGTGTTCCCGATGAAAAGACCAGTAGCTACCAAAAAGTGATCACTCACTTGCGCGAGAATAATTCGGGCATCAAGGTGCTTGGACTAACCGCGACCCCTTATCGTCTTGGTATGGGGTGGCTTTACCAATATCACACGCGTGGCCAAGTGCGCTCTGAAGAGCCGAGATTTTTCAGAGACTGTATTTTCGAACTGCCGATTCGTTATTTGTTGGACGAAGGCTTTCTAACACCAGCACGCATGATCGATGCGCCAGTATTGAGTTATGACTTTTCACAGCTAAAACCTGCAAGTACAGGCCGCTACAAAGAATCAGAACTCGATATGGTGATTGAGCAATCGAAGCGTGCTACCCCGCAAATTGTCGACCAAATTATTGAGCTGGCCAAAGACAAACTCGGCATCATGGTATTTGCAGCCACCGTTCGACACGCACAAGAGATCCTTGGTTTACTGCCCGAAGGTGAAGCTTCAATTGTAATCGGCGACACACCGACACTCGAACGTGACCAAATCATAAATGATTTCAAGGAACGTAAAATCAAGTTCTTGGTTAACGTGTCAGTATTAACCACAGGTTTTGATGCGCCCCATGTGGATTTAATCGCGATTTTGCGCCCAACAGAATCTATTAGCTTGTACCAACAAATCGTTGGCCGTGGCTTACGCCTATCTCCGGGTAAAAAAGAGTGTTTAGTGCTCGACTATGCGGGCAACAGTTACGACCTTTACCAACCAGAGGTCGGAGACCCAAAGCCTGACTCAGACAGTGAAATCATCACTATTCCCTGCCCTGCTTGCGGCTTCAATAATAACTTCTGGGGCAAGCTAGACAGCAACGGCTTCTTACTCGAACACTTTGGCCGTAAATGCCAAGGCTACTTTACCGATGAAGACACGGGCGAACGCGAGCACTGTAACTATCGTTTTCGTGCTAAGTATTGTGGTGAATGCGGCGCTGACAACGACATTGCCGCGCGCATTTGTCATGAGTGTGATGCCACCTTGGTCGACCCAGATAAAAAGCTTAAGGAAGCGTTAAACCTCAAAGATGCGTTGGTGTTTGAGTGTTTAGAAATGGACCTTAACGTTCTCAAGGACGAAAAAGGCAAGTCGCAGCTTAAGGTCACTTACCGTGGAGAAAACCAAGCACAAGTGCATGAGTTTTGGTCATTAACCACTAAGAAACAGAAGCAGAACTTTAAGGATCAGTTTGTTCGCCCTCACCTTGCCGACAGACACAGACCGTTTGAGGAAGCTTCACCGACGAAGGTGGTCGCTCACCAACATAGATTCCGCCCACCTCAATTCGTCATTGCCCGTAAAGTTGGGCGCTTTTGGAAAATGAGAGACAAGATATTCGAAGATGAACTCAAGCAATAGGCTCCCAATAATCAACAGAATTAATAAAAGGAGTATCGATACTCCTTTTATTAACATTCTAATGACCACACATGAGTTAACTTGTTAAACCACAAATTAGATTGCGCTTAGATTTTTCTGATTCCCGCGCCTCTTTTTCCATATTATCAAAAAGCTCAATGGCTAAAGTTGGCCTATGAATATAAAAGCCTTGAATAAAGTCAATGCCTAACGTTTCTAAAGTTCTTAACTCTTCAATTGTTTCAACACGTTCTGCAACCACTTTAGTTTGGCTCATTTCTGCCAACTCAACTAATGAGTGCACCATTTTTTTCTTAAAATCAGAACTGTTAATATTTTCAACAAGCGAACCATCAAGCTTGATCGTATCAAAACAGCCTTCAGATAAAATTGAATACGATGAATAACCTGAACCAAAATCATCTAAGGCAACTATTATCTGGTGGTGTTGTAGTCGCTCTACTATTTTTCGAAACTTCTCATCTGCACGATAAAAAACAAGCTCAGTCACTTCAACACATAAACGGGAACGGATATAAGGGGGTAGATGACATAAACGATCGATAACACTCATATCGAAAATGGTTTTAACTGAGAAGTTTAATGACAATTGAATAGTTGAATAATGCTCAAGTAAGCCAATTGCGTAAGTAAGCATACGAGAATCGAGCTCCTTCTCAAGCCCATGAGAGGCTACAACATCGAGCAATTCACCAGCAGAAACGATTTTTTCACGCCCCTCTTCATCTTCCATTTTTAAACGACACAGTAGCTCATAGCTCGAAGCAACACCCTTTAAAGAATGAATTTTTTGAGCAAAGCAAAGCAACCTATCCGAGTTAAGCAGTTCAACCGCCTCTTCCCTAAGATTCGGTAAACTATAGAGCATAACCCCGTCTTGTTGCTGCCAGTCTTGGTAAGGTTCATTGTTGGACTTTGCTTTACGGCAACAGTATTCAGCTTTATAAATACAGTCTTCGACAGATTCATTAGGACCACTTCGATAACGGCCAAAACTAAAGCTTAGAGCATTTTCTGTTTCTTGTGTGAGGTTTTGTTCCAACAAATAATGTAGTAACTCTTCGGAAACAGACGTTTGGCAAATTAATACAAATTCATCGCCACCGACTCTATACGCCTGACCTATACCTCGAGCTGCTATCTTTTTGAAACGCATAGCTAGATTAATCAACATCCGATCACCCACATGGTGACCTTGACTATCATTGAGAAACTTCAACTGATTTGCATCAATGTAATAATAACAACGAGAAAACTCGATAACTTTTTTATATTCTATAGACTTTCGATTATACAGACCTGTCATGAAATCCTTGTCAGAGCTAGACAGTAATTTCTTATAGTCACCTAAATTAATCACTCTCAACTCACCAAGATCGTAAACACACGCAATCACGAAAGAGGCATGCGACAGATAGAATAAGGTTTGAATTAGATAGTAATATCCAGAAGTAAGCGACAGACTCATCGAGGATTCGAGTGAAATAACAGACATGACAAAACATGAAAGATAACTAATTATGATCTGTTTTTTATTCTTAACTTCCTTTGCTATCAAACAAAATGCGATAACAACGGCTGATAATATAGTGCTAATCAAAAAACTAACTAAAACACTCAAGTTAACATAAATAGACAGAACCTGGAGAAAAACAAATAAAAAACAGGTTAATAAATGCTTGGTATTCACTCTATCGCAACTTGAAAAAACGAGCATCAAATATATGCAAACTAGGGAGAGAGAATAAGAAACGAACCAATAGTCGCTTCTAAAAAAATCTATTACATACGTCCCTTTATTATCATAACCATCCCATAAAAACCCAAATTTATACATATAAAAAATAGAAAACAATAATATATAACATGTCATGAATAGTGTTTTAAATCGCTTAATTGGCCAAGCAAAATAAACATAAACTAAAGAGATCGCACTCGACAAAATAAATAAGGCTAGAATCACCCCATCTTTCATTACAAGCGCTTGTTTGAGTTTTTGTTCTTTCACCAGTAAAGCACTAGTATTTACAGTCTTTCCTTTAGCAAACTTTACGAGAAAATAACGATATTTAAAGTCTTGTTTCAGCTTTAACGAGCGATAGTATTCAAACGAAAAATCACCGACAGTTATTCCATCTTGGTTAACAAAAAACAGTTCTCCTGAGCGTGAGGATAAAGATTTCCATACCAGATGATTATAAATAGAGAGGTCGTCCGAGGATATTGAAAGCTTAAACCAACACGACTGATTAGGTTTGGGGATACAAGTAACAATAGGCTTCCATTCATATTCAGTATGAATAATGGTATCAATTGGGGAGTCAGTGGCGACCATACCATATTCGAAATCACTTATTCGCTTGAAATCTAATTCATTGGCATGGCTAGTGAATGTGATAAGCACTGAAAAAAGCAGCATACCAAGTACTGTAAATGACACAATAAAGTCCTTTTGTAGTCAAGTCGCGTGGCAACAAAGCCCCTATAATCCATATACTTGCAAGCTTACCATGTTAATTATTTGTAATTTGTAAGCGAATGTAATAACTTCAACACATTACTATCGATCAAATGATTCAACATGAATATCAGGTTGGTTAATTGCACGTTGATACAACACTTTACATTGCTAAAGTGATAAAGCGTCTCTCGTATTCACATTCATACTCCATTCATTTTTATTGTATTAAACTGTCGTTACTTGCTTCTTTTACTAAGGCCACTGCATGCAAAAACCAAGCGCTATACTCATCTGTATCGCTGTAGCTATAGGCTCGACATCAAGCTTTGCACAAGATGATCACCATAACGGTCATGATCTTGTACAAGATGTTCATAAAGCGGGAACCCGTATCGAATTTGAAGAAGATCAAGACGAAGTCTATGAAGCGGTGCAAGAAGGCTACATTCGCCCTTTCTCAGAAATGTATGCTGCGGTTGAAAATGATCTTCATGGCCGAATCATTAAAGTAGAACTAGAAGAAGACGATGATATTTGGGTGTATGAGCTCAAAATAAATTTCCAAAACAATATCATTAAAGTGGAATACAACGCTGAAACGTTAGAAATGCTGATGATTAAAGGTCGCAACTTTAAAGAAGCGATCAAAAACTCCCACGAATAATAAATAACTATAAAAAGAGTGATACATGAAAATTTTAGTCGTTGAAGACGAACCTCGTTTGGGCCAACAAATTATAGACACCCTTGAGGGAGCCGACTGGGTTCCTGAGCTTTCTCAAGACGGTATCGACGCACTCTACCGTGCAACATCGGAAGAGTGGGATGCAATCGTTCTCGATTTAGGGCTACCTAAGCTTGACGGCCTAACCGTATTAAAAGGTATTCGAGACGAAAACATCAATACGCCAGTGATTATCCTAAGTGCTCGTGACACGCTAACCCAACGTGTCGAGGGCTTGAACGCAGGTGCTGATGACTATCTAACTAAGCCATTTGAAATGGTCGAGCTGATTGCCCGTATCCGTGCTCAACTACGCCGAGCGTCAGGCAGTGCTGCTCCTATACTTCAAATTGGTGATCTCAGCCTAGACACACGCAGCTCTAAAGTGTTGTGGCAAGGTCAAGCTGTTAGCCTCACAGCGCTTGAATATAAAGTGGTCGCTTATTTCATGCATAACCAAAACAAAGTTATCTCGCGCACTGAGTTGGTTGAACACATCTACAAGCAAGATTTTGACCGCGACTCAAACACGGTTGAAGTTTTCATCGGTCGTATTCGTAAGAAAATCGCACCTAAGATCATCAAAACCGTTCGCGGCCTTGGCTACCAACTGAATGCTGAATAATGCTGTATTTAATTAAGCTAAGAGCAATCTCCAATTAGTGGGCAGCCTGTGCTGATCTTTGTTGTTTTCATAGCAAGATGAGCAAAGACAGGCTGGTAACGTATGAATCTAAAAAAACGAACACTTAAAAACGTCAGTCTAAAAAGCCGCTTGCTTCTTGCCGCGGCTTTTTGGCTAGGTGCGATGATATTAGCGGCAGGTGTCGGAATTCCGAAACTGGTAAATGACTACCTCGTCGATGACATGAAACAGCAGCTTGCTTTAACCATGGATGAGTTAACCGCCAATATCGAAACCAATGACAGTGGTAACCTAATCATGGCAGAGCGTCTGTCTGATCCTAGGTTCAACCAACCCTACAGTGGTATTTATTGGCGCGCCGCTACCCAAGATCAGATTATTCGATCTCGCTCGCTATGGGATAAAGACCTCACCATCAAGCGTTCGCCGATTCACACATCAGTCAAAGGGCCAGAGAAAGAAAAGCTTATTTACATCGAGCAGGATATCTATCTGCCTGAACTGAATGACCCTGTCACGATCACCATTGGTATCGATGAAGACCCATTAGAATCCACACTGACCGAGCTTACAGGTCAAGTCTGGTTGATTCTGATGCTGCTGTTTGTTGGCGTGCTGATGTTGATTGGTATTCAAGTCAGTTGGTCGCTATTGCCACTCAGTAAGATGCAACGTGAACTGGTGATGTTAAGAAACGGAGAACAACAAGGGTTAAGCGATAACTACCCGAAAGAGGTTTCTCCATTAGTTTCTGACCTCAACGCCCTACTCTTCCACTATCAAGAATTATTGGAGCGAGCGCGTAACCACGCTGGAAATCTATCTCATGCGTTAAAAACGCCGCTGTCGGTTTTGAAAAATGAGATAGAGCGACTTCCAGACGATGACAAAACCTTGTTACAACAACCCATTCATCAGATTCAGAACCAAATAGACTATCACCTTGGCCGTGCGCGCATGGCAGGCGCAATGAACATTCTTTCAGTGAAGTCTTCACCTTGTGAGCGTGTTGAAGCTATCTCAATGGCATTTGATAAAGTCTATGCCGCCAACGAAGTCACCATGATTAATGAGCTAGACTCTGAAATTGAAGTGGCGGTTGAAAAAACCGACCTTGATGAAATGGTCGGCAACCTACTAGAGAACAGTTACAAATGGGCGAGCAGCATTATCCGAGTCCATTCGAATGAACTCGATGATGGCAACATTGAATTAGTGATTGAAGATGATGGCCAAGGCATTCCTGAAGAGAAGCTTGAGCAAGTGACAAAACGTGGTGTTCGACTTGATGAAACCACACCAGGAACAGGCTTGGGGCTTAACATTGTGAATGAAATGGCACACAGCTACCGAGGCAGCCTAACGCTCAGCAAGAGCTCTATGGGCGGCTTAAAAGCTTCTCTGGTGCTTAAAATAAGCAAGGTTACGTAAGCTAAATAGCTAAATAACCACGATAAGCCCTAGCACAACGCTAGGGCTTAGTTCAATCGACCTTACATACGACCCTATATCTCATTCACAGCGATATCTAGAGTTTGTAAATTATCATTATGAGTTGCGACTCCGATCATCAAGATCTTACCGTCGGTATAATAGTCATGATCTTCATTCATTACTTCTACCGTTGCTAATGGGTACTTGTCTAGCTCAATATCTGGTAGTGAAGTTCGTATCTGATTAGCAAGCCTATCTCGCTCTTCATCAACATTAGGGTCAATGTTATGCAGTATGGTCACAATGCCTGAGTAAGGGGTGACTTTAAGGCCATCATCATAGCTGATTGCACCTAACCACTGAGGCTGGTTAGTTTTAATATCAACACCAGCACGCCACCAGCGAATATGGCTACGCTTCATCAAGTTACCCGGCAATTGAAACGCCATATCTTGTGGCTTGTCTCGCCAATACAAATCAGACACCGGTGGCGTTTTGTCTCTAAGCAATGCGAGGTAACCAACCCATTCAATCTCATTTCGAGAGAAAGTTTGATTTTCTATCCAGCCCAATTGTTTCATTAAGTCTCTTGGGTTGCTCCAACATATAGTACGTTGATAGCTTGTGCCGAGTAGAATGAAGATTTGCCTGGGAACGCTTTATAGGTAACCGAATTCCAGTCGACTTTGTCAATTTGAGCCGTCTCTGGTTGATTCTTAAAATCATCCGCTTTCCAGAAAAAGTGTGCGTAGTTCGCAAACAATACCCACGCCAACAGCAACGCACTGGATTTAAGCACCAAGCGCCGCCACTTCATTCGATAACCAATAATGGTGAAAACCGATACTGCGAACACACCGACGATCAAGCTATTATGCTCAGAGATAAATATCTTAAGACTATTAAGCCACGGGAAGTTTTCAACGCCGTGCGCCAGTAACATGCCCCAAGCAATGAACTGTCCACCACCAAGAGCCAAGCCGATAAACGCCAACACACTGAAATTGCGCCACCGTACACGATGTGAGCCCGCTATAAATGGCACAACCCAAGCGATAGGCCCTAATAAGCGAGCAAAAAGAATGATGTATGTGCCTTTGCGAGCAATTAGGTAACGGCAGCGCGCAATTAATCGTTTGGTTTTAGGACGAAACTTAATGAGCCTTCGCTGCGCTTTCGCACCGTATTTATAGCCAA
This sequence comes from Vibrio sp. FF266, assembly GCF_041439695.1. Classification (NCBI taxonomy): domain Bacteria; kingdom Pseudomonadati; phylum Pseudomonadota; class Gammaproteobacteria; order Vibrionales; family Vibrionaceae; genus Vibrio; species Vibrio sp. FF266. The sequence continues at coordinate 104,931 of NZ_JBGOOO010000014.1, forward strand.
TAAAATAACTGAGTTGGTCACCAAGCAAACCGCCTAGCATCACCAAAACCAACGCCATCCATGCACCTGAATACAGTTGAAAGCCCGCTGCGATAAAGAAGGGCTCTCCCGGTACAAATAGGTTTGGGCCAATGAGAGCATCACCCAACGCCCCCAGAAACAGCCCTAGTCCATCAAACATAACAACCTCAGTGCTTACTGTTCTTTATAATGACCGAACTTGTAGTTCATCTCGTTGTTACGCATTTCGCCTTTAAAAAAACGTCTTACATTGGCTTTAAGGTAAGTAGACCCTGTCTTTACAACACCATCTTGGTTTAAACGACGTGGGTCAAAACCAAAGGTCATATTCAAGAATCTAAATCGCCATGTTTTGCTCGCACGTTTTACATAGTCACAGTCTTCACACAGTACGATCTCTTCATCGAAACCGCCGATTTCATCATGCGCTCGTTTAGTCGAGAAAATACAGGCGCCAATCGCCGTCGGGAAAAAGAACTGGGTAGTAAATAAGCCTGCGTTAAATAGCCCGTAACCAAACTTGTGTACAAGCGGCAGACCTTTCGAGCTCATGTACACACCCGCCACTTCAAGCTTCTTCTCCTCTAGTTCATAAAGCGCTTTCGCAAGGAAGTTTCGGGGCAAACTCACGTCGGCATCTAAGAAAAGGATTCGGTTGTACTGCGCTAATGAAGCGCCTGTGTTTCTGCCAAGGCTCACACCGCGATTTTTCATATGATGAACCGTTAACTTTGGTAACGCGCTTTCATAAGCTTGTGCCACCCCTCTTGTGTTGTCCTCACTGTTCGAGTCGACAACAATCACCTCAAATTCTTGATGGGTTTGCACACTCAACTCTTCCATTAAGCGGCTGATGCGTTTCTCTTCGTTTAGCGTAATTACGACAATGCTTACCGGTTCCATATTTTCACCTATTCATTCTGCTGTTTAATTACCACTAAGATTAACCAACCAAGCCTTAACCAAGTCTTAGGCAAACATTCATTTTCCGTTCATTAACTTGATGATTTAGCAACGCTATAAATAGATAAGATAGGCAATGTAAAAGACGATAAAATGGGGTAAATAAGCGCTAGTGAACGTTTTATCTCCAAACGAATCATTTATCGAAGGAAATTCACTTTGAGATGGGCTTCTGACTTGCTCAGATTTGAATGTGATGTTAGTATCCGCGCTCGCTTAAGCATGAACTCGTTTATGCCTAAGCTTTACCACATACTCAAGGTCGCATTGAGGTGTGAAGTTAATTTTTACTAATTTGAGAGTAAAACTATGAAATTTGAAGCAGTAGTACGTACTGAACTAGGTAAAGGTGCGAGCCGCCGCCTACGTCACGCTGGTAAATTCCCAGCTGTAATCTACGGTGGCGAAGCAGCAGCTGTAGCTATCGAACTTGTTCACGCTGACGTGATCAACCAAATGGATAAGCCTGAATTCTACGAAACAATCACTCTAGTGATTGACGGCGCAGAAGTTAAGGTTAAGCCGCAAGACGTTCAACGTCACGCGTTCAAGCCTAAAGTTGAGCACATGGACTTCATCCGTATCTAATTCCCTACCAAGGAATAAGATTGGATTAATCCAGCCTTCTGCATAGAAAAGATAATCGATCTTACCAGTCGAGAAATCTAGAAATTCGAAACCCCGATGCTACCAACATCGGGGTTTCACCGTTTCTGAGCCCTCAAAAACGCCTCAAATCTCGCGCAATACACTGAAAATAATCTACTTTTCCTCTCCCCACTTTATCCCAGCCTTGCTTGGGTGGATTAAGGGTGGACGAAAGGTGGACTTATACAGTAGTTTTTCTAACACAAAGACTAGACCACTTTTTCGCTAGGCTCCGCACACTCACTTTTCAAAACATAACACTGAGCCTCCCTGGCCAAAAGTCATGGATTCGATTCCGAATTAGCGAATAAAGAGGAGTAATATTAGGATGGTTGTAGCAGTTTATCTTGGAAGGTTATCGTACATTTACTGGGTCAAGCGGCCTGATTACCCGACTTTCCTTAGGCTCTTCTTTCTAGAGTGTTCGTAATGTCTTTTTTGAGCTCCTCTGAAAGGCGTTCGAATTGTTTTGGTACAACCAAACCTTCCTCGCACATAAAGTGAAACCTTTCCCCTACAGATTCTGATTCATCAGTAATCGCTTTGATGGCTTCATCTAGCTGACGAGTACAAAACAGTTGCGCAGCTTCTCTCTTTATCTCGCAAAAGATTTTCCAATCAGACTCTTTGATATTCACACAGACCTCCACAAAGTGTTACTTCTTAGGGTAGAACATTAAGGCGTATAAAGGACGTGAGCGACACGATTACCCAATAGTAAATCAGAGCGCTATTAACACGAAATCCAATCTTGAGCAGAAAGGAAGGGCCAGCATTAGGCTGCTTTAAACGCCTGTAGGAATATTTCCAAAGTCTAGTTTGATATTAATTCCACTAATTTCGATTTCGCTTGATGCTAAGAAATACAGGCATAAAATTTGGCCAGAGGTACATATAAGAATCCGCCTTAAATGCTTGTTATCTCCGTTGCTGAAGATTAGCGACATGATGTTTATACTTCTTCTCACGCCAACACCATATTGCATAACTTAACGGGATAGCACCTATCGACCCCCAAAAACCACTCATCAATACATCGGTAGTTTGCGCCCAGCCCCAAACACTTTCTGACATAAACAACGGCTCAATACTTCGACCTACCATCACGCCTAAGATTGCTGGAAATGATGTACGAGCAGTAAATCTGAGACTCCCTTTTTTCCTCTCTAGCTTCCACTTGGAAAATTCGACATCTGGATCTTTCATTATTGCCTCCATAAGATAATTTGCCTGAAGCACATAATGCCTAATTGAGTCGCTGACAACACTACCTATACACTCAAACCTACGACCGAAATCACTGAAACTAATCCAAGTAGAAAATTACAAGCGTAACAGTCTGCTTAAATGCTTGTCATGGCGCAATTTGCAACACCTGTGGCGATTTACTACAATATAAATACAAACTAAATTAGGAGACATATTATGGCTACTGCAAGTGTACGTATTGACCAAGATCTTTTTGATAAGGCTGCGATAATGGCTAAAGCACTAAACCGCACTACACCAAAACAAATTGAGCACTGGGCTAAAATCGGGAAAATGATGGAAGACAACCCTGATCTACCTTATGAGTTCGTAAAGCAAGCAGTCATAGCAAAAGCTGAGAAGGAAGCTGGTAAATTAGAGGCTTACTCTTTTGACTAAGATTACCAACATTCTTCAGACACCTACTTTTAAGAAGGCGGTCAAGAAATTACACAAGAACCAAAAAACGGATCTAGATAATGCTATTCGAGCCCTTATGGAAGATCCGCATCTTGGTGAGCAGAAGAAAGGTGACCTGTTTTTCTTGAGAGTGCATAAATTTAAGATGGTTAAGCAATTAACATTGCTCGGTTATAGCTATGAAGATGGTACTGTAACTCTCGAACTAATAGCTCTCGGCTCGCACGAAAATTTTTATCGAGATATGAAGAAAATATATTGATTCGATGTGATCGAAAATATCCTTGCCCGTCTGAGCCATACTCGTTTGTTGAACGAAGCCGCTACGCGGCAGAGTAAAACAGCTACCATCCATACTCTTGTAACGCTATAACTCTCCTTATGAACAACACCTTACTAACCTTAAACTGCAAGGTAAACGACCTGCAACTATTGATGCCTATTCTCGTGCGGTTCGTCGAAAGGCATTTGATAATAAGGAGAATGGCATGAACCAAAATAGAGGAGGTGTAACGACGAAAGAAACGAAAAATAGCTAACTGGTTAATAAGATTGCTATCGCAACCTTATCTTGGCCTCGCTTGCCTTGAGAAAAACCTCAAAGCGATGTGCCCTTCAAACTAAATTACGCAATTTACTTAATAAAGTGGCTTCGGGCTTATTCAACACTTGGGATTTAGTGTTGGCTACGCAATACCTCAATCCTTATTAGTTAGCTTAAATTTCAACGAATTGTGCATACGGGCAAGCACTCACAAGTTCACTTTTAACACCTTTAATTAAGTGCTCTGGAACCCAAAAGTCCAAAGCTCCATCGGATTCATTGAACAGAGTTACGCACGTCCCTCCAATCGGGTCTTTCACAAACTGAATACGGACAATGCTAGTAGTACATATCGTGCTGCCTTTTAAGCTAAGGAATCGTTCCACAGCCAGCTTGCGGATCGTTATTTGATTACCCTCAACCTCGATGATTGCTTTGAGCTTTGAAGTTTTCAATTCGAACAAACCAAACGAGGCAGGAAACACAAATGTTGCGCATAAAACGAAAATGATTATTGAAATAATATCCATAGCTTCACGTCCCTTTAAGCTAACGATTAGCTAAGTGGCTAACAAACCTGCCACCTCACTCAATTAAAACACCTTAAACACTCAACTAAACCAAGCTGAAAATACCAAACGTTTGTTAGTTGCACAACGCGCGCTGAATTTTTTGCTTATTATCGATAATGTACTCTATGTCATCGAGATAAGATTGAAGATGACCGTGCTCGATGTTCTCAGAAAATTGTTCGCTACCGTTGGCTGCTTCTTGCCGCATGAAGCTGACTAGTGCGTTTAGGCGTATAACCATATAATCTGCGAGTTGTTCCCGCTGAGCCGACGAAGCTCCATAACTGTCGCAAAATACCTTAGCTCTTGCAGTTTGTTCCTCAATTGAACCTAACCTATCGACACTGTCCGTTTTAAACGGAGCCCAGCAATAAAGTGAATATGCTAAATCCCAAATCCTTGGTGCTGGATGTGAGGTGTCGAAGTCAAATACGCCACTCACAACATTACCATCGAGAGCTACATTATAAGGGGTAAAGTCACCATGACATATAACCTCAAATGGCTCTCGAGGTTCTAACATCCAAGGCAAGCGACTAGGTTCAATATTACTAACGAGTGTTTCAGTTGAGTCGTGAAGCTTTCTCAGCAATTTAGCGGCTGACACTAAAGCCTCTTGTGTGGCGATAGCACCCGTTAGCGGGTAATTGAATGTGTCACCAGTTACAAAACTTAACTTCTCTTCATCACCCTCAACACCGAGAAACTGAGGTGCTTCATTGAATCCAGACTCTTTTAGGTGTTCTAGTAACCGATGAATCGTAGTACTCCAAGGCTGAATTGGTCGATAAACAACATCGCCATCTCGAAATATTGAAGACTCTCTTCCACCTGATAATTCTTCCATGATTCTCCATGAGCAACTAACGCCCAATTAAGTAGTGAGTAACGCTACCACTTAACCAGAATATTGTGCCCTAATCACTAAAGCTGATTCAAACCAAAAATGCCAAACATTACGAATCTGTTTAAATTGTTTGTTATATCAATTTTTACTATCTCGAGGGGCTATTACATAATAAATAACCTTGCCATCAGTAGAGTTATAACGGCCATTTTTATCGACAGAAACACACAGATTACCACCACAACTCGTGATGTGGCCATACTGATTAAGCTTCTCTATCTGAGCTTGAAGTTGCGCTTTCTCACTTCTTAGCTCGTTAATCTCATTTATGGTGGGAATATCTTTGACAAATAGAAACCAAATACTAACTGCAACACCAATTAAAAACATAAGCATAATGAAAGATAGTTTTAACACCGAGTATCTGCTTGCTTTCTCATACCTGGACGCTGCTTGTTCTGCTTTAACATGCGCATGTTCAAGTTTTTTAAATAATTGCTCTGAAACCTTATCCGATATTTCACTTGATGCATTTTGGGTAGACTCTCTTATTGTTCTTTTAGCCTCTGACTCAACTCTGCTAACACTCCGGTTAGTTTTTTCAATTGACGCGATTGCGTTAGAAAATTTTTGTTCATTTTTCTCACTTGCAGCAAGCAAATTAGCAGCTGCATCAAATAACTTATCCAACCTCTCCATTATCGACTGATCTCCATATCGAAACCTTTGGTTCTATTAATACTTTTTTTAACCTCTATACTTTTATTTAATTGATTCTTTATCTCATTCACATATTCTTTATGTTGTAATCTGAGCTGCATAATGTCCGTAAACTGGAAATACTTTATCCCACTCTCAGAAACTGCGATGATTATACCTCCAGTCCCCACCTCTCCTGTACCTTGGCACCTAGCAACCAAACTCAAATAGTCCTTAAAGTCATCATTGCTAAAAGTGGTATCGTTACTAAAGACATCATCTACAGTTTTTTCAATAAAAGTTTCTAATGTAAAACTATCGTTAACACTACTATCAAAGGCATCCAGATAAGGTTTGATATTGTTTACACAGAGATCATTTAAAGGCTCGGTTTCAACATACCAATGAATACTCTTAGACAAAGAAATGTTTTTGTGGCCTTCTCCCAATGCAGACTTTAATTGATAGTGTCTTTGCATCTCTTTTTTTAAGCTGCCAGCTTTGTTTTTAAACTCTATGAGTTTTACAACTCCAGGAAATTCTAAAAGTACATCACCCAGCTCTTTGTCTGCCGGTGTTTGTTGAAGCAGGTTTACGACTGACAAAACCTCATTTCCGCCTTTCTTAGCACCAACAGAGTAGCCTAATCCATAAAGAAAGTTTCCAATGACTACATTTTCATATAGTTTCATTATTTTTTGCACCTATCCCTAAATTGATATAACGCCTTGCTAAGTGGCTGATAACGAACACTTAACCTAAAGCAACGCATCTTAAACACAACACTCATTGGAACCAAAACTGCCAAGCGTTAGAAGTCCATCTTGAGCAATTTGTTATAAGCCTATTCACCAAGCCATTCAGGTTCAGGATCACCCGATATCCACCCCCAGTCTTTCAACGTTTCTATAAACCTACCTCGATTATATTGGTCGTACGACGCGGGGTTTAGACCAGAACTGTAGTAACCAACCAATTTTTCTGATTCAAATACAGATTCATCGTCATCTTTTCGTGAAGTAACTAGAGTGCCATTTTGACAACCGAATTGAGGTAGCAAACCTGTCACTTCGTATTCTCGGTCATCCGTCCCTAGAAATTTGAATGGTGATATAAATTCAATTCCAAGATCTTTAGATGCATCGAGCCATGCTTGTTGAGGGCGATTAAATAACGATTTTAGACGCTCAGCGTTTTCATTGTCAGATACATCTATGGCTTGAAGGATGCTGAAATCAACAAAACCATCTTCATCAAATGAAACGATCCAACGCTCGGAAAATGCATTAACTTCTACATCTATACAACTCGACCATTCAATATAGTTGACTTGAAATGGAAACTTCTCTTTCGTCATTTGTTCAAGGAAATCAAATAATTTCATATATCCTCTGAGGCTTATAACGCCTGCATAACACGTTTGCTACGAAACAGGCTTAGCTGAATTTTACTGCCTTAATCACTGAAATTAAAGGCAAACTGACAACGCCGAGTGTAGCAAATCGTGTTGATGCATTTGTTGAACGAAGCCGCTGCGCGGCAGAGTAAAGCGAGTGCAAGCCATACTCTT
>NZ_JBGOOO010000015.1:0-110829 GCF_041439695.1 Vibrio sp. FF266
TTGAAAAACAATATGTCGCTTAATGCGGTGTCCAGTCTTACTGGAGCAGATCATTCTTTCTCTATCCAATTTTTATGTTCACAAAGCACGTCTAAAAGCGATTGGTATCGATATCGGTCAACAATTCGATGTTAGCCGTATGTGTCCAACACTTAAACGCTCTGAAATTATCGAAGTCCAGCCACTCGAAATTCCGCCTTGGTACAAAATGCCAGTTGTAGCCGAAACCAATATTTTACCTTTCAAAGCTTACGCATAGGAAATCACAATGTTAAAAATCGAAGTATTCAAAGAAGACGTAAAGGTCACACCTAGAACCATGCCAGGGAAAGACGGTAAGCCACCACGTACGATTTACGAACAAGATGCTTATGCACATCTACAAGGTCGCTTCCCAACACTTACGAAGGTTCAACTGGAAGAAGGTCAACCACCTTATGAAGCCGGATTTTATACCTTTCATAGCTCTTCTTATATCGTTAATAACTTTGGCACTGTGGAGCTAAAGAAGTACGGCAAAATCATCACACCTCTGGAGCTGGATTTATGATTTGGAATTTACCTAAGCGTACCATTCTCTATAAGGGTGGATTTATGATGGTGAGCCGTGAAGATGACCCTAAATATCAATGTACGTCTTGCTATAAATTATTCTGGGATGAGGAAGTCTATATTAGTGGATTCTTATCTAAGATTGAGTGTCCTAATTGCCAATCATCGTTACGAACGCTAACGGAAGAAGAGCCAATTATTACTGATTAAAACAAAGCCCGTAACTGATGAGACAGCTACGGGCTTTAACCACAACCAACTGAAACGGAGTTGATTATGACAGTTAAAGAATACACGCTATCAGACTTAGAATCTAAGCTTAATGAAATCTCTAATATTTCAATCTTCCTTGGTACTGGAGATTGTCCCAAAGAGATAGCTTACAATTTGCATGATCATATTAATGACCAGATTGAAGAGTTACAGGGAATGGTCAGCTTTATGCGAATCTACCCACAGATTCAGGCTCAAGAGCAGCTAGACAGCCCCCAGAAAGAACTTACGCCTTAGTGCGTATTATGGTTTTATGGTTAAGCTCGCTTTCTGCTGCTATAAGCTTGCTTGTAGAGCATAAAGGAGCAACAAACGAAGTTTGTATTGTTTGGCTTTCTAAAAGCTAACAGTGCGTATTATGTACGTGGGGTTAAAGTAAAAACGCACCTTTTTAATCGGGTGCGTTATCTCTTAAAACCTTGATTACTCTTCTATTTTTCTGTTTGTTAGGCAGCAAGCCAAACACGACATTTTGATCACTTTCACCCAAGATATCAGCGATGTGGAACGCCACGTCCCAATCCATACCGGATAGTCCTCTTCTCCAGTTGTAGAGCCTCTTCTCGCTAACCTTGAGTTTCTTCGCCAGTTGGTACTCTGAGGTCAGTTCGTACTTGGCTTTAACTCGATTCAAAAGCGCATTTGTATAGTTGATAACTTGCATGTTCATCCACGTCCTTTCAAACGATTAAAAGATAGAATCCGTCGAATTACCATCCCCGATACGCATTTCCCGTATTAGAAAAGTCATATAGGGTGAGGTAGAGCAGAGATATCAATGTTTGGAGGCGGGATGAATAACCAAGAATCGAAACTGGATGAGACATTAGCGGCAGCTGAGCAAGCGGCCAAACAAGGCAAGCTAACGTCGAGTGTCAGATTGGTGATTGTATCGCTGAGACAAATCGTTGAACGTCAAAAACCGTTGTTCAAAAACCATAACAACAGACCCTAAAGCGCGTCAAAGAGTGATGAAGACGAATCAGCATCAACGTTCCCCACACAAACGAAGTGCGCGGCCATTGGCCGCGCTCAATCGTGATCGCTGGAGAAAGTTACTCGAGAACCCCTCACAATATGACTACCTGTTGTCACGCTCGGGCAAATCGACACAACGCCAATACTTAACCGATATTGGCCGAGTGATGGACTACTTGGTGAGTGAGCTCGAGTTTCGTACCAGCAAAGTGGGCGTGGTGACGGCAAAAGGGTTCTTGTTGCGTACGTGGGCGAATGTGGCCAAAGGGACGGGCTTGCCGGAATGGCGCGTCAAACAGTGCGTGAGTTACGCGAAAGACCGAGGTTGGATCACTTCAAAGCAGCCACGAGAGAACATCAATGGCGATTGGTACGGCTTGGCGTCCATCAAGCGCATCACCGACAAGTATTTTCGCGATCTCGGTTTAAACGTGGCCTACGCGAATGCCAAACAGGCTGCGACTAAGAACCTCAAGAAAATGGCCGCCTCAACTGGCGTACACATCCGTTACCTCCTCACACCGATCACGTTACTGCGTAAGTTTGCCCGTCGTAGCACTCAACGTCATTACAGCCCTGTGCCTTAAGATCAAAGCTCAAACTGTCCCTCGATCCGCCTGAATCCCGATTTTTCGGGGTTTTTCGTCTCTATTCCTATCAAATTTCATCGATTCAACGCGGCAACCATGCCGTTGTGGATAACCGTTTCATTAACCGGTGTTTTATGGCGTTAACTACTCCATGAATTCAGTCTTTGAGATCACAACGCATAGTCTAAAGACTAATGATCTATCTAAAGATAGATGTAAGGGAGAGTTACTGTTACCCCGTGAAAAACGGGGATAACTTATAAGGAAGCGGCTCATCGAGCCCGCCAGCGAGCTGGAGCCTAGAGGCGCGAGAGGTGTTGTAGCATGGCGATAAACACCGAAAATGCTGGCACAGCAACGGCCAGTGAGTCGCTTCGCGACGGCCTGTTAGGAAAGCCAAGGCGAAATCGAAGTGCACATTTTAATTACTTAAACCTATTAAGTTTTACATTTTAATTGTTATAATCTATTAGTTAACGTCGAGAGACAGGGACACACCAACGTCGAGAGACAGAGGACAACACAATGACAATGCATCAACAGCGCTACCAACAATTGGTCAGCGAGCTTGAGCTCGTTGAACAAACGCTGACCCAAGCGGCGCCAGACTGGAGCACCGTTCCCACCTTTAAGAAACCCCTTGTCGCGATCCAAGCGGCCGAAGAAGCCAGCCAACAGGTGGCGACGACCATCCACTTGCTGAAATCCCTCATGAACAATTTCCATCTTCGTTTGAGCGAACTGGAGGCCAAGCATGGCCAGTAAGAATCCCGTCAAAGGTTACATCGCGTGCCCAACGCATGGCTGTGATGAGATCTGCACCGTGCACGCCGTTGGCGAGCATAAGCTCATCGAAGGCGGTGAGCCGCCTAAAAATAAGCGCCGCCTCGGTCAGCTCTATACCATTTGCCCCAGTTGCAAAACCAACCAAAGCGCGGGTAAACCGTTTCAAGATTGGTTACACAACCACATGGTATCGAGTCCAGATAAAGCGACCACTGGTTATAAAAACAGTATCAATGAGAAGCCTCACCCAACTAAGCCCCCAAAATCGAACGAAACCAAGCCCGATAAGGGCTCAAGCAATCCCGACAAACCCAAAGATAACCAACCCGCGCCGGTTACTACCCGATTAGGCTGGTCATTCTTGTTGCTGTTAAGCACCTGTGCGTTGTTGTGGTTTGGTTTAACGAAGAAAAAAGGAGTCACGCATGAGCAATGAAGCCCCATTCACGCCCGTGGAGAACGAACTGGATGAACGTGATCAACAAGCCGTTGAAGCGGTAGAAACCTTACGTGAAGCCCGAGAGCACGACGAGGCCGAGCCGTCAGAGACTCAAGACGCTTCGCCGGAGCCATTGGGTTTCGGGGAAGAAGATGCGCGCATGATGCTCTCTTACGGCTTAGGTGTTGTGGAGATGACCGTCGGCAGTGTGTTTGATGTGCCGTTTGAAATCGACACCCGAGCCGGTAACCAGTGGTTAGACGCCGCATCACCCATGCTGCAGAAGTACGGACCCGCCGGTTTGAAATGGTTCGGCCAGTATCAAGGCGAGTTTGTGTTTGCCATGGCCTCGATGACCTTGATTGGGGGTTGCGCCAAACAAGTGCGCCAACTTAAACAGGCTCAGGAGACAACTGAGCCCGAGACGCCGCAGGAGGTGGACAGTGAAGCTCCCCAATCCAGTGAACAAGAATAACGCCCACAATGCGGAGCACGTTTGTTACATGGGCACCACGGGCAGCTGCAAAACCACCGCCATTCGTCAGCTCAATTTCATTGAGCGTTCGTCTCAAGTGGTGATGTTCGATCCGTACAGCGAACACATCGAGGCGCCGCTCAAAGGCGGCCGTGTGCAAGCGTGCCACAGCTTTGATGAGTTCTACCACAAGGCGTGGTTTGCCCGAAAGAAAAAGGCCGCGTTTCGGTTGGCTCTGGTTGAGCAAGAGCGAACCCGAGAAAACCTCGAGTTGTTTGCCAACATGGTCTGGTCATTGGGCGATGGCCATCATCCGAAAAAGCTCCACTGTGTGATTGAAGAGTTGGCCAAGTTCACCAATACACCGTCAAAGCTCGATGGGTTAGCCGGCGAACTCTGGACGGGTGGCCGCGGCTTTGGCTTGGTGATGCACGCCACGTTTCAGCGCGGACAAGAAGTCCCCAAGACGGTGCTCGATGAATCCAAATATGTGTACGTCGGCGCGGTCAGCTCACGGCGCAATGCGAAGTACATTGCGGACTATTTTGATATTCCCATAGAGGCCATTCTGGGGCTGCAAAGCTGCGTTGATAGGGAGCATTTAGGGCGTAAAAAGTTCGCAGATTACATCTTAAAATCGCCGGGATTAGGCAAGTGGGAGCAAGGAAAAATCTACCCCAAACGATGACGGTAACCTAATAGGTTTAACTTTTAACCTAACAGGTTAAAGGCACTGGTCATTTTCATCTCTATACACCACGTTATCAGTATCAATCACTCTAAAGGAACTCCCATGAGATTGAACGTGAAAAATGTGGCGATTGTCGCCGGAATTGCCGCGGTAACGACGGGTGCGATCGTCTTTGCCGTGAATAATAAAGTCGGTGGCCTCGATAAGTTGTTGGGTCGCTCGGGCTGGTTTTAGAGGGGAATACGATGTCAGTCAAACCAATCAAATTGAACTCAATGGTTGGCGCGTCGTGGGGACAAAAAGGCACATTGCCTATCCCTAATGGCCCGACGTACCACGAGTTGGTACTGGAAACCAACGCCAGCGCCGCGGACATGCAGCGCATTGCGATAACGCTTAACGCCGAAGAGATTTACGTCTTAACCGGTGAAGAGCTCGTGATGCTTGAGCGCTATAAGCAGCGAGACGCCACGGCGGGGCATTTTGTGATCCCATTCAGTGACATCGTGGCGCGCACCAAAAATGGGGTGCGTTACACCGGTTTGGTCACCGAACTGGGTGACAATATTCACCTCGATATTCAATTCAAAGGCAAGGCGGCCAACGCGACGCCACTGTCTATCCAAGTGCATGCGTGGGTGAGCAACTCTCAAGCGATGCGTGTCTTGGTGCCGATGATCAAACGCGAAACCATGCCAGCCAATGCACAGGGCGAGAACGAGTTCACCAACTTGGTGACGAGTCCGCTCATCAGCATTCGTCGCATGCATTTCATGCACGATAAGATCAGCAAATTGGAAATTGAGCGCGACTTTGTCAAAGAGTACGAAGCCAACACCTTCATTTCAGAAGCCAATGCGAAACGCAATGAGCGCACGCCACAAGACGGTTATTTTCATTTTGACCCGATTGTTCGTGGGTTCTCCATTGACGAACTGTTTCCGACGCAGCACAGCTCCAACTTGAAATTCTCCGTGACCACCACCGATGTCCCAGGCTCAATCCCGATCTTGGTGGAGTCAGTGAAAGTCACGCGACCGGAAATGTTGCAGAGCGGCGCGGCCTAAGGAGCGCCAATGAACGCTTTTTTTGATGATCTGTTGGAGTTTGGCGCGGGCGCATTGGATTCGGTCGGGGAAAACGCCGACTGGCTGTTTCCCACTCATGACCAATCCACGAACCCTGATAAGACGCAGCAACCCAATCATCCTCAAGTGGATAACAAGGGGAATACGGTGACCACGCCGCAAGCTCAACCTCAGAAAGACAACACGATGTTGTACGTCGGAGGTGGGGTTGGTGTGCTGCTGGTCTTGATATTGGGCGCGCTGGCGTTTCGACGATAAGGAGACGGTGATGCCGTTACTGTTTTGGGGATTGGGTGGATTTGGGGTCGGCAGCCTGTTTGGGCTGAGTGCCGGCAAAGGACTCAATAAAGTGTTGCTTGTGGTGCTGTTGGTCGGGTCACTGATGTGGCTCAAAGGAGGGCGCTGATGCTTGGATCATTGACATCATTAACCGGTGGCGGTGGCCTTCAAGGGGGCGCAGCAGGACCCGCTACGTCCGGCACCTCGGGTAACACCACGAATAACAGTGGGTTTGAAGGCGGGCACATCAGCCTCGGTGAGCAACGCGGTATGCCGTGGTGGTTCATTGTGTTGATGGCGCTGTTTGCCTTGTATGCGTTATCTAAACGATAGCTTACAGCCAGCAAAGTGGGCGCACGTCCATCAACGGCTAAAACCAGCACTGAGAGACTATTACCAACACGCACAAACCCAAGTCACAAAAGGCTTAGAGGCAACGTATCAAATAAGTGACACTGTCATGTTGTTGCGTGGTGAAAGGCTGAAAAACCACACCAAAGAGCTGGTTGTGGTGGGGTTAGCGGGCGACATGGCCACCGGCACATTGGCCGCCGTCGAGCATGCGAAACAGCATGGCTTTGATTCGGTGCGAGCGCATTTTTATCGTGAGGGTGCCAAGCGATTCATTGCAAGACGATTGAAGTTACCGGTTCAGGAAATTGAACGCCACGGCGATGAACGGGTTTTACAAATAAGGTTAGCGGATATGGGTGGAAGAAGTTCTTCGAAAAGTCGTCAAAGCAACACCACGACGACCACAAACACCAGCAGCAGTGCGGCGGTCGGTGGCGACAATACCGGTGTGATGCTGTCGGGCGTCAGTGACTCGGACATCAATTTGACCATGACCGATCATGGCGCGATGGCCATTGCGGGACGTACCGCCGAAGAAGCGTTTGATTTTGGTACCCAAGCGTTAAGAGTCAATCAATCGGTGGTCGGAGATTCCTTGAACATGGTCGATAACTCGTTGCGTGTGGTCGATAACACCGTCGATGAAGCCTTTGGCTTTGGGACGTCAGCCCTAGAAGAGCAATCCGAAGTCAGTCAATACGCCATTGATTCGATCAAATCGATGGCCGGTCAACAAACCGAAACCACCAAAGCGGCGATTGCCTTAGCCAACAACGCGAAAGCGCGAGAGCAAACGGGCAGCAATGAATCCGACAATTCCACGTTGAAAAAATTATCCCTCATCCTTGGGATCATCGGCACGATGGTCACCATTGGGGTGGTCATGACAAGGCGCGCATCATGAAACAGACCCACACACTCGAGCCCAGCCAAACGCTGACGTTTAACGCCGGTCAATCCGGAAAGTACCTTATCTTGCGTGATACCACGCACTCGTTACTGCTGCAGGGCGATACCATGCGTCCAGTTGAGATCTTTGGTGGTGACACCGTTGATGTGTCCGCCTTTGACAAGCTCGAGCTGAACAATCATCAGTCAGTGGCGGTGACGTTTGAATACCAAGTATCAGATTTACTCATAATGACCAAGGCGCAGAAAATCAGCGTCAATAACGCGCTGTTGGTCAGTGAAATTGAAAAACCGGTGGACGTGAGAAAAGTGCAGGATCCCGTGCAGGTGAGTGAAGTGCAAGCGCCAGTGAGTGTGGCACAGATTGAAACGCCAGTATCGGTTCAAAAAGTACAAGAAGCGGTTAAGGTTAGTGACATTGTCACTCCAGTTAAAGTCTCAGAAATACAAACACCTACCAAGATTAGTGAGGTTCAAACACCGGTTAATGTCAATCGAGTGGCCGAGCCGGTGACGGTCGACCAAATCACACAGCCGTTGACCGTTGAACGTATTCAAAAACCGGTGAATGTCGAGGTTGGGAATGCGTCACTGGACGTGCAAGCGACCATCACCAACACCGAATTGAAAGTGACGTCGGATCCGGAGCGGGTGACGTTCGCCCAAATCGGCAATGGAACTCTGTCATTGACGGGGCGAACACAGACCATTCGCAGCAAAACCGCGAGAAAGGCGCTCATTTTACAAGCCGCTTCGACCAACAAAGCGTCGGTCATGGTGCAAGGGTTTTTGGAGTTACGCCCGGGTGGGCATTTGATGCTCAACACCAATCAAGCGGTGACGCTGAAAGGGGCTTCGAATGACGTCGTTCGATTAGGAGAAGCGCTATGATGCTGTCATTAACCAATCCTGAGATTGTCAGCGCTAATGATGGCGTGTTGAACGTGGAAGCGAAACACGACAATCAGATAAAATTCATTGTCGGCTCAAATCGAAAGGCGACGTTCCCACTTTCCAACCAGGTCGAATTGTTAGACTTGAGTATTGAGCGCTTTTTGCAAGCGCAAGCAACACCGCACAATCAGCGCCGCAGTGGGCCGCCCTTACTTCCGGCAAGAGCAGGTATCGTTCATATTCAATTTACCGCAGCCAATAATACGAGGGTGTCCTCTCGTGTACTGCATCTGTATTTTGCTTTGAATTTCTTTTATAGCTATCCAATATTTCTTATCAAACCGAAAGCTGCGACCAAGCTTGAGATAACCGTCTCCAACATTGATGCCAGCGTTACGCTGCATTCGAGACTCCTTGTGAAATCGGAGGACGAATGAGATGGCTAGTGTTACTTGCCAGTGGTTTACTGGCCGGAGTGTACCTCATGAATAAGAAAACTATCGATGAGACCGTCAGCGGCTTTGTATTATCCGCTCGAAGCGAAACCCGCATGTTGGGTGTGCATGGCGACTTAAAGAAAGTCGTGCGCCGAGCGTTAGAGCTGTCACCGTATGATTTTGGCATCACAGAAGGCCTACGTACGGCGAAACGCCAATACCAACTCTATCAGGAGGGCTTGAGCCAGCTCGATGGGGCTAAACGTCTCAGCCGGCACCAATCTGGCCATGCGATCGATTTCGTGGCTTACGATGAGAACAACAAGGTGACGTGGGACTTTAAGTACTACGACGCCATCAGTAAAGCCTTTAAACAAGCGGCGCGAGAGCTGAATGTCGCCATTGTTTGGGGTGGTGACTGGAAGAGCCTTAAAGACGGTCCGCACATTGAATTAAGTCGTCGGGTGTACACATGATTGGCGCGCTTGTTAATCTCGTGACCGGTGGTGTGTCTGCCTATAAGCAACACAATCAAAACCGAGCCGAAGCGCTTAAGCGCAAAGACGAACTTGAGAGCGAGAAGCATCAGGCGAGGGTGCGTCGACTTCAAAGCGGCGAAGAGCAGGCCAGTAGCCTCGATGAAGTCAGCATTCGAGAGCGGGGATTCAAAGATGAGTTCATTCTCTTGGTGGTGTTTGTGCCGCTTATCCTTTCGTTTATCCCCAATTACGCGCCCTATGTTGAGCAAGGCTTTGAGGCGCTGCAGGGCATCCCGAATCCGTATTGGTTTGTGGTGGGTGCGGTTGTAGTTGATACGCTTGGGATGCGCGCGATGGTGCGTTATCTTCTCGAGTTTTATGTCTCGCGCTGGAAGGGAAAATGATGGAATTTGTCGACACACTGGTCATCGCGCTGATAACTGGCTGTGTCTCAAGCCTTGGCACGATTGCGGCTTTGAAAACAGACATCAACTGGATAAAGCGAGTGCAGCAAGACCAAGAGCAACGGATACGAAAACTGGAGATACCGAATGAAAGGACACAAGTGCAAAGGCCGCCGACCAAACGGCCAACTTAAGAAAGGTTACACGATCAAGAACGGGCGCGTGGTTAGGGCGAACACCACACGAAAACGCTACAAGAAACGTCGATAAATCATATCAAGAAAAGGGCCATTTCCTTAGGGAAGTGGCCCTTCCTGTATTTCTTAAGACAACAATCTGCACTTTAGTCATCCAGTTTCACAGTTAATGATTTAAATCACTGTTATAACTAGGATTGATGATTATAATCTCTTCCCATAAATCAGACTAGACAGAAAAACTCTGTTTTTAAATGCAGAATTTTCTATCTAATAAGCGTTAGTTCTACTTATTAAATGGGCGTATTGGTTCATATGTGTGATTCACTTCTCATTCATATGCGCAGCTACTTCGATATTATTCTCAGGATTTATAAAACAACAATTGAGGTTAAAATGAGTGCTAGGTATTGCGACAAATGTGGTCAAAAAACAGAACATAAAGAATTGATTAAGCAAAAACCGTCCAAATATGGCAATAGTAAGAAAGAAAAGTTTAAGGAATTTATTGCGGGTTTTTTTGGTGGGATGGCTAGTCCAGCAGGAGCGTCACTAGATTTAATCGATCGCTATGTAGTTTGTTTAGAGTGTGGTACTAAAACATTAGAAAATCATGGCGATGAATTTCAATAAATTGTGTTTTGTCCAGTCTAAGTCGTAGAGCTAACAACAAGCAATTAAAGCAGACTGTCAACGCTTGGGATTTTCAACTCAGTTCAGTTTAAGTGATTTTGGTGGTAATTTTGAACGTATTAGTAGCGTTGTCAGCTACTTAATTGGGTGTTATGCGTCACTCCAACTAGAGAAGGTAACACAAGTGGAAAGTGGAGTTAAAAAATCAGTTCGGTATCTTGCCTTGGGTATTCTTATATATCCGTTTCTTTACATGCTACTCAACTTTATTATCCCGATTCTAATGGCAACTTTGGGCGAAGGTAGTAGCTCGTTGATTGAAATTTTTGAGTATCTCACCTGGTTTATAATGCCTTTTTTTTCGGTGTTTTATCTGTTAGCTTTCCATCACTTTTCGCGAGTGTTAGGTAAATGGCATCAACGAGTTGGGTATACTTTGGTTTTAGCCGCTGTGCTAATTGAAATAGCGATGCCTTGGATGGATTCAGGTCTGGTGTTTAAGACAGCATCTTTTCTATGTCAGCTTTTCGAGATAGGTATTTTAGTTAGTTGTCTGTTCGTTTTTAGCAGTAAGTTGGGGCCAAACTCTGAGCCCGGAATAACCATATATCGAACCGTTTAGGATTAATTCGTAACACGTGGCATTTTTACTATGCGTTGAATGTAGTTTTTATAGCGCAATGGTTTAGGGGGCGGTGCTAATGACTTAACTAGGCTGAAATCAAAAGTTTGAAATTATGTACGCAATTATCAAAATTATAATGGTTCTAACCTGTTTTGTACTTGGTCCTATTTTGGGGGAGTGTCCGAGTCCTGAGACTAAACTTGGGTGGGGGATTTACGTTGGCGCGTTAGTGCTTTGGGCGCTGATTGAGTATTTGATAAAAAGAGATGTAATACAATTTTGGAAGTTGCCAGAGGATTTGCAAGAATTCAATGGCAGAGTTTTTTGGTATGTTTTCTTCTTGGCAGTCATTGGGTTTGTGTTTTAGTGAGGAGCCTAGATTGAACTCATCAGCTAACAATAAATTTGTGTATGTTAGCAACGCTTAGCTCTTTGGGATTGAATTAACTTAAGTGTGTCTAGGTTGACTCATTGCACTAACAAGAGAGTTAAAACAGTTGGCTCAGTCTCGCCGTTCTACACATTTTAACTAACTGTTTATATCTGCTTAAACGGGCGTTATTTTCAAGGAAATATTTATATGTATTGGGATTTGATTGGTTCCGTATTAGCATCATTTGGTGGTGCTTCGGTCATTGTTATGGGCTTTGCTCATTTTTTAGGAAAGATTTGGTTAGATCAAATTTCTAAGCGAACTGCAGCAAAGTATAATGCAGAGTTGCTAACGCTGAAATCTAAAGGAAAATTAGCACTTTCTAGCTTTAAAACTAAAGCTGCGGCGGAACTAAAGAATAGAGAAGAGTTTAATGGAATATCCTTGGAAGTGTACCAAGGTTTCTTTCAGAATAGAGTGTCAACTTATCTCAAATTATTGAAAATAAAAAATGCCTATACTACAAAAATGCATGAAGACTTCATTACTGAAGAAGTCGAAGACTGGGGGAATGCATACTATTCAATTTATTCATCATTACGGGATTTAGTTATTGAAAATCAACTATATATCTCAAATGAACTAGAGCAGAGGTTCTCATTTCTTCGAATGAACGCTGCTGAGTATATTAAGGAAGCTGATAAGACGGAAGGTTATAGTTACGGGGATGACTCCAATGTTACCCAAGAGCGAGTATCAAAAGTCTACAAGAAGCTCGCATCTGAAACATATCAAGAAATGGAAGACTTCTTTAACCAATTAGACGCTGATGTAAAAAAACTACGTTCACGCATAGAAATGGACAAAAACTAACAAACTGTTTATGAGTGACAGGCAACGCGTGGCATTTCTGTTCCACCATAGTGTGTAAAAAGCGTTCTTTTAAGCGTTTTCTTCTTGTTTTTCAGTCTGCTTCTTTTGTTTTTTTCTCAACGCTTCCAGTATTTCTTTCATGCGCTCTGGGGTCGCTTTGGGCGCGTTTGGTGCCGGCGCTGTGCGGTTTGTAGAGCGGGGAAGTTGTGTTGCCATATTGTCTCCCTCCATTGAGGCCCATTCGGCGATGAACTCATGATATTCTTCAATTTTAGCCCCGATGTATTCTCGGTAACTGGTGTCAGTATAACACAAGTTGTCGTAGCGCTGAGGCCACACCTTCTTGTGGATCCCGTTACCGGATTGCTCGTCGACGTGGAACGCCATCGTCATCGCTGCATCTATTCTTGTTAACAGGCAAGATAGATTGTCGAGATCTTGATAAAATGTCGCCGCATGGAAGCCTCCAGAGCCCGTAAACATTAGCTCTCCGGTGGTCGCATTATTGCCGATGGGCATGTCTATCAACGCACCGGTGTTTTCCGTTACCGCAATCAAGCCAATCTCATCGCGTTCGTCGAGCGCTTGGGCTAACTGAATGTATTCCTCGTCAGAAATGAGAGCCAGAAGTACGGCTTGCGCGAGGATAATAGGGTGCTCATCACCCGAAAAAAAGATCACTTGTTCTAGACAAACAACGTGTTTGCGCGTCTCACAGTCGACTTCCAAACCGCTGACTTGGCTGGTCCACATGGCGTCGCCTGCGATGAAAACGTTCGGGCTAGCTATTATCGTTGTCATAACGTTCTACGTTCCTAAGGTCAAGAAGCTTATCTCAAGGGTTTTGGCTCTGAATGGCGCCGTTATTTGAATTTGGCCGGGATCCAGGGCTTGGGTGGCATACGTCGACCGCCGCGAAATGGCAAGGGGTGCTCCTTGGCTGGATAGTATTTCGGGGACTCAATTTTGCCGTGGAGCTCAACCAGTTGCCGGTGCTCGTCACGCCAGTACGCAAAACTGAGCAATTCCTTGGGATTGAATTCCCGATCTTCGGGGGTAATGAGGATCGCACGGTCAACGTTGATTCGAAATCCGTTCCAGCGATGATCCAACGGTAAGTAGCCACGGGCGTGAATGTTCATCAATTTTTCGGCCAGTGGATTGACCGGTACCGCGCCAGATAGCCAACGCTTGATCGTGATCGGTTGCACGTAAAAATACGCGGCGGCTTCATGAATGTCGTCGAAGTAGCGATTCAATAGATCGGCAAAACGGGGCGTGAGCATGTGATCTCCTTCAAGTTATCAAACATCCGTCTAATTATTTTTTCGATGACAAAACACTATTTTCATCGGTGAATTCGATGAAATCCATCGTCAAATTGGAAAAAAGAACAGTGACGAAAACTAGGTATAACGGAAAATGGAAGGACGAAAACTAATTAATGATCGTATTTATGTGGAAACATTTTGAATTTCAAGCAGCTATAACGAGCGTGTACGCAAAATCTGCAAGGACTAAGGTGCTGAAACCCCTCAGATTTCACGTACAATCGGTGCGTATTATGTACGTTATGTTAAATTGATTTCTGTGTTTATAAGGCAGGTATATTTATGCGATGCCCTGCCTTTATGTTGTATCGGTACTCTCTGAATTCTACTGTGTATTTAACCAGAGTGGCTATTTACCATAAAATACCTAATAACCAGTGATAATAATCTTCGATTTTACCCCTGGCATTAGTCAGAGCTTAACCGCCAGCAAATTTAACTTTGTAGCCTTTCTTTTCAAGGTGCGCTTTGAGCTTGTCACGAGCGTCGCCTTGAATCTCGATGTTGCCATCTTTTACTGAGCCGCCACAGCCACATACTTTTTTCAGTTCCGCAGCCATGAGTTTTAATGGTGCGTCATCTAGGTCTAAGCCTGTTACGATAGAAACGCCTTTGCCTTTACGGCCTTTGGTTTCTTTTTGGATTCG
Source organism: Vibrio sp. FF266 (assembly GCF_041439695.1). Lineage (NCBI taxonomy): Bacteria > Pseudomonadati > Pseudomonadota > Gammaproteobacteria > Vibrionales > Vibrionaceae > Vibrio > Vibrio sp. FF266. The sequence continues at coordinate 14,308 of NZ_JBGOOO010000015.1, forward strand.
AACAATACCATCACCTTTAGGGCGCTGGACTTTCTCTTCTTCAGGTTTAATACGACCTGTTTCAGTTGAATATACTAGGCTCATAATTTTACTTCTTTTGCTGTGCTGCTTTTTGTTTTGCGAGTAAGAAAGCCTCTATATGACGCTGGATTGCAATCTTGCCACCTTTAATTAGGCGCCCGTTAAACATGCAATACCAAGCGTTAGGCTCACCGCTATCATTTTTAATTTGGTAACCATGGAAGTTTTCAGCTAAGCCACCACCAGACGCCCTCGACTTGTTTAACGCTGTGAATTCTTTCGGGTCAATAAGGGTCGCAGTATCAATCCACCAATCAATACTCTTTTTCACAGCAGGTAAATTGCCTTGAATAATGTTGTTTTTTAGCTTGGCACGCCAAACGGTGTTGTTTGCATCCGCTGATTGTAGAGGAACGCCTCGGTAAACTGAATTTGCCATATCCATTGATCATCGTTTTGTTTTCATTACGTTAATCATAAGTATACTTCTAATGATATCAAGCATAATATGGCAAAAACACCTGTTGAGGTACGGTAATTTGAGAAAAAAAGTCCCTATTTTATCGGACTCTGTGATAATTAATTCATTTGTTGAAAAATTAAACAGCCACGCGACAATTGAAATTATAGATGAGTTAACAGGATATCAGTACTCTCGAAACTCCTTGTTGGGTATCTACAGTGATTGGAATCGCTACCATTCGTTCTGTACTAAAAATCGTATCAACACACTCCCAGCATCCATCACTGCTGTTCGGCGTTTTCTTGAGACTGAATCAAGTGAAAGAAAATTTGCGTCTTTGAAACGTTACACTGCAACACTTAGCTTGTTGCATACTGTGTTGAGCTTTGCTAACCCAATCAAGCATAGGCAAGTTCGTTTTACCCTGCTCCACTTGCAATCTCGAATGGCTGGCGACGCTAAACAAACCAATGCCATGACATCCGCACACCTCACGGAGTTAAACACGTTACTTTCCCATGAGAAATCGAGCTTAAAAGAGATCAGAGATATCGCGATTTATAATGTGATGTTCGAGTGTGCTTTAAAGCGATCTGAACTAAGGGCGTTGTCGATGGATAATGTGGAGAGCGTTGAGAATGAGTACCAGATTACAATAAAAAATTTAGTGTATAGGCTATCGCGAGTAGCAAGCGCCGCACTTGAGCGTTGGTTTTCGTTTACTGGAACACAAGACGAGTTGCCTGTATTTCGTGCGATAGATAAACATGAAAATATCAGTCTGCAACCTTTAGATGATTCGTCGATCTACAGAATATTGAGAAGAGCAAGTGACTTACTTCAATTGGCTGACAACCACCATTTCTCCGGGAACTCTATTCGTGTAGGTGCCGCACAAGAACTGTCGAAACAAGGCCTTAAGGTGAGAGAAATCCAAGATTTTGGTCGTTGGCTCAGCCCTGCAATGCCTGCGCAATATGTGGGTTATTCGGGTACCTCTGAGAGTGAGAAGATGAAGTTTAAAGCACTAATCCCTTGGCAATGAGCTGATGGCTTTGTTAAGAGGCGGCTTGTTTATCTACGGTTTTTTATAGGCAGATTGTTAATAAACTGCTTAGTCAATCAACTGACTTTGCAAACCAAAAACTTCCGACTTAAAAACAAATAGCGCCTTGGCAGGTAAGCTCAAGGCGCTATTTGTTATCTAATGAGTTATATAAAACGGCTAAGATATTTTGGGTGAACTAAGAAATGCTTGTTCTCACGCAGTTCTCTAAGAACTGGCTGAATTTGTGGCCGTCATGTTCAACCATTTTTGGGAACATGGAAATTGGCGTCATACCTGGGAAGGTATTCACCTCGTTCAGGTAGATCTCATTGTCTTGTGTTAAGAAGAAATCGATACGAGACAAGTGACGAAGCTTCATCTGCGTGAATACCTTGCGGGCGCTGTCTGCAATCAATTCACGCTGTTCATCGGTTAAGTTAGTTGCTTCAACTTCAGTAATTGAGTGGCTGTCTGCACTGTACTTCTCTTCGTAAGAGTAAAATGCGCCATTAGGTGCAATCACCTCGCCTGGCTTGCTTATCTGTAGTTCGCCATCAATTTCATAAGCGGCAACTTCTAGCTCTCTTGGCACCACGGATTTCTCAATAAGCACTTGATCAGAGAAGGTAAATGCCTTGTTGATTGCTTCACTTAATTCTTCTGCTTGATTGACTTGGTAACAGCCAACGGAAGATCCCTGACGAGCCGCTTTGACGAACACTTTCCCCCAACTTTCAAAGGCTTGTGTCGCCTGTGCATGAGCTTGCTCAGTGTTGTCGGATAAGAACAGATAAGGCGTATTTGGGATACCCAGAGCGTCGTACCAAAGTTTTGATGTGATTTTATTGAAGCTGTTGTTGCTTGCTTCAGAACCACAACCTAGGTACGGAATCTTAGCCATTTCAAACAGTGATTGAATGTCACCTGTTTCGCCCGGGAAACCATGAATACATGGAACAATGAAATCGACTTTTGATTCTAAGTTGTCGCCACGTAAGGTTTGATCGTTAATATCAAGATAAACCAACTCACCAGAATCAAGACACCAGCCTTCGTTTTTAATTTCAACTCTCACAACGTTAAAATCTGCAACGCTATTAAGTTGTTCAAAAAGGTAATTGGCTGAAACGATCGACACTTCATGCTCTGAAGATCCACCGCCGCAAAGTAGAAGGATGTTTGTGGTGTTCATGGGTAAATTCGGTCCTTGAAACTAGGAATACTGACTTCAATGATAAACAAAAGTCGAAATAGGTACAGTGTTTTGAATGCTAAAATCGTCATCTAAGGAGTGAGCGATTAACTATTAAACAAAACTAACCGTCATAAAACAAAAGAAGGAGCATTTGCTCCTTCTTTATGATTTAAAACTTAGTTTAACTTGTTAAGCGTTGGGTATTCAGAGTTCTTGATATCATCAATGCTCTTAACGAATGGCTTTAAGTTTTGAAAACTGCTCGGCAAAGATGAAATCGCCTTTTTAGCGTCTAAGCGTGTCGCGTAGTCACCGTAAAGTACAGTGAACCACTTCGTGCCGTTAACCATTTTGTAGTTTTCCCAAATTGGCTGGGAAGTGGTTGGTAGCATTTTTACAAAAGAATCGACTTTGGCTTGGCTGCCAACAGCAACAACTTGAACTGTGTAACCAAAGCGTTGGTTCATGTCTTGTTGCTTCTTGGTTGGAGCTGTAATTGTTGCAACCGGCTTAGCTCTAGTCGTGTGAGTGATTTTTTGTTCTACAGGTGTGGTTCTGACAACGTTGACCACGTTCTCTTCAACAACGGCAGTCTGCTCAGATTGAGATACAACTGGAGCTTCAACTTTAGCCGTTTTGAACTCTTCTTGATAGCTATCTGACGTTACATTGGTAACGTAGTTGTCAGATACACATGCAGCCAAGAGCAGTGGCAAAGTCACAATTGCAAGTTTTTTCATGGAAAGCTCTATATCCTTAATAATAATTACTATAAATCATGCCGATACGTCGGTTTAGAATCAAGTTAACTTTGAGATTATACACCATTAGTGGGTGACCTATTTCACAAACTTTATGCAGTGTTTGCTTATTCATCTTAATTCGGTGAATTTGCCATCAACCCGTGAATGAAAAGTAAGTTACGATGAACTTACGTGCATTGCTAGGATATGTCTATGAATCATCTTGATCCCCTACTTAAACCCCGTTCAATCGCTGTTGTTGGTGCATCTCAACAAGAAACGCGCGCAGGATATATCGTCATGAACAATTTGTTGCACGGGGATTTTAAAGGTGCGGTGATGCCGGTAACACCAAAATACGATTCTGTCGCGGGCGTCCTCTCTTACAAAAACATCTTATCGCTGCCTATCGTGCCTGACCTTGCTATTTTGTGCACTAATGCGACACGCAATGTGGCTATTTTTGAAGAGTTGGCCGAGAAAGGCATCGCTTCCGTTATTGTGCTCTCCTCCGACATGCAACAGCAAAGTAATAGCGGTGGAACATTTGATGAGAGATGTATTGCAATCGCCAAAGCAAACAATATTCGGGTACTTGGTTCCAATAGCTTGGGAGTTATTGTTCCGTGGTTAAATTTGAATGCCTCTTTCTCTCCGGTGACGGCGCTGCCAGGTAAAATAGCCTTTGTTTCTCAATCCGCTGCAGTGTGTACAACGATTCTAGATTGGGCGAACGATAAAGAGATCGGCTTCTCGGCGTTTATCTCGATAGGTAATGGCAGTGACATAGAATTCTCAGAGCTGTTGGATTATCTGAGTACCGACTCTCACACCGAAGCAATATTGCTTTATGTTGATAGTATTAAAGATGCGAGGCGCTTTATCTCTGCTGCGCGTGCTGCGTCACGTAATAGACGAATTCTAGTGTTAAAAGGCGGACGAACCGCTAAAGGCCGGGCGGCGGCAATGCTACATACTGGCGGTGCCGATACGTTAGATATTATCTATGACTCAGCGATCCGACGCAGCGGCATGTTGCGAGTTAAGAACTTACACGAACTGTTTGCAGCGGTAGAGACTCTGACTCATTCAGTGCCATTACGTGGAGAGCGCTTGGCTATTGTGACCAACGGCGGCGGCCCTGCGATCATGGCGGTGGATACCCTTTTTGACCGTGGTGGTAAGCTTGCCGAGTTTTCTGAAGATACGCTAGAGAAACTCAATAAGGTTTTACCATTGAGTTGGTCTCAGAGTAATCCAATCGATATAGTTGGTGACGCCGGTGAGCAACGTTATATCGATACGATAAACATCTTGTTAGATGGTGATGAAGCGGACGCGATTCTTATCATGCACAGCCCTTCTGCGATCGCACATTCAGCTAAAACAGCTGAACGAATTATTGAAGCCATTAAAAAGCATCCTCGCCACAAGCGATTTAACATTCTAACGAATTGGTCTGGCGAGCTAACAGCAAAGCCAGCACGAAAGTTGTTTACCGAAGCGGGTTTTCCAACCTATCGAACACCTGAAAGTTCAGTGGTCGCATTCATGCACTTGGTCGAGTACAGGCGTAACCAGCGTCAGTTAATGGAAACGCCAACCACAGCAGAAAAAGTCCATATTGAAGATCTAGCAGATGCAAAAAATTGGATAGAACGTCAACTACTGGATAAAGATACAGTCAGCCTTGATACGCATCAAAACAGCCAATTTTTCAAGCACTTCAACCTAGATGTATTACCAACTTGGATAGCTTCTGATCCAAGTGAAGCGGTACATATTGCTGAAACGATTGGTTACCCAGTCGCAGTTAAACTACGTTCGCCAGACATTGCACACAAGTCGGACGTGCAAGGTGTCATGCTTAATTTAAGAAACAGCAATGAAGTCGCCAATGCGGCTCAGGCGATTCTCGATCGCTCTCAACTGTCGTTCCCTACTGCGCATATTCATGGCTTGTTAATTCAAGGAATGGCCAAACTCGCCGGCGGGCAGGAGCTACGTGTAAAAGTGACAACGGACGAAACCTTTGGTCCTATCATTTTACTTGGTCATGGAGGTTCTGAATGGGATGAATCCATTGACGCTGCTGCAGCCTTTCCACCTCTCAATATGACACTGGCGCGTTACTTGATCATTCGGGCGATAAAAAGTGGCAAGATTCGCCTGCAAAAACTACCTAACCCGATTGATATTGAAGGTCTCTCTGAATTGTTGGTGCGTATATCTCAGATGGTAGTGGATTGCCCTGAAATACATGATTTGGATATCCATCCAGTACTGGCCAATGGTGACAAGTTCACGATATTAGATGCCGATATCATCTTGAAAGCATACCAAGGCGATCCTCAAGAACGTCTTGCGATTCGCCCTTATCCAGTCGAATTGGAAGAGAATATCGTACTTAAGGACGGCACTGAGGTGTTGTTACGCCCGATCCTTCCTGAAGACGAGCCGCTTCATGCTGATTTTATTCATCGTGTATCCAAAGAAGACCTTTACAAGCGTTTCTTTAGTGATGTGGGTGAATTCAATCATGAGGCGTTGGCTAACTTTACTCAGATTGACTTTGATAGAGAAATTGCATTTGTGGTCGTTCGAAAGGAACAAGGCGTACCCGCGATTATTGGCGTATCGAGAGCGTTGATTAACCCAGAGAACACCGATGCAGAGTTCGCTATTCTGATACGTTCCGATCTGAAAGGTGTCGGATTAGGCCTCATTTTGATGACTAAGGTTATTGACTACTGTCGTACAAAGCAGACCAAGCAGATGTCGGGCATGACGATGCCGACCAACCGAGGGATGCTGACACTAGCCCAGAAGCTGGGCTTCGAGCTAGATATCAGTTTTGAAGACGGCACTGCAGATATGGTGTTGCCGTTACTTTAACGCCCATGTTTTTTTTAGGTGTTGAATACACCAAGACTTGGCGTCGCCCATTTTGTTACGTCGCCAAGCCATTACGATGTCGATAGGCTGTGGTTCGGTACCCGAAATTTGTTGTAGAACGCCAGATTCAATCAAAGGTTTAGCTACACTATTCGGTAAGGTGCCGATCCCTAACCCTGCAGTTAGAGCCTCTACCTTGGCTGGGAAGCTTGTTACGGTTAAACGTGGCTGCTTTTCTAGAATATTGATGCTTAATGCAGGTTGGTCACGCGCTGTATCTGCAATTGCGATAACCCTGTAACTTTCTCTCGCCTTTTGGTCGAAATCACCAGATCGCTTATGAACATAGTGATTCGATGCTGCAACCCATACCATTTCCATCTTACCGATAATGTCACTTTTCATATCGTTTGGTATGGTGTCAACCTTTGGGCACACCAATAAATCAGCTCGGCCGTCTGAAAGAGATTCCCAACATCCAGCTAGAATCTCTTCTTGTAATCGAACCCTAGTTTTACTTATTTTTCCGAGTTCATCGACTAATGGGAAGAAATTAGCAATCGGAATAATGCCATCAAAGGCAATCGTTAAATCCAACTCCCAGCCATTAGCAAGAATACTCGCGTCATTAACGAGCTGTTCAGTGGCACCAAGAATGATCCTTCCTTGCTCTAATATTAACTGCCCCGCTTCCGTGAAATTTGCACGGTGGCCTGAGCGATCAAAAATCATAATATCTAAGTCTTGTTCTAGCTTCTGGATTTGATAACTCAATGAAGAAGGTGCTCGGTCCATTTCATTAGCCGCTGCCGCAAAGCTTCCACGACGATCAATGGCATCTAATATGTGTAAGGCTTCAAGTGTTATTAGGCTATGCATAACTTTCCTACTTTGTAAGTGAGATCTAAATCACAAAAAGAGAAGCATTCACATGGTGAATGGAACTGAAAAACTCTTTTTAATACATGTGTTTAATAACGCTAATTATGAATTAGTTGATAATATTGAAAATTATTTAAATGCAAATAATAGTAATTATCATTTAGATCCAATATCATCTTTCGCAAATCAAGATGATATTATGGAACTAAGGTAACTATCAGATGTATAAGCAATCCCTACTCTCTGCTTCAATCGTTTTAGCGCTTTCATCAACATCAGCCTTTGCTGAAGATTATGCCCTATTTGACGAGGTTGTTGTATCAGCAACGCGTACCGAACAAAACAAAGAAGACGTTTCAAGCTCAATTGAGTCTGTCTCTGCAAAAGACATAGATAATCAAATGTCTAGCGACATAAAGCAAGCTCTTCAATACACGCCAGGAGTAGAAGCTCAAGGCGGTGGCCGTTTTGGTATTTCAGGCTTTAACATCCGCGGTGTTGAAGGTGATCGCGTTAAACTTATGGTAGATGGAGTTCAACAACCTACACCATATAACCCTGGCGCTTCTGAGCAACGTAAATATTCGAATGCGATCGAAGTCGATACATTAAGTGTCATAGAGGTGAATAAAGGCCCTGCTTCTACGCTTTACGGTTCAGATGCCATTGGTGGTGCAGTACTGCTAAGAACTAAAAATCCAGAGGATATGCTTAGAACTGACGGGGATGAAAACCGTTTTGGCATCAAATCTACCTATACATCTGCAGATGAACAGTTCAAGAACACAGTTTCTTGGGCGATGCGTAAAGATAAGTTAGAAACGATCGTTATGGCGACATACGCTCAAGGCCACGAGACAGAAACTCATTCATCAGGAAGCGAAGTTCAAGGTCCAGATCGTGGTGCAGAGAACCCAGCAGATACGGAATTAAGTAATATCCTAGCCAAAGCATTCTACAATGTATCAGATTCAAATAAGGTTGGTATTACGGTTGAGCATTACCAACGTCAATATGATGAAGATGAGCTAAACTACAATGGCTATCAGCTTATGCCGGGCTTTGTATATACTGATAATTACAACAAAGACACCAACAAACGTTTTCGTGCAACATTGGAACAACAGCTTAAGCTAAGCTCTTCAATTGCTGACTCTTTAGACTGGTCTCTAAGTTACCAAGACTCAAGTACTCTGAATAAAAACTACGATACAACTCGCTTCAACGGACGTCGACTTCGTGAGCGTGATGCTTCTGATGTAAACATGCAAGTTGATACACAGCTTTCGAAGCTAGTGAATATTGATGGTGCGGATCACGAATTCACATATGGTTTCACATACCTGAAGAATGACTTTGAGCTCGAAAACTACGACCATAAGTTTGACCGAGGCACTGTTACACCGGGTAGCACTGGTATCCCTGATGCAGAAATAACGCAATGGGGTGTGTTTGTTCAAGACCAAGCATTTTTCATGGAAGACAAGTTGATTGTAACTGGCGGTCTTCGTTATGACTCATTTGTTGCTGACCCATCAACGGATGAAGGCTACAAGACTCAATATGAGAAGAATAAAGATGACGCCGTCACAGCTAAGCTAGGTTCAGTTTACCACATCAATGATAACCTATCGGTATTTGGTCAAGTTGGGCAAGGGTTTAAAGCACCTTCAGTTTACGACCTCTACTACTTCTATACTCGAGGTGCCATCATTGAAGCTAACCCTAACTTGAAAGCCGAAAGAAGTATCTCTTACGAGCTTGGTCTTCGTGGCAATAATGAACATGCTCGCTTTGAACTAAGCACTTTCTACACTGATTACTCTGATTTCATTAACCAGACGAAAACGGGCAAACAAGGCGGTAAAGACGTATACACCAAAGAGAACTTAGATAAAGTAACTATCTATGGTGCAGAGCTTTCTTCAACGATTAATCTAGACACTTTGTTAGACGCACCATTTGGAACCTACACTCGTTTAGCGGTCGCTTATGCTGATGGTGAAGATAAATCTACGGGTAAATCCATTGACTCTGTAGCACCACTAACGGGTACGCTAGGTCTTGGAATCGAGCGCGAGACTTTTGGTTCAGCTTTAAATGTTAAGATGGTTGCTGCGAAAGATGAGTGGAACTCCGATGACAACGTAAACGTGGCTGGATACACAGTTGTTGATTTGACTGCTTATTACCGCCCTGTCACGGATTTAACCTTACGAGCGGGTCTATTCAACGCATTAAACAAAAAATATTGGCTGTACAATGACATGTCAGGCCGTGGGCACGATTCTAAGTTCAACACCGATATTAAGTCTCAACCGGGTCGTAACTGGGGTATATCTGCAAACTACGAGTTCTAACTGGTTAGAAATCTAGTTCGTTGTTGAGCTAAGTTTATTAAAGGCCTAGGTCATTAAAGATCTAGGTCGTTCCAAAATAAAGCCATACAAAAAAATACTGTAGAAACTAAAAAGCCAGCTTACGATAAGCTGGCTTTTGTTATTTCACTAAAAGTTGTATCAAAAAGGGGTAAAGTGAAATTATTTCTCTGCCATTTCTTTCTTAACCATTACTGCAGCAGCAATGATGAAAGTGATGATTAGGCCTAGTTCCATGATTAACTCCAAAGAAAATTAACATTAAACATATAATTCGCGAGCATGATAACAACAACCGATACAGAATGATACTTTTTAACCACCAAATCACTTTTTATTCGATTTAGATCAAAAAAGATGCCCTAGAGCATCTTTTTGTACGTTAACTATTCATGAAATCACTCAATCAACCAGGGAAACCATCAGGATTTGTTGATTGCCAGCGCCATGTATCTTCAGTCATTTCAGCCAGTGTGCGTGTCGCATTCCACCCCAGTTCTTTCTGAGCTTTCGCTGGGTCGGCCCAACACTCTGCGATATCTCCTGGACGATGCTCAACGAGTTTATAAGGTATCGCTTGGCCGCTCGCTTTCTCGAAGGCTTTAACCATATCTAATACACTTGAACCGTTGCCAGTACCTAGGTTATAGATGTGAAGACCGTCTTTACGCCCTACTTTCTCAAGTGCTGCAATGTGTCCATCAGACAGATCCATAACGTGGATGTAATCACGAACACCAGTGCCATCCTTTGTTGGGTAATCACTACCAAATACAGATAGGAATTCACGTCGGCCAACTGCAACTTGAGATACAAATGGCATTAGGTTGTTTGGAATACCACTTGGGTCTTCACCGAGTTCACCACTTGGGTGTGAACCTACGGGGTTAAAGTAACGTAATAACGTAATGCTCCAATCGGGGTTAGCCTTTTGGAAGTCAGTTAAGCACTCTTCAACCATGAGCTTGCTACGACCGTAAGGATTGGTTGCGCTTGTGGGAAAATCTTCTGTGATAGGAACACTAGCAGGATCGCCATAAACCGTTGCTGAAGAGCTGAATACTAATATTTTTACGTCAGCGTCACGCATTGCATCGACAAGGACTAACGTGCCATTTACATTGTTATCGTAGTATTCGAGAGGTTTGGCAACAGATTCGCCAACCGCTTTCAGGCCCGCAAAATGAATAACAGCTTCAATATTGTGTTGCTTCATGGTTTCAGTTAAAAGCGCTTTATCACGAATATCACCTTCAATGAAATCAGGACGAACGCCAGATACTTTTTCGATACGTCCTAAAACGCTTGGTTTACTGTTATACAAGTTATCGAAAAGTACAGGTGTCATACCTGCGTTAATCATCTGGATACTTGTGTGGCTACCAATGTAACCCATGCCACCTGTAACTAAAACATTCATGTTTAGCCGACCTTTAATTAAAACCACTTAACGTATCACTTATGATACAACAGCTTAGGGTTGAGTCACAAACGCCTATGGCAGATACACCGCACGAGAGAACAAAAATCGACCGGTGCGTTTCGCTTAGCCGTTCCTTCATTGCCAACCTTCAGAGTTACATCAATGTCGCCATATGATTCATCACCCTATGTTTGCTCCATAAACTGGAAACAAAGTAGATGGAACGCTGTTTGTCGATTGCTTCTTTTTCAATTATCTTTAACCATAGTTTCTATACGTTATTGATGAAAGGAAGCATTTTTCACAATCCATTCTTTAGCGGGTTTGATACATGCCGTGACCTCATAGTAAATGCAGTTCTTGGTGTCGAAAATTTGAGTTAGGTCACTGTTTATTTATGGTATTTATAAGACCGTCATTACTCACCTCAACGTAAAGGGTTAGCACCACGTGACAACGAAGATTTTGCTTAATTGCGACATGGGAGAAAGTTTCGGCAATTGGAAGATGGGCGATGACGAGTCGGTCATGGAATGGGTCGATATGGCAAACATCGCTTGTGGCTTTCACGCGTCTGATCCGCACGTTATGTCTAAGACCATAAAACTGGCGCAGTACTATCACACCCAAATTGGTGCCCACCCTGGTTATCAAGATTTAGTTGGGTTTGGTCGCCGTTCTATTCCTCATACCATGGACGAGATCAGTGAGCTAGTTTGTTATCAAGTCGGTGCACTACAAGCGCTGTGCCGCTATCACCACACCTCTGTTGGCTATGTGAAACCTCATGGCGCCCTTTACAACGATATGATGGCGAACATTGATGTGTTTAATGCCGTTGCCCAAGCCGTCGCTGAATTTAACATCCCCTTGATGATTCTCTCTTCATCAGACAATCAACAGTATCTAGATATTGCTGACGATCATGACTTACCCCTCTTGTTTGAAGCGTTTGCCGACCGTGCATACTTGAATAATGGGCAGTTATCGCCGCGAACTCAAAAAGGCTCGGTTTACGTCAACCAAGACGACATCTACAACCAAGTCATGCAAATCATTAACTACGGTTCAGTCACGACCATTGAAGGTGAAAGACTGCCTATTGAAGCCGATACCATTTGTGTTCATGGTGATAACCCCCAATCCATCGCATTAATTAGAAAAATCAGACAAGACCTCAACGCTTTTAACTAATATGAAGCGTGTGATTGGTATGACGCATGGCCTTATCGCTCGCCTTACGAGCACCTAACCAATTGCTCGTAAGGTCTAATTGCTTTGTATTGGTTTGGACACGGAAGTTAGAAACGCCAAATAAGCAAATAAGCAAATAAGCAAATAAGCAAATAAGCAAATAAGCAAATAAGCAAATGAAAGACACTAAGTAAATCAAAGGCAAGTAAAAGTATGGAAACGAAATGACGACGAATCAAATTGAATTCAATATAGCGCCAGTCGCGGAATGCAGCGTTTTGGTGACCTTGACGCTATCGCCTTCAAATAATCAATCTAGCGCCGAATATGCGCAGTACATGGCTCATTTTTCCGATGCTATTCGTCAACACTTAGCATCTGTATTGATGAATGTGACACCGGCTTACCAAACAATATTGGTCGATTACTTACCTTATAGAATTTCAGAACATCAGCTCATGGAACAACTCAACTCTTTGTTGAGTCATGCTATTTCGTCCTTCTCTAGTGTTAGTAAAACGCGTAACACTATCGAGCTTCCCGCTTATTACTCACCAGAAACAGCACTCGACTTAGACCGATATCAAGCCAAAGGCATGTCGCTAGATGAGATCATTCAACATCACACCTCACAGACTTACAGCGTCAGTGCCATTGGGTTTACGCCTGGTTTTGCGTTTATGTCTGATGTAGTCAACGAGCTTGCTTTGCCTCGTCATTCAACCCCACGCTTAAGTGTGCCGAAAGGCAGTATCGCCATCGCGGATACGAAAACGGCGGTGTATCCTTCGGACTCACCGGGCGGTTGGAATATTATTGGCAATTGCCCACTCGCACTGTTTGATCACAGCCAATTAAAGAACGCTGATACCACGCAAACGCCGCTGTCTCTGCTTAATGTCGGTGATACGGTCCGTTTCATCGCGATTTCAAAACAAGAATTTGTTGAACTTAGGTTTATGGAGATTAGTGGAGGTGTCGCTAATGGTTAAGACTAAAGCCAAACCAACGCTGACAGTCATTAAGCCCGGCCCGTTGAGTTTGATTCAAGACTTCGGACGATTTGGTGTCGCTCATCTCGGGTTGACACAAGGCGGCCCTGTTGATGATTACTCGTATAGCTGGGCCAATCACCTGCTCGGAAACCCAGTCAACCGAGCAGCGTTGGAAATCACGCTTGGGCAATGTGCGTTACGTATCGATTTTGATTGCGAAATGGCGTTGTGTGGTGGCGATTTACAAGCGAAGCTCGATGGCAAACCACAGTCTAACTGGCGTACTTTTCAAGCTTTTGCAGGGCAAGTTCTCTCATTTGGTTTACCTATAAATGGTCTAAGGGCGTATTTAGCCGTTAAGGGGGGCTTCGATGTTCCATCAACTCTTGATAGCTGTTCAACAGTGACTCGTGAAAAAATTGGTGGATTAACGCAAGATGGAGAGCCATGCCAGCAAGGGCAACACATTGCTTTTACCCAACACCAACTCTCTCGCTCGTTTAAAGCGTTGAGTGTCACCTTCCGATACACGCCTAATTACAACCTACCAGTGAACCTGCGAGTGATTGAAGGCTATCAAAGCGAGCTGTTCTCAGAGTCAGCAAAAGCGACTTTGTATAACGCACAGTATCATGTTGACCAAAATTCTAATCGCATGGGTTATCGACTCAGTGGCGACCCCGTGGACTCGCCTGACATTTCGCTATTGTCAGAAGGCATTGCCTTAGGTGCGATTCAAATCCCCCAAGATGGGCAACCTATTGTGTTGCTTAATGACAGACAGACTATTGGTGGCTATCCGAAGATTGGATGTGTCGCCAGAGTCGATTTACCGCGCTTAGCACAAGCCAAACCTGGACATGAAGTCTCGTTTAGTAAAGGTGATCGCTTAGGATTACAAGATGTGTGGTGCCAGTGGGCTCAATTTTTCGGCTACTAGTTTTTGCGATGTGTTATGTGCTAATTGCTATGTAGCTAAGAATCATTAGCTAGAGAGATGTCATTCGGATAAGTTTCGGTATCTAAGCAGGCATTTGAATGAAGATTCGGCTTACCTATCGCGCAAGCCGAATTGAAGATGTTCAGCGTAGTAGATTGTGACTGAGTATTAAGCGTGATCTTGGCCTGATACCTTTGCAAGGGCTTCTGGGTATCCGCGTTCTTGTGTCAAATCTATCGCTCTATTCTCAATATCACTTAGATTAAGTGACATTGTCACTGAATGTGTATCTTCAATCGATACTGATTCTGCGACATTAAACCAATGCTCAGCGACCTTTTGCGCAGCCTCTAAGGTTGAGGAAGCTTTGACGACTTCAAGTCGAGCATAGCGATCACCACAGAATGAAACGTCTGAAGCTCTTAAGCTCGGATCGGTTCCCGGAATCTGCTGTGCACCGAACAGAGGCTTACCACCTACCAGTGCAGAGCTGAAACTTGGGATGAACTGAGACATATGTGTTATCGCAGCTCGAGTTCTTAATTCGAGCTGCTCTTCACTCCAACCTGATACGATTTTCTTAAGAAGCTTAGAAGGCAGCTGAGGCTGTGATGAATCTGTTGATGATGAAACAAGCCCACCCTCAAACAGAGTAATCCCTTCTGTCATACCGTGAAGTTGGAATACACCATCAGCGTACGGTGTTAACTGAGCCATGCCTTGCGGTGTGCCTCTCGGGCCATGGAAGATAACCTCTGGCCACTCTTCCTTACATTCTTGCGAATACGGCCACTGCGTAACGTATGCGGCTTTGAACTCAACAAGCCTTTGTTGCTTAGAACCGACAAAGTCATCCACGATGCCCGTTTCAAAGCCACTTGCATTAATCAAGTAGTCGGTCGTTAGGTGACAGCTTTGGTTCTCAGCGTCTGTATAAGTCAAAGACCAACCTTGCGCTAACGATTCAACAGATTGTAATCGGCTGTTGGTTAACACGGTACAATTAGACTGTTGCCCCAAAGAGAGTTGAGCGGTTGCAGATAAGCGGAATACACTCCAACCATACTCTTGAACCATAGCAACAGGATACTTAAGGGTTTCTAGATCCGTATGTTTAGCGAAAGGAATACACCATTCATCAAGCGATATTGGTTTTAGAGGCTGTGTTTGAGTAGCAAGTGCTAGTAACTCTTCTTTACTATACAGCTTGTAATACTCTTCCGGTTTACCAAGCACTTGGTTGCTTTTATCTTGATTAACAAGCTCAGCATAAGCGTTCTTGATTATCTTTAGGCGCGGAAGAAGATCCAACGGCTCTCCACCATCACTGTGTGGAACAGCGATAATTGTCGGACGAATATTGATCGTATGGGGAAACAAGCGGACGGTATCAATTGACTGCGTGAGCAACTGAAGACACTGCTCTACAGAAATATCTCGATACAAATTGCCGCCAGCGTGCAGGTGGCAAATTGGTGGACCATTAACCAAACTCGGTCCTTTTTCCAAAATAGTGACCTTATAACCCAACTCACTAAAATGAATTGCGCTCGTCGTTCCGGCAATACCACCACCAACAATGGCAATAGAAGGCTGATTTGTATCCGTTTTGTTGTGGTTCATCGTGTTCTGTAGAATATGATTAACTGCCGCTATTCTACTTTTGTTCTGCTACGAATTAAAACACATTTTTATCAAGGTCTTAGATAGGCAGTATTTAATATCTATGTAAAAAACCTAAATAATCTCTTGACTCAATAACTCCAGATTGAGTTTTAAAGGTTATTATAACCGTCACATTTGTCCTAAGTGACGCCACATAAAGGCTGCCTCAGTACTCTTAAAACATAGATGTTAACTTATCCCTAAAGTTATCCACCGTTTTTGTGGATAACTGTTGATAACGTTCTTGCTAAGTTGCGCAAACCCTTTGTTTACAGGGACTAACCGCTGTTCATTAAATCGGCATTATTGCGCAATTAGTTTTAAAAAATACTAAAAAATTGGGAAATTAAGGTGCGATG
The DNA here is from genome assembly GCF_041439695.1 of Vibrio sp. FF266. NCBI lineage: Bacteria > Pseudomonadati > Pseudomonadota > Gammaproteobacteria > Vibrionales > Vibrionaceae > Vibrio > Vibrio sp. FF266. The sequence continues at coordinate 30,509 of NZ_JBGOOO010000015.1, forward strand.
TTCGTAACTTGTGCTACGCATTGGTCAAATAAAAAGCGGTCTAAAGAGACGTCTTATAAATAGTGAACGACTAAGTATAAGTAATGTCACTTTTAGACCGTTTTAAGCATTTGGTTAGATCTTGCTAGCGACTAACCAAAATCCTTGTTTACTGGTGCCAACAAACGTTTGATTAAGCTATTCACTACCGCGGCCAATGTGATAAACGTCAGCACGGGTAGCGCTATCCACAGTATTGGGTGGAGTGAAGGTTCTAACTCAAAGCCAAAGTTCATTACCCCTGCAACACTGAGTTCAGAACCTAGCGCAGCAATTGAGCCAGCTACTAACGCCATCACCCCGTATTCACACCAAATAGTGTTGAGAATACGCTTCTTACTCGCGCCTAAGGTTCGGTACAAGCGTATCTCTTGTTGTCTTTGAGATAAGCTCAGTCGCAACAGAGTGAAGATAAGCAATAGCCCCGCCACTACACCTAACGCGGCAAGTACGGTTATCGACCAAACAATCTGTTTGAGCAACTCTTGGATCTTGCTACCCATTTTACGAATGTCCATCAAACTCACGGTCGGGTGATTTCGAGATAATTCGTTGAGCATTTGGTTGTGTTGCTCTTCTAATCTGAAGCTCACCAACCAAGTAGAAGGAATAGCGCTTAAAACATCGGGAGTAAAAATGAAATAGAAGTTTGGCTTCATTTCACGCCATTCTACTTTTCGGATGCTGTTCACCTTGGCAGAGACGTTCTGGCTGTTGATTGTGAATGAAAGATCATCGCCAATTTTCAAACCAAGTTGCTCTGCGACATCGGATTCCACAGATACGCCCTGCTCTTGTGTCCAGCTGCCTTCTAATACTTCATTGTACTCAGGCAGGCTATCTCCCCAAGTGAAGTTGATCTCGCGACTTAGTGCATCTGTTTCTTCTGAGGTCTCGCTGTATTTCGCCGCCTCAACGCCGTTAATGGTTGTGAGCCTTCCTCGTATAATTGGAAACGCTTGAGTACGCTCTACTTCGTTTGCATCAATCGTCTCGAGATAACTGTCTTTCTCATAGCTCGCAATATTCAGCGCAAACGCATTAGGTGCGTTCTCGGGCAAAGTTTGCTGCCAATCTGACAACAAGTCACTTCTCACTAGCCATATGATCGATAACAGCATCAAAGACAGCGCTAAAGAACCAAATTGAATCCCTGTTGCTAATGGTGTGCGATTAATTCGGCTCAATGCCAAGCGCATAGATGTCGACGTCGGCAGTTGACCCACCAAACGCAGAACAAACGTACTGACAATCGCGAGTACTAAGAACAGGCAAGCGATACCCGCTAGAACTATCCATACCAACAGATTGTCACCGTACATCAGCATCATTGGAATAATAGGTACTAGCAACAACAGGTATTTCTTGTAGCTTTCATTAGACTGGTGACTTGATTGAATCACGCTGATTGCCGAAGTGCTTACCAAGCCAATTAACGGAATACCAAGAGCAGGCACACCAATGAGAATGCTTGATAAAATCGCCAAAATGACAGGTTCAATACCATAGCTAGGAAGTGGTGTTGGTAATAAGTCGCCCAGAGGTATACGAAGCAAAAATTCTAAGCCGATACCGATGGTAATTCCCAGTACTGCACCGATAACCACCAACAGAGACACCTGTACAGACAACCATTTAACGATCCACTGCTTGCTCGCACCTAAACTCTTAAGCATCGCAATGGTTTTACGACGACTCGCAACATAATGTTGGCAAGTGAGTACCAAAGTGGTCGCAGCCATGATCACAACGATAGCAACCGTTAGCGATAAGTATTGAGTCGTACTTTCGAACATCTCGTTGGTACGACTGGCTGAGTCTTGTGTACGCCAGCGATCACTTGGTGTCAGTTCGATACTGTCTTGTGCTGCTTTGAGTTTCGATTCATCACCATTTAAAAACAATCTAAAGCTAACACGGCTGCCAGGTTGAATAGCGCCAGTGGCATCGATGCCACTTGTATGAATCAGCACTGCGGGCATTTGTTGGAAAGGGTTAAAACTCAGGCCCGGTTCTTGAGCGATACGCCCTGTGATTGTTAAATCGGCATCGCCTATCGTGACATTGTCACCTATCTCAACTTCTAGCTGAGCAAATATACGCTCATCAAGCCACAATTCCCCCGGTTCAACATGATTGCTTGCCGCGTTATCTGCGCCTTCCAGTATCATTTCACCGCGTAAAGGGTAATTGCTCTCTACGGCTTTAACAGTAACCAACTGCATCGAGTTATCACTGAATGCCATGGTTGAGAAGCGAGTTAACTGAGAGCTTTCTAACTGTTCAACCTGAGTCAGGTCTAATAAAGGTTGGGGGATTGGGTTTGCCGATACAAATACACTGTCGGCGGTTAACGCATCTTTGCCCTGCTTTACGATCACTTGTTCCATACGCTCAGCTAAAGCTGAAAGCGCGAACACACAAGCTATAATGAGCGTTAGAGCGATGGATACCGGCCATAGCTGACCATGTCGAATCTCTTCGATGCTCCATGAAAACAGTCGTTTGTTCAGTCCGTGTGATGAATTCAATTTACACTTCCTCTATGTGACCGACATGCATTTTCAAGGTTCGCTGGCAACGCTGTGCGAGTTTAGGGTCGTGCGTGACGAGAACAAGCGTGGTGCCGTGCGATGAATTAAGTTCGAACAACAGCTCGACGATTTTCGCTGCCGTTTGTTGGTCTAGGTTGCCCGTTGGTTCATCGGCGAACAAAATTTTAGGCTTAATCATAAACGCACGAGCCAATGCTACCCTTTGTTGTTCACCACCGGACAGTTGAGACGGCAAGTGATCAAGCCTGTCTTTCAAGCCGACTGATTCAAGCAAAGCCGTCGCACGTTCGATGTCTTCGTCTTCACCTTTCAACAAACAAGGCAACGTGACGTTTTGCAGGGCAGAAAGGCTTGGGATCAATAAGAAGCTTTGGAAAACAAACCCAACGGATTCACTGCGGATTTTGGCTCTCGCTTCGTCATCAAGCTGTGATAGAGGTTGGCCTAACAAACTGATTTCGCCAGAAGTTGGCACATCGAGCCCTGCAAGCAGTGTCATTAACGTGGATTTACCCGCACCTGAAGTACCGACAATCGCAACCGTTTCACCCTCACGAATATCGATATCAACATGCTCTAAGATTGTTAAATGTTCTTGATTAGTAGACACTGTCTTGGAAACAGCTTCTGCTTTTATGATGGATGTATGCATGACTCGACTAATTTCCTTTTTATTCTTAATTATATTTTCAACCGCTTCTTTGGCTCAAGATACCGAGTTAGATTCTAAGTTACTGGTGCTTGGTGATAGCCTGAGTGCTGGTTATAACATGGACATCAAACAGAGTTGGCCAAGCCTGTTACCAGACGCGTTAGCAAAGCATGACAAAACGGTAACCGTGGTCAACGGAAGTATTTCTGGTGACACAACTGGCAATGGCTTAGCTCGTTTACCACAATTGCTTGAAGAACACGCCCCAGACACTGTTCTTATCGAACTCGGTGCGAATGATGGTCTTCGTGGATTCCCACCTAAGCTGATGTCTGCGAACCTTGATCAAATCATTAAGCAGATAAAAGCTGCGGGCGCGAAACCTATTATGATGAAGATTAAAATCCCACCGAATTACGGTAAGCGTTACAACCAGCAGTTTGAATACGTCTTTGCAGCGCTTGCTGATCAACAAAGCGTGCCACTTTTACCGTTTTTTCTAGAGCATATCATCCTCAAACCGGAGTGGATGATGAACGATGGACTGCATCCAAAACCAGAAGCTCAGCCTTGGATTGCTGAATTTGTCGCCAAAGAATTATATCAGTATCTTTAGGTTTTAATGGTCTAGCTCAATAAATTTTACACAGCTTTACGTTAGCCTGAGTGCATATCACCGTTAACTGTAAGGTTATTTATGCTGATCGAACCTATTATCAAGGGTGTGGTAGCCAAAAGCGCTCACCCTCTAGGCTGTCAAGAAGCCGTAAAGCAACAAATCAAGTTTGTTAAGAGTGCGCCGCAGATCAAAGATGGCCCTAAGCGAGTACTGATTATCGGTGCTTCCTCTGGCTTTGGCCTTGCCGCTCGCATTGCCCTTACCTTTGGCGGTGCAAAAGCTGACACCATCGGCGTCTCATTCGAGCGCGGTCCTAACGAAAAATCCCTAGGCAGCGCTGGTTGGTACAACAACATCTATTTCAAAAAAGAAGCCGAACGAGAGCAACGCACTGCTATCAACATTGTTGGCGACGCATTTTCACAAGAAACACGTTCACAAGTTGTCGAAGCCATTGAAACCTACTTCGAAGGTGAAGTGGATCTGATTATCTACAGCTTAGCCGCTGGCGTAAGACCCAAACCAAATACCGAAGAATTCTGGCGCTCTGCCATTAAGCCAATCGGTGAAAGCGTGACTGGTGCGACTATCTCCCTAGAACACGACAACTGGGTGACCAACACACTTGATGCTGCAACGGAAGAAGAAGCCGAAAGCACACTCAAAGTCATGGGCGGCGAAGATTGGGAACAGTGGATAGATGAGCTGATCAATGCTGAATCTATTGCCCCAGGTTGCAAAACCATTGCTTTTTCTTACGTTGGTCCAGAAGTCACGCACCCTATCTACTTAGACGGTACTTTGGGCCGCGCTAAAATAGACCTTCATCAAACCAGTCACGCACTTAACCTTGAACTAGCAAACTTTGGTGGTAATGCTTACGCGACCGTGTGTAAAGCATTAGTGACCAAAGCGAGTGTGTTCATTCCGGGGCTAAGCCCTTACCTACTCGCTTTATATAGAGTGATGAAAGAAAAAGAGACCCACGAAGGTTGTATCCAACAAATGCAACGCTTATTCAGCAGTAAGCTGTATGGACAAACCAAAGTACCACTTGATGGCGAGCGCCTAATTCGGATGGATGAATGGGAACTCGACCCAGAAACCCAAGCTCATGTGACTGAACTACTTGAAGCTATGGATGAAAACAACTTCCAATCAATCGGTGACTATCAAGGTTTTAAAGAAGAGTTTTTACAGTTGAACGGTTTTGCTCAACCATCGGTAGACTATAAAGAGAAACTTAACACTGATGATTTTATAAAGTTAAAGCCTTAATCGAAACTTATCTCATTACTGAGACCCAGATTCACATTTGAAAACCTCCGCAAAATTGCGGAGGTTTTTTTGTGCAACATTTCTTATACTTAGTTAATGTAATATTCACAGTTTATTTGGTTCATCTTAATTAACACAGGATGTGTTGATGCATTTAGCATAATTGACTCGGAGTCATATGAAGAAGATAAAAACGATAGACTTAGATATCCCTGACGATATGGCCTCCAGCTGGCAGAATATTGTCGACCTCTTAGCTCAAATCACTCAAGTGCCTGCTGCACTTATCATGCGTGTTCATACCAACTACATTGAAGTTTTCTCTACCAGCCACAGTCGGGATAACCCTTATAACAAAGGCGATTCTGAAACATTAGGAAATGGGCTTTACTGCGAAACGGTGATGGAGTCTCAGCAGCAGCTTTTAGTACCCAATGCGCTTGCCGATGTTGATTGGAAAAACAACCCCGACACAAAGCTTGGCTTAATCTCTTATTGTGGCATTCCGCTATTTTGGCCTAACGGCGAATTGTTCGGCACCATTTGTATCTTGGACTCGAAAGAAAATCACTACACGCCTACCTATATTAAGCTATTAGAAAGCTTTCGCACCTCTATAGAATCTCAATTAAAAACCTTGTTTCAACACGCTAAGCTCACTCAAATGAATCGTGACTTAAAAAGCCGAGTTGCGACTCGCACTAAAGATCTCGCGAGTCTTAATTATTCATTAAACCAAGAGATTGATAAGCGCAGAGCGGCAGAACAAGAGATCAATTTCCAAAAAAATCACGATCTCGGCACGGGTTTTTTGAACCGAAGTGCTTTTGAATCGCGCTTAGATCAGAAGTTGTTGTCACAACAAAGGTTTACTGGTGGCTCACTCGCAGTAATCCATATTGGATTTACTAATGGCAGGCGCATTCAAGCTCGATATGGCTACAACGCGTTAGACCAAGTGCTTGTTGAATACCGGCAACGCATCGACAGTATCTCTGATGTCGAGGTACTAACTGCGCGCCCTACTTCAGTTGACCTTGTGTTGGCGTTCAGCGTTAAAGATTTGCACCAGCGTATCGAAGAACTATGCCAGACATTAGTAAAAGTGGGTCATTCAGAATTTGACATCGGTAGTGACAAAGTTCATCTGCATGCCTTTATAGGGATTGCGATTACTGATCACGACGATGGTGCTGACAGTATTATCCAAAAATCTTCAGAAGCGATGCTGGCATGTAAAGATTCCGGACAGAAGTTCGCTTACTATTCTCAGTCTCATGCTGAAGAACAAAGCCATATTAATAAGATTGAAGGTTATTTACTCCAAGCGGTTCGCAATGATGACCTTATGCTCTATTTTCAGCCTAAAGTATGCCCGTTGACTCATCGCTGGGTTGGTGCAGAGGCTCTACTGCGTTGGCGACACCCCGTTTTGGGAGATATCTCTAACGAAACCTTAATACACATGGCCGAGCAAAACGGGTTAATTTTCGAAGTAGGAAATTTTGCTCTGCGCAACGCGATTGAGCAAGCGAAAGAGTGGTCCGAATACGTTGAAGATTTCAAAATAGCCGTAAACGTATCTGCTATTCAATTAAAGAATGTTGATTTCGCAGACCAAATTATTCACCTGTTGGAAACCTATCACCTAGAACCTCATTTCTTAGAACTTGAAGTCACGGAAAGTTGCCTCATTGCAGATGAAGTCGTCGCGAAAAACACATTGGAATCGTTACACAACATTGGCGTTACATTGTCACTGGACGACTTTGGGACGGGCTATGCCTCATTCAGTTACCTTAAGAAATTCCCATTCGATACGATTAAAATTGATAAGAGCTTCATCGACCAAATGCTCAACTCACAGGAAGACTCAGAGATCGTTCGGTCCATAGTCCAAATCGCGAAAAAGCTCGACTTAAAAGTCACGATTGAAGGCATTGAATCGGAGGTTCAGGAGCAATTTATCATCAATGAAGGCTGTGATGTGGGACAAGGTTACCTTTATGGCAAGCCAATGCCGAGCCAAGAATTCGAACACAGCTTAATCAATCAAAACTATTTGGGGACAACTCGTTACGCTTAAGGCGAAAAAGAGCACTTTGTTTTGGATTTAGGCCTACTTTCTCTTTACTCTATAGGTGGTGATTTTTATAATCGCCGCCTTTCTGTTTTATCTTCCCTTTATATAGGCATTCCTCGTTATGGATCAGTTGACTGCAAAGCTTAAAAAGCTCGAAAAACAAAACTTCCGCGCATATCAACAAATTAAAGGTCAATACGACTTTGCTGATTTCGAATTACACATCGACCACGTTCAAGGTGACCCGTATGCATCATCTTCACGTTTTCGCGCAACACGCGCTTGGTCGTTAACAGGGTTAGATTGGCTTAAAGAAAAATCTTACGAATACCAAGTAGCAGCGCGTGATTTTATTGCACGTAGCTTCTCTGAATTTGCTAAGCAAGAAGCGACCGTGTCTATCGCACTAACAGGCCAAACTGTTTTGGATAACACATCTGTGGTTTTCACCGAGCACGGTATCGAAATTCGTTTTCGTATCAACCTACCCGCTGATGGTCGTAGTATTCTTGCAAAGAAAGCAATCAACATCATTACATTCTATTTGCCTAAGTTTATTCGTCGCGCAACGCTTGAACGCGAACTCAACATCGAAGCGATGATTAAGCATTGTGAAACTGTTGAAGACCAAGACGCATTGCGTGCTCAATTGGAAGAAAACAACCTAGCAGCATTCGTTGCAAATGGCAGTGTATTACCTCGTATTGCAGGTAACTGCGACCTGCCAATGAAAGGCGCGGTTCCTTTCCTAGCACCAGAGTCTTTAAGTGTGACGCTAAACGCGCCAAACCAAGGTGATGTGACTGGCCTGGGTATTCCTAAAGGCATCACGCTGATCGTTGGTGGTGGTTTCCATGGTAAATCTACACTATTGAACGCCGTTGAACGTTCTATCTATAACCATATTCCTGGTGATGGCCGTGAAGGTATCGTGACTGCGACCGATACGATGAAGATCCGTGCTGAAGATGGCCGATGTGTACACAACTTGAATCTTTCAAACTACATCAACCATTTACCAATGCAGAAAGACACGTCTAATTTCAGCACACAAGATGCATCAGGTTCTACATCGCAAGCGGCTTGGCTACAAGAATCGATTGAAGCAGGCGTTCAAACGCTCCTTATCGATGAAGATACGTCAGCGACTAACTTCATGATTCGTGACGAACGTATGCAAGCGCTAGTATCAAAAGGTGCTGAGCCAATCACTCCACTTGTTGACCGTATTGGCCAACTACGTGAAGAGATGGATATCTCTACCATTGTTGTAATGGGTGGTTCTGGCGATTACCTAGACGTGGCTGACACTGTGATTCAAATGCACGACTACCAAGCAGTAGACGTAACTGATAAAGCACAAGAAGTCATCGCTCAACACCCTGCTCAGCGAACTAACGAATGTGAGACCGCATTAGAAACGTTTGTTCCTCGTTCGTTAAACCGTGCAGCATTGATGAACATTCTTACTGACGGCAAATTCCGAGTTAACGCAAAAGGCAAAGAGTCACTGCGTTTTGGCAAGGAATTCGCGGACCTTTCTGCATTAGAGCAGTTAGAATCAACGTCAGAAGTGAACGCGATTGGTTGGGCCTGGTTCCAGTTTGCACAAACTCCAGGTTGGTCAAACAACCCTGCTAAAGAGTTTAGCGCTATCTTAAGCGATGAGTGGCACGTGAACATGCCAAACTACGGTGACTTAGCGAAACCAAGAGTATTGGATGTAATGGCCGCACTAAACCGTATGCGTAAATCTCAGTTCAAACCTTCGAACTCGAACTCCAACTCGAACTAATATGTCGCGTTAAGTTAACCTTATCTCGTATTACGGCTCTCATTTATGAGGGCCGTTTTTTTCGTTCAATTCCTATATTTCTAACTGATTCACCCACTCTTTACGTGACTACATTGTTGGTCAGCGCTCTAATCATAGAAATCCCCAAAATCATGACACAACTTTTACAAAACTATGGCGATATTCAGATAAAGTTCCGACTCGATAGGTGTAACTAAATGTAACAGACTCTTGAGGCTTCAATGAATCATAAACGCGTTAAGATGCGTGACCATAAAATCGAAGTAAACCTATTCAAAAACCGTGTAATCGTGGCGTTTTGTGGGATCTTACTGTTCACTCTCGTCTTAGTCGCCAACCTGTACCGACTTCAAGTCGACAATTTTGAAAGCTATCAAACTCGTGCTGATGGCAACAGAATCAAAGTATTGCCTATCGCGCCTACTCGCGGGCTAATTTACGATCGTAATGGTGTGTTGCTTGCCGAGAACAAGCTTGTGTTTAATCTAACGATGATTCCCGAGCAAACAGATGATGTCGATACCATGCTCGCCAAGCTCGACAAATACATCCCGCGTGATGTTGAGCAGATCGCTCGATTTAAAAAACGTTATCACAACACGCGCCGTTTCAAATCTGTCACTATATTAGAGAACCTAAGTGAAGAAGAGATTGCTAAGTTCTCGGTGCACCAGTACCAATTCCCCGGCTTATCGATTGATACGAACTTAAAGCGCTTTTACCCAAATGGAGAGGTGCTGACACATGTCTTAGGGTATGTGGCACACATCAATGATAGTGACCTAAAGAAGCTAGAAGAAAAAGGCATCGAAGCGAATTATCAAGCGACGACCATTATCGGTAAGCTCGGTGTCGAACGCTATTACGAAGATATCCTACACGGAACCAAAGGCTATCAAGAAGTTGAAGTAAACAGTCGTGGCCGTGTTGTTCGGACTATTGAGTACGTGTCGCCAGTTGCAGGCAAAGACATAGTATTAAATATTGACCTTGAACTGCAAAAATACGTATTTGAGCAACTTGATCACCGAACCGGAAGTGCGGTTATCCTCGATCCGAAAGACAACAGTGTACTGGCGATGGCATCTAGCCCAAGTTATGACCCTAATCTATTTGTCGACGGCATTTCGAGTAAGAATTACCAACGTCTATTGAATGACCCTGCTCACCCGTTGGTGAATCGCACCACACTGGGCGTTTACCCTCCAGCATCCACCATAAAACCATTTATGGCCGTTGCTGGATTACAAGAGCATGTTATATCAGAAAACACCATTCGTGATGATCACGGTTCATGGCAAATTCCCGGTTCCAAACGCAACTCTAAATCATGGCGAGACTGGAAACGCTGGGGTCACGGTCCTGTTGACGTAACTCAAGCGATTGAAGAGTCGGTGGATTCATTCTTCTATCAAACCGCCTTTGATTTAGGTATCGACCGCATCTCAAGTTGGATGAATCGCTTTGGTTTTGGTGAACCTACGGGCATCGATATCTATGAAGAAAGTACCGCCAACATGCCAACTCGAGAGTGGAAGATGATGCGTTATCGTACCCCTTGGTATCAAGGTGACACCGTCCCTATTGGTATTGGTCAAGGGTATTGGACATCCACGCCAATGCAACTTGCCAAAGCAACCTCGGTACTAGTTAATCATGGGAAGGTAATGCCACCTCATATCTTGAGAGCTACCTTAGATCACGGTGAAGATTTTGATACGCAAAAACTGGTTGAACCTGAGCCGATGCTGTCGATCACTGAAGTACCAGACGAGATATGGGATGTACCTATTAATGCGATGCGACTCGTAAACCACGGCAGTCGAGGTAGCGGCAGACGTGCATTTAAAGGAGCTGATTACACTAGCGGCGGTAAATCGGGTACAGCCCAAGTATTTGATCTTGCGAAAGATCAGGTCTACAACTCCAAGAAACTGGCTCGGCATTTACTCGACCACGCGCTTTACACGGCATTCGCACCTTACGAACACCCTGAATATGTTGCGACTGTGGTCATCGAGCACGGTAATGGTGGTTCCAAGGTCGGTGCTCCTTATATCCGTAAAGTACTCGACTATGCATTCGAACATAAGAGTGGAGAAAACAAAGATCACTCATAGCACAATAAATGAAGTTGTAACGACGCTTAATCTAGTAACAACGCATAGCCTAGTAACAATACAAGCATAATGACGACAAAGCCCCACTTGTGTCACTCACAACATGGGGCTTTCAATTTTATATAGGGCTTAAATTTCACTCTAAAGAGTCAATAAACAGCGCAGTAAGAGTTACGTCGATTATGAACTTCGTAATACATGCCACGCCTCACAAAGCGTCTGGAATTTTGCCGTATTGCCCTCGTCTCTATCGGGATGCCACCGCAACGCCAGCTGTCGCCAACGCTTTCTAATTTCCTTATGCGTTGCGTCTACAGGGAGATCAAATAACTTCAATGCACGGTTTTTATCTAAATTGAGCGTATCAGCGCCAACAAACTTTCTGTACCGAGTCCAAAACTCGTTCAGCAGCCTTTTGACTTCACCTTCATCCGCTTCATAGTTAGTCCAATTAGTGTAGTAGTCTCGAAGAGGGTCTTGGTGATCAATGCTGTGGCTATTTCCATGATAGCTTCCATTCATTAATTCAATATCCATTGCTTGAACTTGAAGCCAACCATCAGGGTGCAAGGTTTCTTGAAGCTGATACAGCGCATTCATAATGAGAAAGTTCTTTTTAAATAACTCCTTCTCGGGTGCTGCATCTAATACAGGCATAAACCCAAGGTCGTTTAGATAAGCCGCCAGTGTGTGTACTTTCCATCCACTTGGTTTTCGCTTAAGCACTTCCATAATGGGCCAGAGCAAAGGGTTCTCCATATGGCTATGAAAGCTCGCTCTCACACCTTGATTATTCGACATAGTTGGCTCATTTGGGTTATTAAGTTGTTAGCTTGTTAGGCATGATGAATTGCCCTAGGTCAGTGGGCTGACTTCTCTTAATTGAAAGCGATTTTCTACGATTTGTCGAGCTTAATGGAACACCACATTCAATTGCTTGGCTCAAGAGCCCGTTATCCATCAAAATTACGCAGCTAAGGTGACCAGTAATTGGCTATGATTGGTTTAGCTCTTTGGAAAAACAAAAAAAGGCCAGCAATTTTGCTGACCTCTGATATCTATACCAATTTTAGCACAAGGAACTAGTTAATTAGATAACACCAAGCTCTCTTAGACGTTCCATTAGGTATTCATTTGCGGTGTACTTCTCAGACAGTACAACTTCCGGTTTTGGGTGAAGGAATAGTGGCAAAGAGATACGAGATTTCTCTTGGCGTTCACCTGATGGATTAATTACACGGTGAGTTGTCGATGGGAAGTAACCACCTGATGCTTCTTGAAGCATGTCACCAATGTTTATGATCATATTACCGAAGTCACATGGAACATCTAACCACTCGTCATTCTGAGCTTTAACTTGAAGGCCCGGCTCATTTGCTGCAGGAAGAACAGTCAGTAAGTTGATGTCTTCGTGAGCAGCTGCGCGGATAGCACCTGGCTCTTCATCGCCTTGCATTGGTGGGTAATGAAGAACGCGAAGCAGTGTTTGTTCGCTGCCATTAATCATTTCAGAAAGCGCGATTGAGAACTTCTCTTGTACTTCTTGAGGCGCATGTGCTTCAACCCAACCTAATAGTTCTTGAGCAAAAGCATTAGCACGTTGGTAGTAATCTAGAATCTGTTCTTTTAACTGTTCAGGAATCTGACCCCAAGGGTATACGTGAAAGTATTCTTTGATGTCTTTTACAGTGTGGCCCTTAGCAACTTCAGAAACAGAAGGTGGAAAATATCCATCTTGTGTTTCAACATTGAAGTGGAAGTTCTCTTTCTCTTCAGAAATGAAGAATTGGTACCAGTTCTCGTAAATTGACTCAACAAGCTCTTTTGGGATGGGGTGATTCTTAAGAACACCAAAACCCGTTTCACGTAGAGATCGAACAAATTGTTCTGCTGCGTCGTCAGCAAGGTAATCGACAGTTTCCAGTTTCATGACTTTTCTTTCTTGTTATGTAGTAATGCAATGATTTTAAGGATCGCTTTGTTGTAAATCAAACTTTTGTGAAACTCCGCCAACCGTTTGTCTAGATACTGGGCGATAACACTACTTTTCAACAAATCTAGTGATTAGAACACAATTGAACACTGTTCATTATTATGTAACTATACAAAAAACTTATAAAGGATCTGATGATGACAATTACGCCACTTGCTCAAAATAGACCTCTACTCTCACTAACTGCTGTCTATCTTGTTATCTTTCTCTTTTCAGCCTTTGCGCCATCTTCAAGAGCCGTTTGGATCGCTGAGATCGTCCCAGCTCTCGGTATTCTTATCGGGATATGGTGGTTATCCACCAAGCTCACCTTTTCTAAGACAGCTTATGCTCTGTTGTTTATCTGGCTTATTTTGCACACGATAGGCGCAAAATATACCTTCGCAGAAGTGCCATTTGACTGGTTCAATAACCTTATTGGCTCTGAGCGCAATAACTTTGACCGAGTAGCCCATTTCTCCATTGGTCTTTATGCCTATCCACTCGCAGAGTATTTGATTCGTAAGAAATTGGCTCAGCCGATACTAGCCTGTTTCTTTGCCCTATTTGCGATCATGAGTGTTGCAGCAGGTTATGAAATTATTGAGTGGTGGTATGCAGAGATTGCAGGTGGTGATGAAGGTATCGCGTTCCTTGGCTCACAAGGTGATATTTGGGATGCACAGAAAGACATGCTGTGTGATACAACGGGTGCGATTGTCTCGCTATTACTGTTGCAACTTCAAGGACGAGTTAGAGCTCAGTAGTTCGTAGATAGCCCGCTCAACTTCTTGCTTAAAAGTTAATTAGTCGATTTAAATGCCACACACATGATGTGCTGCGGCATTTATTCTTCTCAACTACTTCATCGTTACCTTGCCACCCACAAACTTGTAGGCAGGCGTACCTCGAACCAAAGTATCTCGCGCAAATTCAATTCCACATTCAGGGCACACACAAGGGTCTTTTGTGAAATCTTCAACGATCCGTTCCTTAAAACACTTTACGAGCACCCCTTTGCCGCCTTTCCGATATTTAAAAAGTTGCGTTTTGCATTTCGCACAGAAAATCTGAACCGTTTTAGTCGGTTGTTTTTTGTTTGGTTTAGCCATAGAAGTTAATGATTGAACCCTTTATTTCTTAAGTTTAGGTGCGACAAGAACCAAGCTTATCCCAAGTAAGATAACAGTCGATGAGATAATAAATTGCATAGTAACAGGTTCAGATAACAACAAAACGCCACCAAGTGTCGCGATAACGGGAACAGAAAGCTGTGCAATGGATGCGACCACTGTATCCAGTTTTTTCACCACGTAATACCACAAACTATAACCCACACCAGAAGCCACTGAGCCCGACAATATTGCGTAAATCAAGCCTTGTTCTGTGATGGATATTTGCGATGCCACATTAGGGATGACAAGTAACAGGCTTACTAACACAAGGATCACTAACGAGCTAAATCCAAAGTTGGCAGTAGTGGATTGCAACGCGTTCGTGGATTTCTTACCCGCAAGTGTATAAATCCCCCAACCTACTCCAGCCAGAGCCATCAATATGATGGAGGTTATATCGGGCGAACTTGTCGAATCCGTCGGCATGAGTAAGTAAACGAGCCCAGAAACTGACAACAAACAACCGCACCACTCTAACAATGACATTCTATTGCCAGCTATCAGGTGCGCGGCAATCATCGTAAATTGAACCGCGACAAACAGAACCAAAGCACCGAGACCTGCACCAAGCTCTAGGTAAGCAAACGAGAAGCCAAACATATAAACGAGGAGTGACAATATTGATGTGAATTGAAACGGTAATTTGAGCTTTGTCTCTACCGACGTGTCGTTGTTTACTAGCTCCTCTCTAGACTTACAGTGGGAAGACAAAGTGAATAAAATCAGAAGTGTAAGCGCACCCGATATGATACGAACGATCGAGAAACTCAAAGGATCAATCGTTTGATCCATCAAAGCCCAACGACACAACACTGAATTGGCAGCAAACGCCACCAGCGTTATAAATGTGATCATCACCGTTTGCATCGTGTTGTCCTAATCAAGTTATCTCTGGTCTTAGTCAACGTCCGGTTTTACCCAAACTTGGCTAAAGTCGA
Organism: Vibrio sp. FF266; assembly: GCF_041439695.1. Classification (NCBI taxonomy): domain Bacteria; kingdom Pseudomonadati; phylum Pseudomonadota; class Gammaproteobacteria; order Vibrionales; family Vibrionaceae; genus Vibrio; species Vibrio sp. FF266. The sequence continues at coordinate 45,756 of NZ_JBGOOO010000015.1, forward strand.
ACCAACCCAGTGCATTGCACTTGGCGTTCTGCAGCGTACCGCATTGATCTTTGTTAACGCCTAACCAACAGTGGAACATTGGAATCAATTGATTGCTTTGCACCAATTGTTTACCTAACTGTCTTGCTGGGAATTGCTCGAATTCGCCCGAGCGCCAACGATCGATCATGTGACACCATTGATCGAAGTCTTCTGCCGGGCTAGATTCATCGAGAAAGCTGTAATCCATCAACCAGCCCGCTAACGCGTCATCTCTATTGTTGGCGATACCCATTGGATTGATCCAAATATCGACATTATCGGCGTGTGGAGGATCGGTTTCGTAACCATAAAGTTCAACGTCGACGTCATATTGCTTCAACACTGTAACAATAGCCTTCGCAAGTGTTGGAAACATTGGGTGTTGGCATTGGTAAGCCAATCTAATGGTTGGTTTCGCATTCGCTGGTGGACAAACCGGCGTGTTCAACTTGATGTCATACCAACCGGGCTTTATCCCATAAGCGTGTAACACTCCCAAATCGATAACAGTTTCTTTCGGAATGTGTACAAACAGATCGGCCGCATTCAAAGTATTAGATAAAAATTGCGCCCATGCAGGATCTTGTGCGATGCCCTTTTTCCGATTCAACAGTAGATAGGTACAGCCGGGATCAAGTTCGACTTCGTCGCTATCGCCGCGATCCGCCATTACAGGCTTAGAAAGACTTGGGTAAACCATTGAAGAGTAAGCCTCATCAACAACCCAAACCTCAACACGATCAATCAATGGCCTAAAACCAAAATATCCGTTAAAAGCCGTTAGCACGAGTTGCTTCTCATCGTTCTTTTCAATGCGATAAGGGCCAGTACCAATCGGTCGAATATCGTAGTCTTCACCACGTAAAATCATCGGTAAGGTGACTTTGGCAACAGATTCAGTCAGAGCGAGTGGGAAGTGTTTATCTGGTCGCGTTAAAAAGACATCAACCACACAGTTTGCCGGAGAAGAGACGTCTTTTATATGTGAGAACATATTGAGAGGTTCGAGTGCTAGCAGCGTATCCACAACATGATTAGTTAACAAAGGCTCTCCGTTATGAAAACGGACTCCGGGTCTCAAGAAGAATCGCCATTGATAATCGCTGATTTTTTGCCATGAATGAGCAAGATCGGGCTGTAATTGATCGTTCTCATCCAAACGTGTTAACCCACTGAATACCTGACAGGTAATATGCTGCTCAGATCGTCGCATCGACTTTGTCGGGTTAAGCATAGAAAGCGGTCGGTAATAAGGCAAACGAATAACCTGCTCACCTTCCTGGTATTGCACACCCAAGTAATTTTGAATAACTTGAGTCAGCTTGGCTGCATTGTGATCAAGCACTGACAGCGCTTGTCCAATTTTACCTTCTTGTAAGTAGCGTCTTGCTAAGTTTTCACTGACATCGCAACGATTCTGCTTAAAAATAAGTTGAGATAACTTGCCTCGCCCAGCCGCAGGTAACCACTCAACCCATCCTTCTTCTTCAAGCTTATTGAGTACCATCCGGGCATTACGACGGGTACAACAAAGTACATCCGTGATGTCGTCGAGCTGAACATCAGAATCTTTACCATCGAAGTATTCAAACAGGGTTTCAAATTGAACGCGAAGTCTTGGGCTGCTCATAAAGAGGAAAACTTATTCAAAGGATATTGAATTCAGTTTCCCTATTTTAAGACTTAAAATCAATCTTACTGATGTGATTTTCTTGCGATTTATTAGGTATGGTGTCCTAATGTTTGATTCAAATAGAAGGTCTAAGTACTTTTGCAGTATACGATTACATCACATCGCAGCCGATTTCATTGGCAATATCTCGGAGCTGCTGTTCGTTGTCTAATTTAATCGACCACTTGCATTCAGAACCATTGGCTGAAATGACATTTGCCCCTTTTCCTATCAGTTGGATTGCATCAACTTGAGCTTGTAGCGTTACTCTGTGCTCACCATCCAAACGAACGACAAGCTCATGTGCGGTTGCGATGATTTTCCCACTTTTAAACGTTATGACCATGGATTTCTCGGACTATTTTTAAATACAGCTTACTTCTTATAAATACAAACACAGCTAACTAATGCTTAGCCTATTATCGCTTATGTTTCTTCACGGCAATAGTTAAACGACTTGTACAGACTAAGCGTTGACGCTCATCAGTGATGTTTATCTGCCATACTTGGGTAGACACACCCAAGTGAATAGGCTCAGCAGTACCGACAACATGACCTTCGCGCATGGATCTAACGTGGTTTGCGTTGATATCTAGCCCAACGCAATAGTAGCCTTCTGGAACGCAAAAATTAGCAGCCAATGAGCCAAGCGTTTCTGCTAATACAACCGATGCGCCGCCATGGAGCATACCTAAAGGTTGGTGGGTAAAATGACAAACCGGCATGGTTGCCACCAAAGAGTTGTCGTTGACCTCGGTGTATACAATATTGAGGTGTTCAATTAAGGTATTTTTTGAGGTCGCGTTGAAGATCTCTAGGTCAACGGGCTTTTTCCAAATACTCATGTAGGTTCCTTAATTATTGGCTTTGTTATCGCGTGTGCAGTTTTATCATCGTTAATAGGTTGATAAAACCAATAACGTTAGCATTACTGCTGGGATTATTACCGAAATAGTTATCTTACTGCTACTAGCTATTACACAAGTTGATGTTAACATGCATAAAAACCGAATACACAGAGGATATTGTATGACGTCATGGATGAAGTTTGCCTCGCTTCTTACACTCGCTGGGCTAAGTGCATGCAGCGCTTCCCCAACAGGCAGAAACCAATTACTGCTTTTTTCAGATAAAGATATGTCTCAGCTTGGAGCACAGTCTTTTGAACAAATGAAGAAAGAACAACCCATCAGCAAAGATGCAAAAACGAACGCTTATGTACAGTGCGTTGCAAACAGCATCACGCAATACATTCCTAAACAAGGTTTTAGTGAATGGGAAGTTGTTGTCTTTGACAGTGACCAAGTAAACGCATTCGCCCTACCAGGCGGAAAAATTGGCGTATATACCGGGTTGCTTAAGGTAGCGGTTAATCAAGACCAACTCGCAACAGTTATCGGACACGAAGTGGCGCACGTTTTAGCAGACCACAGTAACGAGCGCCTATCTCAGTCTCAAATCGCTAACACTGGCTTATCGGTTACTAGCATCGCATTAGGCGCATCAGAATACAGCCAATATCAAGGTATGACGATGGCTGCTTTAGGTTTAGGCGTTCAGTACGGCGTTATTCTACCGTATGGACGAACTCAAGAGTCTGAAGCCGATGTTGTTGGCCTAGAGTATATGGCTAGAGCTGGATTTGATCCTAACCAAAGTGTCGACCTATGGCAAAACATGGCGAAGGCATCGGGTGGTAATCAGCCCCCAGAACTGCTTTCTACACACCCTTCGCACAGTACGCGTATCAAAGATCTGCAAGCGACGATCAAAACGCTTCCCCAATCGGGTTCTCCAAGACCAAGTTGCAAAGCGTAATTTTACACTTGTCTAGACGCTAAACTTCGAATACAAAAATGCCCTATCCATATTGGCTAGGGCATTTTTTTGTTTTGGTTCTTGTTAAGTACCAAGAATTTGCAATGGTAGGCTTAATAGCTGATCACCAGTAGATGCAAAATACCAGATAACACCAATCAAACTACTCACTAAACCCACATACCAAACAAACGACACGACTTGACCGTATTTGTCTAATGGCAACAAGTGACTGTGGTGACGCCCTTTCCATTCGAACAGTATTTCCACACTACCCATAATCAATAAGAAACCAAACAAAGTCAGATTCAACTGATAACTCAGTACCACACCAGCAACAGCTGCTGCGATACACAATACAATACCAAGCACGCTGTTCATTGAGAAACTGATACTTTTCAGTACATGTCCGCCATCGAGAGGCAGAATTGGCAATAGATTAAACAAGTTCAATAGCGCGTTAAATACCGCAAGCCCAGCAAAGAACATCTCGCCAGTGATCCAGTACAACACCATAAACACCAAAGACAATATCAATCCGAACAATGGCCCCATGATTGAGATAACTACATCCTGCCAGCGCGTATTGATCTTCTCATCGGATAACGCTAAACCACCAAGGAATGGTATCAAATAGATGCCTTTGGTCTTCATACCAAAGTATTTCATCGCTCTAATATGGCCGTATTCATGGAACATAAGGCAAGCGATTAGAGCTAAAGCAAATTGAATTGAAAACAGCCATGAATACGCAGCCAAGCTCGCTGAGGCAAGTACGACTTTGATTAGCTTGGCACTTTTTAATGCTTTCATACCAAGCGACACTAATCCAATTAAGCTAAAACGCTTCTCAGGTTTAGGTGCTACAACGGGAGTTTGTTGCTCGATGTCTTTAGTGTCGCGGTTACCTTCGGCAATCGTTTGACCATTGACGGAGGCTTTGTAGTACATCTCAAATGGCTGCCATTGAACTGACGCTTTGACGTGACACTGCAACGTATCTTCGCCAGATTGCAACATGAATGAGTGAGTTCGAGCATTATCTTGCTCAGAGGTCGCATCCAGTTGAGACACAAGTGTATTATCCCAGAACAGCTGTTGCCAACCAGCCATTGAACCTTCTAAACGAAGCGGTTTTCCAAGAAACTCTATCGCGAGTAATTCCAAACTTAAATTCCAATTTAATGCCATCGTAAATGAAACCGTATTATGCCGATTTAGCGATTAACGGTAAACACAAACGAAGTTGTTACATATTTAAGCAATTGAACACTATTTATTCCGATAATGCGCATAAACATTCTGGTCACACCTCCAACCACGAATAAACCATTGATTGTATGCATATTATAAATGTTAAAGTCCCGCCCCTTAAAATTATAACTTCACAAAATGATAACTCATTCTTTGACTTTACATGAAACATGAATTTAACATGTCATTTACATTGGAGCATCACAAATAAGAATGCTCAGTGTGTTTTCAACAATAAGAATGAGATTTGATGCCCTAGGAGGGTCAAGGATGAAAACAATACAACGCTCTCTCGTTTCGCTTTCTGTACTATTTGCATGTAATTCACTTGCGGCTGGTTTCCAAGTCGCTGAGCACTCTGCCTCAGGTCTTGGACGCGCGTTTTCAGGTGAAGGTGCAGTTGCCGACAACGCGAGTGTACTTGCGAGAAACCCCGCTGCAATGACCCTATTTGATACAGCCCAATTTTCAGGCGCGGTTTCTGTCGTTGATCCAGAAGTAGACATTACTCAAAACAATGTTCCAGGTTCTGGCGGGCAAAGTCAGACATCTAAAGACGTCGCTCCCCTTCAGATTGTACCTGGTGCTTACTACATTAGTCCAATCAATGAACAATGGGCTTGGGGCATTGGTATGTTTTCCAACTACGGTGTTGCTACCGATTACCCAGATGATATCTACGCAGGTGATCTAGCTGGTGATACATCACTAATGTCTGTCAATTTAAACCCAAACGTAGCGTATAGAATTGACGACCAATTCAGCATTGGTGCTGGTGTAAACCTTGTTTACGCAGAAGCAGAGCTCAACCGACACCATGGTGCTATTGGTGAATTTGCTAACGAGTCCTACTCTAAAAAGCTAATCAGTATGACTGGCGAAACATTCGCATTTGGTTGGAATGTGGGTGGCTTATATGAATTGAATGAAAACAATCGATTTTCTATCGCTTATCGTTCGGAAGTTGACCTTGATTTTGACGATGGTGATTTCAAAGATTACACCGGTGGAATCGTACAAGGTAGCGCAACTGCAACGACTGGCCGCTTAAAAATTACCTTACCTTCAATTATTGAAATATCGGCTTTCCACCAACTGACCGAACAGTGGGCTATCCACTACGGTTGGCAACAAACGGGTTGGAGCAGTTTTAAAGAACTTAAAGCCACCAGTCCAGATTGTAAAGATGGTGTGTGTTTTAAAAAGACAGAACACTACGAGGATAACAACCGCTACTCGTTGGGTGCGACTTATCAGTTGAATCAAGAGTGGACACTAAGGGCGGGTCTTGCCTATGACGAGCAAGCTGGTCAAGCAACGTTAAGTATCCCAGATAGCGATCGTTACTGGTACAGCACTGGCTTGACTTACCAATACAGCCCAGATCTTTCTATTGATGCTGGTTTTGCACTTGTACAAAGTAAAGATGGTGATTTCACGGAAACTAACGAACTGGGTCAAAAGCTTGAGTTTTCAGGTGATGCAGTAGCTTACCTATCTGCAATTCAATTGAACTACACCTTTAACTAAACGGAATTCAAACATGAAAAAGTTATTTAGTGTTTCGCTGCTTGCTTCGGCGATATTTCTTGCAGGTTGTGGTGATGACTCTTCGAGTTCAGGTGCCTCAACTGCCGTTAAATATGAGCAGTACATTCAAGATTCACTGGCTCGCACAACGAGTATTAAGTTTCATCTAAGTGGTGCGAACAAAGCGGTTCCACTGCCAAGCTTTGCTCTGATGGACACGACGGATGGCACTCTCGGGTTACCAACGGGTGGCAAAGATTCGTTAACGAATCCAATCGCGGCAATGAACACCATGGATGGCTGGTCTACTTCGATGCCAATCGTTATGAATTTCGAAGGTACCGGTCTTGCCGACGGTGTCGCGACTGGCGGCGTTTACATTCTAAAACTTAGCAGTTCATTAACATCCACAACAGCGCCAAAGGTTACAGGCGTGTTGACTCTAGGTGCGCACTTTAATGTGTTATCTAGCGCTGCAACGGATGCCTTTACTATTGTATTTAAAGATTCACTCGATGCTTCAAGCGAATACGTGTTGGCACTGTCGAATGAACTGACCGATGTTAATGGCGACCCGGTAGGTATGTCGTCAAGCTACGCAGCTTTGAAGTCAAGTTCAGTAATATATACTGACGGAAGCTTAGCTCAAGCACAGAAAGTGACTCAAGGCGTCGAGAAGATCTTCGCCGGAGCGAACGCTCAAGGTGCAATTACTCTTGATACTGAGAACATCATTTACTCGACGTGGTTTACCACCGAGTCGGTTGGCGGTTCGCTTTTCGCGACAAAAGCAGCAACAGCGACTGGGTTGGCTTCTGCGAACCTAAATGGTGTATGGAAAGGCAGTGCAAACCCTAATTCGGTTGACCTAAAAGCCGCTTACACTATGTCCTTTAATCCTGCAGTCACATTCAAAACAGCATTAGCCAATGACACTGATTTTGATAAATACATTGGTGGCGGCGACTCGACTAAGATTGCTAAAGCCAAATTTGCTATTGGGGCGATGTACGATGCATCAAGTGCAGATGTCAATGTAAGTCAAGGGTCGGTTAAGTTACCTCACTACTTAGAAACAAGCAGCAGCAAATGGAATACTCAGCCGTTTGAATCCGCTATGCCTAGCCTAGCTAAGGTTTCAAATGCTCTAAGTAATAGTGCAGAAAAGGCGAACATGGCCGCTCAACTTATTGCTGCTGGTATTGATGCAAGTATATTAGCGACGAGTCAAACAGAGCAGCTTAAACTCATTGGTTTAAACCTGACTCTTAAAGATGGTTCAGCACTTGATAGCGAGCGAGTCATCACCAAATACTCACCTGTCCCTCAAGTTAAATCATTAGAAGACGTCGAATTCTTACTGTTTACTCCAAATGGTTCTGATCCTACTAATGTTGTGATCTACCAACACGGTATCACCTCAGCGAAAGAAAACGCTTATGCTTTCGCTTACAACCTTGCAAAAGCTGGTGTAGCAGTATTGGCCATTGACTTACCGCTCCACGGTACACGTAGTTTAGATGATACTCGTTCGGCAAATACTGACGTTTTGGCTTATCTAAACTTAGCGAACTTACCCGTCGCTCGCGATAACGTACGTCAAAGTGCACTTGATGTTATGGGCTTACGCGCATCGTTAGCTGTTTCATTAAAAGCTCTCAGACTCGGTACTTCTCCATTGAAGGCATTTAATCTAACTACTGGCTCACAAGTGAAGTTCTTAGGCCACTCGCTAGGTGGTATTGTTGGAACAACAGCAGTTGCAGCCTCTAACCGTACTCTCGGTAGTGTCGCAGCTAATTCGCTTTACTCATTCAGTTCAGCAGCGATAGAAAACTCAGGCGGTCAGATATCTAACCTTCTACTGGGTTCTACAGAGTTTGGCCCTCAAGTTAAGCACAGCGTTGCATTGAGCGCTTCAACTGAATACGCAGGTTTCGCAACCGCGAACTGTGGAAGCCTCTCTAGCAAACAGTGTTACACAACGTTTGAAGCAAACGCGACTGCAGCACAGAAAGCAACCATGACAGCCGCTTTTCAGCAGTTCGCTTACGCTGCACAAACTGTGTTGGATACTGTTGATCCATTTACCAATGCTGCTTATCTAGTTGCTTCTGGCTCACCGGTTCTGCCTATTTATATGGGGCAAGTACAAGGTGATGATACAGTACCAAATTCTGTAGCTAACGCTCCGTTTGCGGGAACGCAACCGTTAGCAACAAAGCTAGGCTTAAAAGAGGTCGATTCAAAAAATCTAACTGTTGACGGTGCGAAGGACTTTGTTAAGTTCAGTGATGTTGCTGCACACAGTACGTTTGTAATACCGCAAGATACCACTACACCAACACCTTTGGACGCAGGTCATCATGTAAGCATGCAGACACAAGCTGTAGACTTCTTGATCGACAACGCGTTAACTTCAGCATCTATTACTGCTTCTTTCTTGGAATAAAAATAGTTGCAACTAAACAAATGCCAGCCTAACCGCTGGCATTTTTGTTTCTACCACCAACCAAACATCCCTAGTTAACCGTTTGCATAAAACGTTAAAACACAAATGGTTGATCTCGGCTAAAATTAATCAAGACAGAATACCGTACGACCTCTTTCTTTATTGTAAATAAAGTGGATAATAGCCCCGTAATTAATACCTAATAAATGTGAGTCCATTATGTCTTCTGAAGCTACTATGCTAGAACGCTGCCAATCTAAATGTGAACTATGTGGTTCTGATTCTTCTCTTACTGCGTACGCAGTGCCGCCACACAGCCACGTAACAGTGGATCACGGCATCATGGTATGTGACAAATGCCTTGGTGAGATTGACGAGCCTAAAGATATCAACCACTGGCGCTGCCTAAGCGACAGCATGTGGAGTCAAGAGGCACCAGTTCAAGTAACGGCATGGCGTCAACTTACTCGTCTGAACACTGAAAGCTGGGCTCAAGACGCACTAGACATGATGTACCTTGAAGAAGAAACATCAGTTTGGGCACAAATCGGCATGTCTGCTGATGATAAGCCTCTTGATGTGAACGGCGTTGAACTTAAAAAAGGTGACGACGTAACAGTAATCAAAGATCTGCCAATCAAAGGTACTAACCAAGTGATTAAGCAAGGTACTGTTATCCGTGGCATCAGCGTTGGTGACGATCCTAAGCTTGTTTCTGGTAAAACAAACGGCGGTCAATCAATGTACGTAATCGCTGAGTTCTGCCGTAAGAAGTAATGACTTTTTACTCGTAGAATTAAAAAAGGCGCTCTATTGAGCGCCTTTCTTGTATCTACTATCTAACCATTCTTAGTTTAGTTATTTCTCAACCAAACGTCTTGGTTTTTAGGTGCTTTCTTCTTTTTCTTCTTGCCTGTACCAGCCGGTGGAGCAACGGGTTTTAACGCAGCAACAAGTGCAGCGGTTGCTTCTTCATCCACTTCAAAGCCTTCGATTTGCTCACGCTCAAGACGAATTTTGTTCTTCTTCTCGATGATTGTGAAGTGATGGTAGTCTTCGTGATCGATCAAAGATAATGCTAAACCAACCTCACCTGCACGACCGCTTCGGCCAATACGGTGCATGTAGTCTGATGGGCTACGTGGTAAGTCAAAGTTGATAACTACAGGAAGCTTTTCAATATCCAGACCACGTGCCGCGATGTCTGTCGCGATAAGAACGTCAATCTCGCCAGATTTGAAATCTTCAAGAATACGAGTACGTGAACCCTGCCCTTTATCGCCGTGGAATACTTCTGCGATGATACCGCGCTTGTAAAGCTTGTCTGCAAGGTGCTCACAGCTGTTTTTCGCGTTTACGAAGATAAGAGCTTGGCGCCATTCGTGCTGTTGAATCAGGTGCGCTAACAATGCTGTCTTACGACCTTTTTCTACTTCGAATACACGCTGAACCAATGTGCTCGCATTAGCACTTTGAAGTTGAACTTCAATTGGATCATTCAGTAGTTCGTGAGTCAGCGTTTTAACTTGCTCGGGGAAAGTCGCAGAGAACAACAAGGTTTGTTTTTTGCTTGGCAGAAGTTTCAAGATCGCGTCTAGTTCTTCTGTAAAACCAAGGCTTAACATTCGGTCAGCTTCATCAAGCACTAACGTTTTTACTTTATCTAGCTTGATAGCATTGCTTGAGATCAGATCCAGTAAACGACCCGGTGTCGCCACCAAGATATCAGTGCCGCCACGTAGCGCTTGCATCTGAGTGCTTACCGATACACCACCAAATACACAAACCGTTTTGATCGCACCATTGAAGTGTACTGCGTAAGACTTAACGCTGTCGGCTACTTGCTTAGCAAGCTCACGTGTAGGCACCAAGATAAGGCCAGACACAAAGTTACCTTTGCCTGCTCTGCGGTCTAAAGGTGCATCTTCATGGATTTGTTGTAACAGCGGCAGTGCAAATGCTGCAGTTTTACCTGAACCCGTATTTGCACCTGCAATTAGGTCGCTTCCTGCTAACACACTTGGAATAACTTGCGCTTGGATAGGCGTTGGCTGTTGGTATTCAAGCTCTGTTAAACGAGCCATCAAAGGAGAGATTAGGCCAAGATCAGAGAAGTTGGTTGGTGTTGTGGTGTTAGTCATTAATTGCAGGAACTCAAAGCTAAAATAATAGCGCGCTATATTAACGTATTTCAGCAGTATTACGTAACTAAATCGCCCCTTTCTCCCGTGTTTCAGCGATTAAGCCCCTCTAAAACACATCCAGATATCAAGTTATCGCAAATTTAGTTAAGCCACCCTGCTACCGTTTGCTCTGGCGTGTACGAGTTGAGCTCGGTTAACCAAACGGCTACTGCATCTGGCTTAGCGACTAGTGGCTCGAAATCGATATTGAATTGCCAATCAGACTCACCACGTTGATAGCCGTCGTAAACCACGACAAAATCGTGCTCAAGTTTCTTACCTCTGTTCTCGCCTCCTTTAACGCTGGTGACTTCGTTCATCGCTAACAAAGCAATATGAGCGACATAATCCCCTTTGCCTTCGTAACTCACGCTGAACGTATCGCCTTTATGGTTCACTGTTAATTTGGGATGAGTTTGTTGTTGGAGCGAAGGCAACGTTCTGTCTTGCCAATTAAAGTAACCACGCCACTCTTTTCCATCGACAACAAAGCCCGGTGTATAAACGCCACTTGTTACGCCATAAGCTTTGTATAAACGCTGCTTCTGACTGAATGCCTTGCTGGCGAACTTGTCTCCCCAGCCTAAGTAGTCCCAGTAGTCTACGTGATAAGCAAGCGGTATGACCTCGGTCCAAAGTTTTGGATGCTCTGCAAAAGTACTAAGGTACGTGTCAGCAGGCGGACAACTAGAACAACCTTCAGAGGTAAACAGCTCAATAACCTGAGCAGGCTGGCCTTCGTTACTCCACGTTTGTGCATACGACACAGAAGAATGGGCGCCGATTGGCAAGGCAAGTAAACAGAGTTTAATCAATGATGAATTGCGTGTGGCGTGTGACATACCATGATCCTTGTACAAAGCGAATTGATTGGCGCTCAAATACAGACCGTTATGCCTAAGTATTTCTTTCAGGTGATGAGTTTCTTTCAGGTGCTGGGTTTATTTCAGATGCTTAGTTTATTTCAGATAGACAGCTTGTTTTAGATACACAGTTTCTTTCAGATACAAAAACGCCAGCTTTAGCAGCTGGCGTTTTTTAAATTCTATATTTTTACATGTTAACGCAGAGATTAACGGTTGATACCGATATCGCGTTGCATGTGACCAGATAGGTCGCTTGAGTAGTAACTACGTGGAGAGTTGTCTACAAAAAGAATATCGAAAATGTGTGCAATCAATCCTTTGAAGTTAACCGAGTAGGTCTTCTTATCCATAGAGTTAGGAACAGCGATAGTATTCATTTGCATTGCTTGAGCCATGATTGCCTCTCTATAAATTTGTTTAAGTGGTTCGTTCTGATGACAAGAATAATAGGTGATTTTTTACACGTTAAAAAATGACTAAATTTGGACTTTCAGATTAGTTTTTCTAATAAAACAAACCATTAACAAGGTGTGAAAATACATATTCACAAATGGTGACTATAAATTCACAATGGCGTTAAAAACATGCATTTAGTACAAATACCCTTCAAATTACAGTGGCCAATGTCACAGGAATTTTACATGAATAAATTTTCCACTTCATCGACCACGTACCGATTATAAACTTTTCGATAAGTTATATTTGTTTCTAATTCACTTGTTCAATGTCTGGCTTCTTCGCATAAATCGACGCTATAACCGCAATCGTCATGGTAGAAATCAGCACCGCCAACGACCAATACGTCGGGATGGCCCATTCGCTATCAACCAGTAGCATTTTTACACCAATGAAGACCATGATGAATGCCAGTGCAGGCTTCAAATAAATGAACTTATCCATCATGCCTTGCAGTACAAAGTACAAAGAACGGAGACCAAGTAACGCAAATACGTTTGCAGCAAGTACTAAGAAAGGTTCTTGTGTTACCGCAAAGATCGCAGGAATAGAATCCAATGCAAACATCACATCCATAACTGCAATCGCACCGATCACCAACATCATTGGAGTGAATGCCCATTTAGCACCCTGTTTAACCATTAATGCAGGGCCATGGAAATCTTCGGTTACCGGCATCACTTTACGAAGTAGCTTTTCAGGCAGTGTATTCACACTCTCCTCTTCGCCCTTGTCTAATGCCAGCTTAATACCTGTACCAATCAAGAACGCAGCGAACACGTAAAGTACCCAGTGGTATTCCGCCAATAGCTGTGCGCCTAGTGCGATCATAATTGCACGAAGTACCAATGCACCAATTACGCCCCAAAGAAGCGCACGTGGTCTTAGATGCTCAGGAACTTGGTATTGAGCAAAGATCATCGCGAAAACAAATAGGTTGTCTACACTGAGTGATTTTTCTAGCAAGTAACCCGTAATGAATGACACGGTTGCTTTTTGCGCTGTGTAGTCACTATTTGGTGCATAAATGTCCCAGAATAAGTAAATAGAACCAGCAAACAAAAATGCAAGTACAAACCAAAAAACGCTCCAGATTGCCGCTTTTTTAATTGTGACGTTCCCACCACGAGTCTGATAGATATCAATAGAGACGAGAATCACTGTTAGCAGGAAAAAACCCGCATAAGTCGTCATGGTTGGCGATGAAAAAAAGGATTCACTATTTGTAGATAATAGAGATTGAGTTGAGTTCATTATTCCTCCGGGCGGAAGAACTTAACAAAGACCTTCCGCAAACAAAACATATCAAGTTCCACGACGGATCTTGATTGTGATTGCGTTGGTCTCGTTGAAGTGAAATATGGGATTTCACCTTTACATACCGGATAGGCTCTTAGCCTAACGAGATGACGACATGTAAACTTGCGCTAACTACTCCCCAAACGCGTGGATAATATTCCCCTATTTGTGTTTCGTCTATTAAAATTTGCACTAGAAATACAAAAAAGGAGCAAATGCTCCTTTCTTATTGATGCCACCCTGTCAAATAGACACTCGAATTGATTCTAAGAATAAATCCGCTAACCAAATTCACGATGGCACTGCGTAGTTACACTGCAAAACGATCAAGTAATAATTCTGCGCAAATTACTATCTTGCGTAAATTACAATCCTGCAGTCGGTATCAAATACACTAACGCGGACCAAACCGATACCCAACCAACCACCGCTACTGCATCTAACCAATCTTTCTTATCCATGCTTATCTCCACAAGAAGTGTGACCTGCAGGAATAAAGCATAAACAATGCCAAATTTATAAACAGCTATAACTAATATTATTAAGTGCAAGCATTGACGCTGGCTATCTAAAACACTCCATGCAATTCAGCGGTTCATTGTGTTTAAGAGATTCTGGGTATTCTTGCAAGAACTCAATAAAACAGTCTGCCATAGAATCGGTCGTCACCACGCCATCACCTATCATATCTAAGACGGCGTTATAGCCCTCTTTTCCTTTCATGGTGTAGGCTGACGACGCGCCTCGGTAAATTCGGTCGCGAGACACAGGCTGCCAACCGGATGTTTCAGAGTGTATTTCTAGATGATGAATCCTATGTCCTAAGGGTGCTTCTTTGTGATAACAAAATCTCAAGTTATGAGTATAAGGAAAGCTACCTGAACCCGTGCCCACAACACCATTATCGAGCGCGTTGTTAATTGCCCCTTCGAGCATGCCTGCGATCGTTTCACCTTTTACTTCATACACACCAATGGGTACGGCAAACGGTAGTAGTTTTCCGGCAATATCGGCAACAGAGACATCGCCGCTATTCAGTGAATTTCTAACACCACCTGCGTTGTGAATGGCAAATTCAACCTGATGCCCTTTTTTGTTCATTAGGTAGTGAAATGATTGAGCAACCAAGGGCGCGAGTTGGCTCGGGCCTTTCTCGTCCGGGATGCGTATGTGGCGCAGTTTTGTATCGGCATGAGCAATAACTTGTTGCTGAAGCTTTCGTACTCGCGGCTGGTATTTATCCGTCAGAATGCTCTGCAGCTCAGGATCTTTCTTACACACTGCAATATTGGGGTGGTTGTTCAAAAACTCACACGCCATATCATGAGCGTCGTCTTGCCCTACTTCACTTAGCTTTGCATCTATAAACAGTCGACGGCCTAACAGCAGTTCGTTTTTACCGTTAAAGTGAGTCACTTTGCCTTCAGCATCGAACTCGATTTCGCAGTGTCCTAGGCTCATGGCGTGGAAACCCGCTTGCACAACATAGGTGTCATCGACTTTCACTCCGTAATCATCATCTTTAACTAAGCCAATATCAGAGAAATCACCTTGTAAGCGATGACTATGACCACCAACAATGACGCCAATACCTGTTACGTTGGCTGCTAATTCTAAATCAGCTTCGTAACCAAGATGGCTAAGTAAGACAATCTTGTTGATACCAGCTTTATGAATCTGCTCAATGGTCGCTTTTGCTGTTTCTAAAGCATTTTCAAATGGTGTATCGATATCTGGATTGGCAATGCCTGCCATCTTGTCGATGCTTAAGCCGAATATTGCAACCTTCTCGCTATCAAACTCTTTCGTTATAAAACAAGCACTTCGCGTTTCAGTCAGATAAGGCTTAACAATTTCGTTGTCCGCTAAGGTATGAGTTTTATTGATATCCTCATTCGATAGATTCCAGTTACCGGCCAACAGTGGGAATTTGATTCTTTTAGCGAAAATCGCAACGGGCTCATTACCCATGTCTAGCTCGTGATTGCCGAGCGTCATGGCATCTATATTAAGGGCGTTCAACAAATCGGCGTTGGCTTTTCCCTTGAATAAAGAAAAGTACAAAGTGCCCTGGAAGCAGTCACCAGCATGCAGGAACAGGGTTCCAACCTTCTGACGCTGGGCATCTTGTTCTATTTGTTTGAAGCGTGTTGAAATTCGAGCAAAGCCACCAGTACTGACATAAGGTTCAATGATGTGGTTGTTCATTTTAAGTGATAGCTGTAACGAGGTTGGTTCAAAGTATGAGTGGGTGTCGTTGATGTGTGCCAACACTATTTTTGTCGGCTTATTCTTTTTAGTCATATTTTCTTCTCTCTTTGTCCCTTCATACTAGGTCGAGAATCATGACAGAATCGTGAATTTTATGAAACTGCACTGCAAAAAAATACTCGAGATAGATCGAAAATCTCATTTTGCACCGTATAAATAAACAACGGGTTTTGTGACAGGTGAGCATACCAGATTTGTGTTTTTCGATTATGATTAAAGATATCTGTTAGCTTTCAAACAATTAGCAGAGCCTTCCGTTAGGAGTAAGCCTATGCAACTAGAAAGAATCGAGATTTCTGGCTTTCGAGGTATTAAGCGCATGTCTCTTGCGTTTGATGAGCTAACCACGCTTATTGGTGAAAATACTTGGGGTAAGTCTTCATTATTGGATGCCCTTTCCGTCGTTCTCCCTTCAGACGGAGTTCCATATCACTTCGAAATGACCGATTTCCATGTCGATTACTCAGTTTCACATCCGCAGTCTCAACACCTTCAAATTGTTCTCGCGTTAAAAGCCAACGATAAAAGTGAGCTAAATGCAGGACGTTATCGCAAACTCAAGCCGGTGTGGGTTCAAGACGAGTTTGGTGTTTTTCGTATCTATTATCGAATCAGTGCCACGTTAGAACAGTATGAAACGACAACACACTATGCATTTTTGGGGTTGGACGGAAACCCTCTCAAGCTTCATCACTCAGAAAAGCTCGCTCAAGAATTAATGACGTTACACCCTGTAATTCGTTTAAGAGATGCAAGACACTTCGATCGCCCTTTCAACGGCAACTCACTTAACCACAATGCTCATCTACCGGGTAATGTTCACACTAACACCGTTCATGCTAGTAACGGGCACGCTAATAATGTGAGTGGAAATGGTAACGGCCAGAGTCAAACAACCAATGGTAATGGCAGCAATGGAAACGGAAATGGGCGTCAGGCAAGGATAGAAAAACGCATCGACAACACCTGCCGTCGCCTTATGGCGATACCCGGACATGTTAATAAAGGTGAAATGCGCAGTAGTCTTGAGTCGATGCAAAGCTTAATAGAACACTACTTCTCATTTAAGAGTGTCTCACGTAAAAATCCGAGAAAACCGCGTGATGGGTTACTTTACTCAGCTGGTGCGAACGACAAGAGCATTCATCAATTGGTCGAAGAGACCAAAAACAAACAAACTCGCTTATTATTCATGGGGTTACTTAATGCCTATTTGCAAGCAAAAGGGCCAAATGACTTAAGAAGATGTGCTCGCCCTCTTTTGATCCTTGAAGATCCAGAAGGTCGATTGCACCCAACGCACTTGGCAAGGGCTTGGAGCTTGATGCAAAAGCTGCCCATGCAAAAAATCCTGACCACCAACAGTGGCGATCTACTTGCTGCTGTGCCGCTTCAATCGATTCGTCGTTTGGTACGTCAGTCAGATAAAACCATAGCCAACCAGCTCAATGTGAACCACTTCAGCAAAGATGAACTTCGTCGAATTGGTTTTCATATTCGTTTTCACCGGTCCGGCGCTCTGTACGCTCGCTGCTGGTTGTTGGTAGAAGGTGAAACCGAAGTCTGGTTGTTTAACGAGTTAGCCAACCAATGTGGGTATAACCTTGCTGCGGAAGGCGTTCAAATTATTGAGTTCGCGCAGTCTGGTCTTAAAGCGCTCATTAAAGTAGCGCAAGAGTTTGGCATCGATTGGCACGTGGTGACTGACGGAGACGCTGCTGGTAAGAAGTATGCGGCGACTGTGCTATCTAAACTCGGTAATGATCAAGAACGACATCGCCTCACAGAACTGCCTGATAGAGACATAGAGCACTACTTGTACATGAATGGGTTTGAGAACTTTTTCAGAGACATGGTTAAGATTCCTTATGATCACCCTATTCCAGCGAAAAAAGTTGTGGCGAAAGTTCTAAAGAAACACGCAAAACCAGACCTGGCTTTAGCGATCGTGTCTCATTGTGAGAATCAAGGACAAGACTGTATTCCATTGTTGTTGAGATGGACTTTGAAACGCGTGATCACCATGGCAAACGGAAATACCTAGCTTCTTGCTTATCTGATAAGTGCTATTAGTTCTTCTGTTGATAATTTCTTGAATTGATTAAGAAACCAAAAAAGGCACACCAAGTGGTGTGCCTGTATAAATCGATATACAAATTAATTGGGGGTTATCTTGCAAGAGTTCACAGTGACTAAACTAAGGTTAGGTTAACGAATTAAGGCTAGGTTAACGAATTAAGCCTTCGCTTGCTTAGCGTGTGGTTCAACCGCTTCCGAAGATTGAGTCGATTTTTCGTGAAGCCAAAGCCCCGTTGCTTTCATCAAGTATCCAAAGACACCACCAAGCAGTAAAGATGGCACGACAAGTTGCCAATCGCCGCCTGCTGCAAACGTCGCGCAGCAACCAATAAAGGTCCCTGGGATATAACCTAGCCACGCTTGTTTGGCTTGAATACACATAAAGAAAGCGACAATAGCGGTAATCATATAGCCTAAAATCTCTAACCCTGCGAAGGTCGAGCTTTCGATAATCACCATTGCCCAGAATACGCCAGTCATGTTGGTCAATAAGCTACCTGCTAGTCCTTTAACGCCGCCTGTTGGCGAAGCAAAATAACTGGTGCAACCTAAGAAACCGGCCCATGACAGCAAGCCGAAAGAGATAGCTATCCATCCCCATAGACCTGACAAAATACCTGTTGTTAATGAAATCGCGACTAATGTACTCATACTATTTCTAAAGCCTAATTACGAAATTCATCGCACCGGATTTAGCCTCACTTAAAATCAAGTAAGCATATTATGGGAAGAACGCCTTCTTTTAGCCGATCATGATCACATTAATAATGTACGTTAATGTGCATTTATCACCAGATAGAGACCGGAATCGCTTATTCAACACATTAGGTTATAAGGGGCTGTTAACCTTTCGAGCTTTATTTTGCAGCTCTTGTGGGAAATTTATACAAGGCAGAGGCTTTGATGTGTAGTTAGCCTACATGAAAAGGCGATAACGCAGTAGAAATGAACCACAAGGACTGCCCGAAGGGTTCGGTTAAAATCGCTTTATGCTTTGTTGAAGAATATTTGCTTAAAATGACTAGGCTACATACTCTTCGCCGCGCCTAAAACGATTTTACCTCGAACAAAACTTAACCACGAAAGGTCAACAGCCCCTAGCCTTTATCAAATTACCGTTATAGAACTGACGGTTTGCCTTTCATCATGCGCTTGCCTTCTCGCTTAATACATTCAGCAAGTGGGTTTTCTGCCATATCCGCACGCCAAATAAACGAAAGCGTACGTTCCATTTCAAGCTCAGGAACATTCAAAGTAACGAGCTGGCCAGATTCAACAAACTGCTCGACATCGAGATAAGGTAAACACGTTAAATATGGGCCGTTTGCTACCAAACTTCTTAAAACAGGAACGTGTTCATATTCTCGCCAAACATCAAGATCACCAATTAAATGATGAATAGAGCTATCAAAAACTTTGCGAGTACCTGAACCATGTTCACGCAATACCCACTTCGCTTGTTCTAGTTGCGCCAAACTGACACGTTCACGCTTTGCAAATGGGTGATGAGCCGATGCAACCACCGTTAAATGGTCGGTACACCACACTTCTTGATGAACTCGGTTATCGTCACAGCGACCTTCGATAACGCCAAGGTCATATTGGTAATCTAATACGCCATCTATAACCGCATCGGTACTTTGTACACCAAGCGAGATTCGCATCTCAGGAAAGTCGTTATCAATAATACTGATGAGGTCTGGAACCAGGTGTTCTGCCGGGGTTTGGCTCGCACCGAGTTTGAGCTCTCCACTCAATAAATGCTGCTCGTAAAAGCCCATTTCAATTTGCTGTGCATCTTGCAGTAAACGCTTCGCTTTTGGCCTAAGCCACATGCCCCAATGAGTGAGCGCCATTTGCTTGCCCTGCCTTTCAAACAAAGGCCTGCCGAGCATTTTTTCCAACTGTGCAAGAGACATACTTGTCGCCGACTGAGTCAATGCAAGCCTATCAGCTGCCTGACTTACGCTTCCCGAATCTGCTACCGCGTCAAAGACGGCGAGTTGCTTTAATGAATAACGCAAAATCTATCCTTAATTCTTTTAATAACTTATGTCCTGCTGCTCGTTTTTTGTTAAGCCGATGAGCAATCAATTTCATTCTACGCCTAACCAAATCTATATCAATATTTTTGATGTGGTTTCTAAAAATTATCAATTTTACCTCTACCCCCCAACACCCTAATCTGGAATGGCAGGACACAACGAGCCCTGCAAAACATTACTGATTAACCATTACGGATTAACCAAGTCATTAACACTAGGAATTACACATGACGGATTGTTCAAGGGGGGGATATGGCAACCAGCACTTCTGAAAATCAGCAACTGTTCTCGCCAACAGAAATGATGGCGGAAGCCGAGAAATTTGCATTAAGCAAAGCAAATAAAACCAGCAGCATGACATTGAGTTTGGCAATCATGGCTGGCGCATTCATCGGGCTTGCTTTTTTATTCTACATCACGGTGACCACAGGTAGCGCTGATGCAGGATGGGGATTAAGTCGCTTAGCCGGTGGGCTTGCATTCAGCATGGGGTTAATCCTGATTGTGATTTGTGGTGGCGAGCTGTTTACCAGTTCGGTGTTATCAAGCATTTCATGGGCTAATAAGCAGATAACCTTCACCAAGATGCTGTCTATCTGGGGCAAGGTATATGTAGGCAACTTTATCGGTGCCATGTTCCTACTGGCTTTGGTAAGTGCAGCAGGCTTATATCAACTGGATGGCGGGCAATGGGGCTTAAACGCTCTAAACATTGCTCAACACAAGCTACACCACAGCCCTGTTCAAGCTTTCGCTTTGGGTGTGCTTTGTAACTTACTAGTGTGTTTAGCAATTTGGTTAACGTTCAGCTCAGCTAACGCCATGACTAAAGCAATGATGACCGTATTACCCGTTGCAATGTTTGTTAGCTCAGGCTTTGAACACTGTGTGGCGAATATGTTCATGGTTCCATTAGGCATCACAATTCAAGCATTCGCACCAGAGAGTTTTTGGATGCAAATTGGCGCAACATCAGCCCAGTATGCAGACCTGAACATCATGAAATTTGTCACTGCAAACTTAATACCAGTGACATTCGGCAACATTGTAGGTGGTGCGGTATTGGTCGGCTTAGCCAATTGGAGTATCTACCGTCGCCCGCAGCTTAAAGCGGCAAAAATTACAGCAATAACTCAAACAACAGAAATTACGTCAGTTAAGGAAACCACTATGAGCACTACAACTACTATCAAGCAAATCATGAACACTCAACCAATTACACTGAGCGTAGAAATGCCTACTTCAGTGGCGATTGATTCACTTTTAGATGCTCAACTTGTTAGCGCTCCTGTTTGCGATGTTGAAGGCCGCCTAGTAGGTATCCTCTCTGTTCACGACGTAATGGTTGACCTTTGGTGCCAAGACTACATTCCGACTAAAGGTCAGAAAGTGGTAGACCTAATGAGCCGTGACGTAGTGGCTATTGATGCAAACGACAAACTGGTCGATGTTGCTGAGTTCCTATGTATCGATAAAGAGCAACTGTACCCGACAACAAGCATGGGCTATGCCACTCGCCTGACCTCTCTTTCTTTAGAAGAGCGTGCAAAAGCGATGAAAGTAAGCCAACCACATATGCTTCCAGTGCTAGAAAATGGCGTAATGGTCGGTGTGATGACTCGTACTGAAGTTATGCAAGCACTACGTCCAATCTATGGCGACCGCCTAAACGTGGTTCCAAAGGCTGAACTAGAAACGGCTTAACTAGCGACTGTTTACAAAGCAAGCGTTTCATTAGAAACAAAGTAACGAATCGTAGGCTGAACTATTAGGGATTAGTCGTTCAGCTAGATAACTCAGTCATTGCAACGTTGACTGGCAGAGGTAAATGGTGGCTTAAGACGCAGTAAAAGGTTTGACACAAAACAGACCTAAACGCGTGGCCATTTACCTCAATAAAAAAGGCGCAAAGTGAAAACTTTGCGCCTTTCTCTATATTCTAGCTGCTTTGCTACTTTCCATATTACTATATAACTGGCTAACAGCCGCCCTATCTCGTATCGACTAGGTTTTTGATCTTTCTAAATATGTTGATAGCGATTATTGATAGCTAGATTACTTCTTTACACCTTCAACATGCAGATCCATGTCTACATAGCTTGAAGCGCCCATTACTGGGATATTGAAGTCAGCAAGCTCTAGACGAGTTGTACCAACGAAACCAGCACGCTCACCACCCCATGGGTCTTGACCAGCACCGATGAATTCAGCTTCGATAACGATAGGCTTAGTTACACCGTGAAGTTTAAGGTCACCCATAACTTCAAGTTTGCCGTCGCCTTTATCAACCACTTTTGTGCTGTTGAATGTCGCATCAGAAAACTTACCAGCATTGATGAAATCACCGCTACGGATGTGCTTATCACGCTCTGCGTGGTTTGAGTCAAGGCTAGTTGTATCAACCGTTACGTTGATTTTAGACGCTTCAACGTTGCTCTCATCAAATGAGAAGTCACCTGAGAATGTGTTAAAACGACCTTGGATAAAGCTGTAACCTAGGTGGCTAACTTTGAAGTTAACTGAAGCATGCGCACCTTTTGTATCAATCACGTAATCAGCGGCGTTCGCAGCGAAAGGCATTGCCATAGCAAATGCTAATCCTGTAGCGATAATTGACTTTTTCATTTTGAAGCTCCTATCATTTTTCGTAGCGTATCGTCTTTGTCGATAACGTGGTGTTTTATCGCTGCTAAGGCGTGCACTGATGCCATAATGATCAGTACCCATGCAGCATAGTAGTGAACCGTTCCTGCGAGATCAGATTGGTTTGCAAATAGTTCACCCATACTTGGTACAGTGAACCAATTGAATACCTCGATCCCACGGCCATCTGATGTCGAAATCAAATAACCTGAAATAAATAAAACCGCTAAGTTAATGTACATAAATCCATGAGCGCTCTTCGCCGCTACAACTTCATAGCTTTTACCTTCCACATTAGGTGACGCGGTAACCAGCTTCCAAAGCAAGCGGATAATGGTAACGGCAGCCAAAAGAATGCCTACCGAACGGTGGTAGTCTGGTGCTGTTTTGTACCACTCACTGTAGTAAGAAAGATCAACCATCCATAGGCCTACATCAAATAGGCCAAATATTGCGAGTGCTGAGATCCAATGCATTGCTCTTGCTAAAGGATTGTAATTTTTGACGTTGTTGTTCATGCATCTCTTCCGAATGTTACGTGTCGTGTAGTTTTGAAAAGCGTACCCTACACCAAGTTTGCGTAACATATTATTTACCAAGTTTTACATTAGTTACATCATTTCAAATTAAACGAGTTATTCAAAAATTTTGAACAAGTTGCTTTATGGACAAATTTCTTTGTCGAACAATCGCTTGCTGAGTTATATCTCAACGATTTGTTCAATTTCATAGAGCTCATCTGATATGTCTAACATCTTACGTTCCATCACTTTTTGAGCGTCTTCTATCCCCTTGTTGTAATACACGGCTCCAAACTTTTTACTGATGAAGTCGACTAAGAATTCAGTGTCGAACTGACCAAGCTCTACATCGAGCTCATCTTGTAGATACTTTTGAAGTGTATGAGTGAGTTCGGATTTTTGCTTTGAATCTAATTGAATGGTCATGGGTGTTTCCAAATAAAGAGTATGTAGAACAATTGTGATTAGCCGACTAAGCTATAATTTCGTTAGCTCACTGCAACTCTGCCAATCAGTTCAAGTTTTCTAACTAGCTATAATTCCTCATAATTTAGTTTACAGACCAGTAGAGTGCCAGTGCTATCCATAAAATCGCTCAGTAATGGTTAATTTTGATAGAGGGATCAAGAACTCGCACTTTGACAATAGGTAATGGCGCCGAAATTACCGTACTATTGCCCATCAATAAGATAGCAACCGTGTATAAGAGGCTTCATTGTTATTAGATCTGGTGATTAAAAGCGTCAATCAGTTTCAAGACGATTGCTTGAAACTTTGTGAGCGTCATTACCCTACCGTACACAATCAAGGGATCAGTGAACATCACATAGGCAAAGCGTTTGCGAGACGAATGGAGCACACTTTCGTTAGCTTCAATCATGCAAGCAACGTAAGCCCACTAGAAATGCTCTCTTCTGGTGAAACGCCACGACACTTCCGAATCTCTTCTGAAATTGGTACCGTTTGGATGATTAGCCACCATATGGTGAGCGCAGGAAAGACTTGTCGTAAAAAGTTGATGCTGGACATTCATAACTGGCAGCAAGAGTACGGATTTGCCATTCAACCCAATGACCTATTGATTATTGTCTCCGACCATTGGATAAGTCGAAGCAAAAACAGTGGTGAACTCTTGCATTGGTGGATGGGGGAACTCCCAGACCAGATTAGCGACTACAGCCTACAAGGTATCACGCTAAGAGAGAGTGATACTCAATTCGCAGATGATTTAAATAGTAACTTCAAAATCAGTCCGTGTTTTATCCGATTCGCTCACCCGCTAAAACGCTCTGGAAATCAACAACTAGTTCGTAAATACCTGCAACTTTATGCGGTAATACAATGGCAGTAAAATACAAGCCAATTTTCAATTTGATATATAATGTAAATAATTATACCTACACTATTATTTTATAAAATAACGCCTATATTCCACTCATTTATTATCCGGATTCTCCAGTTTACTAATTAATAACTTAACAACCTCAATATTAATTTTGAGAGACAGACATCATTTTTATGTAACCACAAAGATCTATTTATTTTATTATTTTGATACTCCCCCAGAATGCAAGCCTTTAACCATATTTATTTCAGGTGTATACGTGTTAAGGCTTTATATTGATAGGGTTGATATGATATAGGTTACTCAGACATCAAATTCACTGAACCTATTAAACAAGCTAAGCAATATATACCCTTAATACATAATGACCTTTATCATCCTGATTTTTCGCTGACTTTAATTATTTAGATGTTACCGTGACAAATTAATTTTTATTAATTGACAATTTATCAACACCTGTCAATATTATGACAACTGTGACGTATATTCTCGTCACTGAATAAACACCTTTTATTAGCGATTATGATTTTATCAGACAGAAGTGAATTTATTAGTTGTATATCTGTGGATGCCGATATGCAGTTTATTGCGAAATACCAAGACTTAACACTTACAAGTGTCTACCAACCTATATTTGATTCTTCTTTGACTCAGATAGGTGTAGAGGCTTTGGTTCGTATTTCCAATTGTAAAGGTGATGTCGTTCGCCCAGATCACTTCTTCCATTCAGACGAAACCTCATACACAGACAAAATCAACGTAGAGAGGCTGAGCCGAGCAATTCACATCCGTAACTTCGCACAATCGACGGTCCGTCACTTAAACCTTTTTTTGAACGTTCTTCCAAACGTTGGTGAGTTGTTTGCATCAGAAAAAGTAAAAGACACTCTGTTAGCTAAACGTCTTCACGAGCTTAACTTATCGTGCGAACAAATCGTCATGGAGTTGGTCGAACTTAATGTAGAAAGTGAAGAGCGTTTAAAAAACGCGGCCCACTCACTTGCAGATAATGGTTTTCAAATCGCGGTTGATGACTTTGGAGCACAGGCGTCAACAGAGCAACGTGTTCGTCATATCACTCCTCATATCATCAAAATCGATCGCTCTGTGATGTTGGATTTTGAAAACGGTGATACTCAAAAAATGGAGTTAGTAGTTAAGCTTGCCAATCAAATCAGTGCAAAGACGGTCATCGAAGGGATAGAAACCCAACAGCAACTGACTGCGATGCAAAGTTTAGGCTTCGATATGTATCAAGGCTATCACTTAGCCATGCCAAAGCCGATTGAGTTGGATATCCGCCTAGCAATCTAGAATCTAGCCCCTATTCTCTATTATACCGGAAGCCGCTTTACCATTGGCTAACCACTTTTGTAATACCTATCTTTTAAAACGATCCTTGTTAAGGCACGCATTGCTATCGCAACGTCCTCTTAGTTCGGACCTATCTTCGTCTTGTTTTATTAAATCATATCCGTAAAAAAGCCCAATCAAAATTGACTGGGCTGGCTTAAAAGAATCTGTTTTATATCAATCCCTAATAACCCGCAGTGGACGGTTTGATTCTATATAGAATGGCGAACATCACTGGTACTACTATTAGCGTTAGTACTGTAGCAAAGCCTAAGCCTGCCATGATGGTAATCGCCATCGAGCCGAAAAATGCATCGAATACCAAGGGAATCATGCCCAAGATAGTCGTTAGTGCTGCCATAGATACCGGTCGTACACGACTGATCGCGCTGTCGACAACCGCTAAATATGGGTCTTTGCCTGTTTGTAGCTCACTGTTGATCTGGTCAAGCAGTACGATACCGTTCTTCAAAATCATGCCACTTAAGCTCAGTAAGCCTAGGAAAGCCGTGAAACTGAATGGCATATTGGTACCTAACAGACCAATCGAAACACCAATGATAGAGAGTGGCACCGTAAACCAAATTACAAGTGGCTTACGAACCGAGTTGAACAGAAGCATAGTGATGATAAACATCAACAAATAACCCATTGGCAGTGAACCAAATAGAGATTCTTGTGCATCTTTTGAACTCTCGTACTCACCGCCCCAACTGATGCTGTAACCTTCTGGTAGAGCCAATGCTTCTACTTGTGGTTTTACGCGAGCAAACAAGCTAGCTGGTGTTTCATCACCCAATACATCGTGATCAGCCAGAACCGTTAACGTACGCTTTCTGTCACGACGTTGAATCAGTGGCTCAGACCATTGAAGCTCAACCCCATCGATCACTTGTTCTACAGGAATGTAGGTTTGCAGTGATGGGCTCCAGATCTTCACATTGTTCAGTGATTCAAAGTCAAAACGCTCTTCTTCAGGCAGGCGTGCCACGATAGGTAACATGTGCGTACCATCGCGCAGTAAACCGATGTTGTAGCCACCAAACGCCATCTGTAGTGTCTCAGACAGATCCGTCTTTGAAATGCCAAGGCGACGTGCCTTTGATTCGTTAAACAGTGGCACGAGCTCTTTGGTGCGTTCACGCCAGTCGTGACGCACATTTCGAGAACCAGGATCCGCCAACAAGATATCTTCTACCTCAACAGCTATGCTGCGAAGGATCTGCGGGTCTGCACCGCTAATGCGAGCTTCGATTTTTGACGCTGGCGACGGGCCAAACTCAATCAATTTAAATTGGAACGTAGGTTGTTCAAATTTATTGGCCAAGTCCTTGTCTAGCCCTTCTAGGACTTTAAACATGGTGTCTCGGTCAGTCGTTCGTACCTGCAGTTGACTGTACGCTTCGTAATTTTTCTCGGGTTGGTATGTCAGCGCAAAACGTTGCATGCCTTGGCCAACTGTTGTAGTTACAAACTCAACGTCATCTTGCTGGCGAATGTAGCTTTCAACTTTTTCTGTCTGCTTAATCGTTTCACGTACATCGGTACCTTCCGGCATCCACATATCGACGTAAAACATGGGCGTATTTGATGGCGGGAAGAACTGCTGCTTCACCATACCAAAACCAACCACAGAAACTGCTAATAGCGCGACCATACTTACTACGGTAAGCCACCTAAATCGAAGTGCTACTTTCAGACACGCGCCGAATACAACGAACAGAATACCTTTGTATGGGTCTTCGTTCTCATCGACCTTGTCTTCTTCTTTCAGCATCATTTCTGCAAGGAACGGAGTCAGCGTTAGCGCTGTAACCCAGCTCAAGAACAATGAAAAACACAAAACCCAGAACAGTGAGCCCATGAATTCACCTGTCGCGTCTTTCGACAAACCGATTGGTGCAAAGGCCGTGATAGCAATAATGGTCGCACCCAATAGTGGCCATTGTGTTTGTGTCACGATGTCTTTCGCTGCTTGAAGCTTGGTTTTGCCTTTCTTCAAGCCAACCAAAATACCTTCAACGACAACAATCGCATTATCCACCAGCATACCGAGAGCGATGATAAGTGCACCCAGTGAGATACGGTGCAGTTCGACATCGTTGTAATCCATCAGGATGAAGGTTCCAAATACCGTCAATAGAAGCACTAGACCGATGATCAAACCACTGCGTAAACCCATTGCAAAAAGCAGTACGATGATAACAATAGCAACGGCTTCTACTAGGCTGATTAAAAAGTCAGCCACTGATTTGTCTACTTCTTGCGCTTGGTTGTAGAAGTAGTTCAGCTCTACACCGGCAGGCTTAATGCTTTCTAAACGATCCAGTTCGGCATCTAACGCGTTACCAATTTCGACGACGTTTACGCCTGAAGAGAACGCAATACCTAGGTTGATCGCTGGTTTGCCATTGTAAGTTAATACGTTACCTGGCTTTTCTTGGATACCGCGAGTCACGTCAGCGACATCTTTCAAGCGAATGAGGTTGCCCGTATCACGACCATGAATGATCAGGTTTTCTAACTCTTCAACCGTGCTCAAAGTGCCGTTAGGCTTGATCGTTAGGCTTTGACCATTCAGCATCACCTCTCCAGCCGAAACCACACTGTTTTGTTGTGATAGCAGTGAAGTAACCATCGACATATCTAGATTCAGCGCGGCTAAACGCTCAAGTGACATCTCAACAAACAATTGCTCTTGTTGGTCACCCGCAATACTCACTTTGCCAACACCGTCAACCAATTCGATTTCACGCGTTAGGTAATCTGCGTACTGTTTTAGCTCGACATAATCGTAACCATCACCGGTCAGCATGATCATCACACCAAATACGTCACCAAAATCATCAATAATCTGAACTGAATTAACACCAATGGGCAGTGTTGGCTGTAGATCGTTGATTTTACGACGCATTTCATCCCAAATTTGGGGCAACTCGTCTGGACCGTAGTCCATCTTCATGCTGACCATAATTTGAGACATACCATTCGACGACGTTGAAGTGATCTTGTCGATATAAGGCAGTTGTCGTATCTCTTTTTCAAGTGGATACGTTAACTCTTCTTCAACTTCCATAGACGTAGCGCCAGGGTAAGTTGAAATAATCATTGCATCTTTAATGGTAAAAGCTGGGTCTTCTAAACGGGATAGGTTGCCAAAAGACGACACACCGCCAATGGCCAAAATGACTAGAAACAGCC
Source organism: Vibrio sp. FF266 (assembly GCF_041439695.1). Taxonomy (NCBI): domain Bacteria; kingdom Pseudomonadati; phylum Pseudomonadota; class Gammaproteobacteria; order Vibrionales; family Vibrionaceae; genus Vibrio; species Vibrio sp. FF266. The sequence continues at coordinate 74,765 of NZ_JBGOOO010000015.1, forward strand.
AGCTGATTACTTTGTTTTTAATTGAATATTCTGCGATGTTCATTCTGCTTTTCCTGACAATTCGATTCCGTCACGGAGTTTTCTTAGATTCGAGTTTACGAGTCGATCACCTTGCTCAACACCATGAGCGATTAATGCGCCTTGGCCACTGATTTTGTCGACTTCTACTTCGCTTTTGAATGCTTGTCCGTCTTCCATTTTCCACACATAGAACTGATTAGCTTCAGAGCCCGCTTCTAGCGTTGTCATTGGTAACTGGTAACCTTGAACATCACTCAGACCCGCTTTCGCCATATCCACATTGACCGTAACGCTCGTGCCCGGCAGAATTTCACTTTCAGGCTGCTGCATCTGCATCCAAAACTCGTAGGTACGTGATTGTGGGTGCAATTCGCTAGTGTGCTCTAGATACGTCAGAGGATATTCCCCCGAGTGACCTCCAAAAGTTGCTTGTGGGCGGTAACTGCTCGAACGCATGTCTGGGCTGATCGACGCCAAAATAGAATCTGACACTTGAATTCGCACATACACCTTATCGTTCTGGTACACACTCAGGAGTGTTTCTCCAGGAGTCGTGTTTTCGAATCGTTGCTTATCGACGGTTGAAACTGTTCCTGAGAATGGCGCTAAAAGCTCTGTGTAACTTAACTTGCGTTTTGCTGCCGCCAAATTCGCCGATGCTAGTTTGTAGTTAGCCGTCAGTTGGTCGTGTTCTGATTGCGATAACATCTTGCTGCCAAACATCTCCGTACCACGGGCCAACTGTTTGCTCGCCAGTTTGAATTGAGATTTAGCATCAGTTAGATCTTGAAGGTACGTTGCGTTATCTAAGGTGGCTAATAACTGCCCTTTTTCGACTTTGTCACCGGCTTCCACCAATACTTGTTGAATTTCGCCTGCAAGCTTAAATGCCAACGGTGTAAGTTCTGCAGGCATCACCTGTCCATTAAAACTTCTGAACTGATCAGTCAGCGGCGCGCCAACGTCAAAGGTAGAAACCAATAAAGGCGGTTGTTCACGGTGTACAGCTTCATTGTTACAGGCTTGAAGTAACAAAACCGACGCGACAACAACTGATAATTTTAAAAGGTTCATTAAATACCCCCCTCACGAAGCCAAGCTTTTACCTGCTGTCCGTCAGATAACACATCCACACCGGCTTCAACGATAAGATCACCAGAAGAAAGACCTTCTATAACTTTACCTTGCTCATCAAGCAGGACTTGTACTTTAGAAATCGATCGAGAGTCTGGGTTATAGCGCCATAGCTCGCCATGGTCAGCTTGTTTGGTTAGCCAAGCTGAATCAACAATGCCAATACCGTAGTCTGACTTACTCTTCTGAACTTCAACTTGCGCTGTCATTCCAGAAAGTAGATTGATGCCTACCGGCTTGTCGATAGATACAACCGCTTGGTAGCTGTTGGTGTCTTCATCTGGTTGTGTAGAGATCTCTTTAAAACGCGTTGGGATACGAATACCGCGGTGGCTATCCATTACAACCCACATGTTTTAGCTCGTTAGGTCTTGAATAGAACGGTCTTCAAGCTTAGATACCGGAATAGAGAACGTCACATCCATTTCACTGTGATTCAAAATATTAAGAACTGGCTGCTTTTCAGCAATTAACTGATATTGCTTACCAAACACCATCGATACCACGCCATCGAATGGAGCAACTAATGTGGTGTAACCAAGGTTTGTTTTTGCTTGTTCCAACTCAACGTCAGCGGCAGTAAAGGTGTTGACGGCTTGATCGTAGTAATCGGTACTGGCTAACTTTTTCGAATACAGCTCAGAAGCTTGCTTGTATTGGCTGTTCGCCAAGTCAAATTTAGCTTGAGCTGCATCAACGGCAATACGGTAATCCGTCGCGTCTAATACGGCTAGCACCTGACCTTTCTTAACTTCTTGTCCCATACGAACATCGAAAGCTTCGATATCGCCACCCACTTGAAATGAAAGCGCAGCACGGTCGGTTGCATCCACTTTTGCGATAAAACTATCAAGCTCGATATCTGCCTGCAGAGGAATCTCAAATAACTTTACAGGCTTGATTACCTGCTCATTTCCCTCTGACTGAACTTTGTTACATCCAGTTAGAGAGCCTGCGAGCAATAGTGCGGCAATAACCGCGCCCGTACGCTTGGTCGGTATCGCTTTGATAGACAAATTGGATTGCATGATGCTTCTCCATTTAATTATTATGATTTATTACACAGGTGGGCAGTATATTTATTATTAAAGAATTCTCAAGCTTTACTTTCCACCTGTGCAGTATTTTTTATTTCAAGGAAAACAGTGTAGAATGTGGTAATCAGGTAAATGTAGAAATGAAGATGACTGAAAAGAAACAAGGCAGAAGAAGCGCGAAAGACGCTGAAGAGACGAGATTTTTGATCATGGGTGTAGCTGCGGATATGTTCTGTGAGCATGGTTATGACAGTGTTTCTCTTCGTAACATCAGTGAGAAAGCAGGCGTATCTCATAGCCTTATTCGCCACCATTTTGGTAGCAAAGAGAAAATCTGGCATGCTATAAGTGATTGTTTACATGATTATTTTCAGTCATACATTGCTAAAATCGTAGAAGAATTACCAAAAGGCGTCGCGCCAAACATTACTATCTATTTATTCAGTATGCGCCTCTTTAGCAACATGATTCACTCACGCAAACCGATGCAACTTATCACCGACTCTGTTCGCCAAAAAGACAACTTGGTCGATTACTTTATCGACAATGTTGGTGATATCGAAAAACAAATCAATATGTTGGCAGATGAATATAATGATGCGAATCCAGATAATTTGATCAACATTTACGAAATTAAATGGCAAATGATCATGTATGCGCACGGAGCGGTATGTCTTACTCCTTTCATGGAAAGCACATGGAATGAAGGCGCCATGCAATCGACCCCTGAAGAAGCATTGTTAAATCATTGGCAATTGTTCAACAAGCAAATGATCAGTACGTTCAATATCAGTGATGAATGGGTATTGAATACAAGTTCGATTGAAGAGCTTATTTATGAAGTCCCTTGTGTGTGGAAATGTGAACATTAGCAAAACAAACACTAAAATCGCGGCTTCAAGTTTCATGCTTAGTGCTTAGTGCTTAGTGCTTAGTGCTTAGTGCTTAAAATGAAAACGAAAACGAAAATGCCCCGCTACTGATAACAGTAGCGGGGCATTTTTATGTCTGAGTGAGTCTGCTTATGTTTTAAACGATTCAACCAGTAGCAGGTTTAGCGACGTGCTTTACCGCGGTTTTGGTGAATCTTAAGCTTCGCTTTCATCTTACGTTTTTCTGATGAACGACTTTTACTGCGACCACCTCGATCGGGGGCTAGATCTTTTTCTAGGCTTGGTTCAAAGCCCTCTAACCACTCTTGAGGCAAGCGCGTATCCAGCAATCGTTCAATATCACCCAGTAGGTAAGCTTCATCCTGGCTCATCAAAGAGATCGCTAAACCACTGTTGCCAGCACGGCCAGTACGACCAATACGGTGAACGTAGTCTTCCGCTTTAAATGGCATATCGTAATTCACAACTTGTTCTAGCTGCTGGATATCAATACCTCGAGCTGCCACGTCGGTTGCAATTAACGCACGTACTTTGCCTGACTTGAAATCGTCTAATGCTTTTTGGCGCGCACCTTGGCTCTTATCACCATTGATTGATGCCGCTTTAATGCCATCTAGCTTAAGCTCTTTAACTAGAGCATCGGTACCCTGCTTAGTCTTAGTAAACACCAACACTTGTTGCCAGTTCTTTGAGCCAATCAAATAAGCCAATAATTCACTCTTGCGCGATTTATCAACGGGATAAACCATCTGGGTAACGGTGTCAGCGGTACTGTTTTTTGGCGTCACTTGAATTTCGCTTGGCGACTGCATCATTCGATGTGCCAGAGCTTTAATTTTGTTATCAAACGTTGCAGAGAAGAACAGAGTCTGTCGCACCTCATTCATACGAGAAAGAATGCGTTTGATATCAGGCATGAAACCCATGTCTAGCATGCGGTCTGCTTCATCCAGTACCAACACTTCAGTGTGGCTCAACATGATGTTCTTAGTGAACATATGGTCGATAAGACGGCCCGGAGTCGCGACAAGAATATCAGCTCCCCCGCGTAGGTTTTCAGTTTGAACCTTCATACTAACGCCGCCGTAAGCCACCACGACTTTGATGTCGGTGCCCTTTGCGTAGCTGGTTACGTTATCGAAAACCTGTTGCGCTAGTTCACGTGTTGGTACCAACACAAGCGCACGAACTAGCTTCGGGTTTGGAATAACGTTGTCTTTTGTCTCGATTAATCTTTGGATAATTGGTAAACCAAATGCGGCCGTTTTACCTGTACCCGTTTGAGCACCAGCCAATACATCTTTGCCTTCTAATACCAATGGAATCGCTTGCTCTTGAACACTGGTAGGAGCCGTAAAGTTAAGCTCTGATAGCGTAGCAAGAAGATGCTCAGATAATCCTAGTTGGTTAAAAGATTTTGTAGATTCAGACATAGTATGATGCTCAAAGATTAAATAGGCGCGGATTGTAGCAAACCTGCATTACGCTGTTTACCTTTCCTTTTGATTTTTCTTCATTTGAAGCGAATTAAACTGCTTCGCTTCTTCTAAAACACTAGGATAAAGCTCATAAAAGTGACACTGCAACGTGTTGTAGTGATACTCTAGGTCGTGATAGCAAGATTTAAGCATCCCAAGCTTTGGCCGTCTCAAAGCCATGCGTTGCAATACCACCTCAATGGAAGACATGTCTTGATAACTTAGCAACCAACGTTGTTCTGCCATTTTCTGGTGAACAGTAATGAAGTGCTCAGGCCAATGAGGCTCTTGGTGTTCAAAGATCTGTTGATGGCTGTCTACGCAAAAGCGCTCAAGTGATTGCGTTGAGAACTGAGCCCAATGATTGGCTAAGCAGTGATCCCAAAATACATCGAGTGCGATAGGTGCAAAGCGTCGTGTTTGGTGTGAGAAAAGCGATTTTGCAGAACGAGACACATCATGAAGATCAGTATAGCTATCAACGAATCGATGAAGTCTTATTCCGTCTGAAAGTGAGTTTGAATAGTATTTACTAGGGTCGCCTTTAACGAAGTCACCTAACAGATTACCCGCTAAGTTACTTTTACAATGCTTGGCGATGTGGAGGTGTGCGAGAAAGTTCATTGAACCTCATTAAAGTATCGAGAACTAAGTAACATGGTAAACGTACTCGTTTATCTTCGCGAACTTTAATGAGGATAATTTTGTTATGACGTGTGAGCTAATGAGATTTGCTCAGTTTAAGAATTGTTTAATTTGAGAACGTTGAACTACAGAAACCTTTAGCTCAGTAAAACCTAATTAAAGATTTTAAAAACTTAGTTCGAAGACTTGAAAAGCTCTTCTGCTAATTGTTTAACCGTCTGTTCATAGTCAGATAAATCGATACCAATTTCCATAGCATCTAACAACTCTAGACTTTCGTCATTATAAGATTGGTCACTCATAGTGCCCCCTCTATTCCTTGGTGTGGACATGTTGTCCGATTAACTAGTGCACCATCTTGGACTTATATTATGTCACTTTGATGAACGCACTCTACTCTACCCATTCCATATTTATAGCTTGAAGCTACTCGCGATCATTAGCGCTTGTTTACGCTAAAGGGGCATACGCGAACGACATATGTACTGCCACCTTACACCAATTACAACAAATTACCCTATAAATTTTGAAGCAAATCACACTCAAACGTTTGCTTAAGCATTTTTAATTCCTTACGCACCAATCGCTGTACATATTTATATACAGTGGATATTTTTAATTACATTAAACATTGCATTTGGAATTAAACTCAATCAAGATACTTGAAAATCGAGATATTCTTTGGGTTTATTCTCTTAGACCAGAAGAAATACAACGAAAACCCACCCTAACGTAAAGAATTATATACAATGAATAAATCAAAGGTTTTTGGTAGTACTTTGATCATTGCAGGCACAACCATTGGTGCCGGCATGCTCGCTCTTCCACTCGCATCTGCAGGAATTGGCTTTTCAACCTCACTATTTCTAATGCTTGGCTTATGGGCTCTAATGGCCTTCACCGCATTATTAATGGTAGAGCTTCATCAATTCGCTGAATCGGACGCAACTCTACACACGTTAGCTCACACGATTTTGGGAACGAAAGGAAAGTGGATCGCAAGCTTCGCCGTGATGTTTCTTTTCTACGCTTTGTGTGCCGCATACATTGCAGGTGGCGGAGCGCAGTTTAACCAACGTATCTCGGATATTGCAGGCATTGAACTCAATGGCCAAGTCACTACACTCCTATTTACACTGTTAGTTGCGGGAGTTGTTACGATTGGTACACACAGTGTTGATAAAGTTAACCGCGTTTTATTCGGACTTAAACTGATTGCGATGGTACTGGTACTCAGCTTCCTAGCACCAAACATCAGCTCTCAATACCTAATGAGCATGCCTTTTCAGCAAGGCCTGATTGTTGCTGCGATACCGGTTGTGTTTACCTCTTTTGGTTTCCACGGCAGCATCCCTTCAATTGTTCGATACCTGGATGGTGACGTTCGCTCTTTACGTAAGGTCATGATTATTGGCTCTGCACTGCCTTTGGTCATCTATGTTTTCTGGCAGAGTGTTACGTTGGGTGTGGTTAGCCAAGAGCAATTATTGTCTGATACTAGCTTGGGTGCGCTTCTAGTCTCACTATCGCAAACTGTTCATCAATCCAACCTGAGCGTGATCGTCGGTGTGTTCGCGGACCTTGCACTTCTTACTTCTTTTATTGGCGTAAGCTTGGGCTTATTTGAATTCATGGGTGATTCTCTAAGCAAGAAACTAGGCAATGCCAAACGCGTTAAAACGGCCGCTATCACTTTTTTACCACCATTAGGTTTTGCCTTGTTCTACCCACAAGGTTTTATCATGGCTTTGGGTTACGCTGCCATTGCACTTTCAGTGCTCGCAATTCTGCTGCCGACAGTGATGGTATACAAAGTTCGTTACACAGATTTATTAGTAAAACCTCACGCTACAGAATCAACTTACCAAGTGTTAGGTGGAAGCAAAGCGCTGTTTTTAGCGGGTAGCGTTGGCGTGTTTATCATTGCAATTCAAATCCTTATTTCAGTAGGGTTATTACCATCATTAGGCTAATAAACCCATCGAGAGTAAAAATACTTGATTGATGTCTCATGAACGATATGTTGCTATCATGAATTTTCATAATTAATCGATCGGAATCACATTTTTATTGAGGTCGGTTATTTAGAGTCCACGGTAAAGGATTTACCGTGGAGTTTTTATGAAAGAAGTACAATTTAGAACGATAGACAAACTGTTTATTAAAATGTCGATTAACGACAAGTTTTGGGTCATTTTCTTGATCTTTTTCGCCGCTGTAGCAAGCCTCGCTGGCTTCAACTATGTCAACAAGGTAGAACAAATTGACGCAAGTGCAAAACAGCAGGTTGAGTTTCAATTGCAAGGCATTTTATCAGCGTCAGATTCCCCAGCTTCGGTTCGTTCTGTTAGCCAACAAACACGCCTTCAAGAAACCACTATTTCAAACACGGGTTCGGTGACTGCTACGGCACTGGCACAAGATGGCAACTACTACTCTCTTACCGTTTCAACTACTGATACACAGAACCAAAAGCAGCAAGCTCTGTACACATTATTACTCAGTCTTTTATGGTGTTTGCCTTTTGGTCTTTTCTGTTACTGGGTTGCAACCTTCCTAGGAGGCGCACTTTGGGTTCTTTACTCAACCACTCAAAAGATTGGTGATGGTGATTTAACATCTCGCCTTGGCTTCCATCCAGGCCGAGATGAGTTTGGTACGATTGGTTGCGCCCTTGACCGTTCAATGGATACGCTAAGTGAACTAGTCAATAACGTAAACCAAAACGCAGCGACACTGAGTGAAACGTCAGCTTCTTTCGAAAAAGAGATGAAGCGCAGTGAAACACAGATTATGAGCCAGAATTCATCTCTAGACTCTGTTGCAACTGCAATGGACCAAATGACGGCATCAGCGAATGAAGTATCTAATATCTCTGCGCGCTCTACAGAGCAAGCAGAGCAAGATGCTCAACAAATCAATGATAGCCATGCTATGGTTCAGCAAGCAATCTCAGAGATAACCACCCTTTCTTCTTTGATTGAGCAAACCTCGTCTTCTGTTACGAGCTTGAATGTAAATACAAGCCAAATCAACGAAGTCATCACCACGATCAACGCAATTTCAGAGCAAACCAACTTACTTGCGCTAAATGCCGCGATTGAAGCAGCTCGTGCGGGTGAACAAGGTCGTGGTTTCGCCGTTGTTGCTGATGAAGTGAGAACGCTTGCTAGCAGAACTCAATCCGCTACAGTTGAGATCCAAACGATGATTGAACGCTTACAGCAAGAGAGTCAAAATATTGCTAAGATCACGGTGCAAACGGTTGATCAAGCGCAAACCAGTAGCCAACTCATTTCACATATCGGTGATGACGTAAACTCGATTGCAGATTCCGCACAAGCGCTAATGGACATGAGTCTGCAAATAGCAACGTCAGCTGATGAACAAAGCAACGTAGCGAATACCATCGCTGCTGAGCTTAACGATATACGAGGCCAATCAGACGTAATCAAAGATGTCGCTCAAAACTCTTCAAAGGGCGTATCTAAGCTGACTGAAGCATCGGTTTCTCTGTCTCAAACTTTGGCAAGATACCGCACTTAGATTTGAGTGATCATTTAGGCTGACCAAGTTAAATTCAGCGAAACTAAAAAGGACTCATCATGAGTCCTTTTTTATCGACGCCCGTTTATAGCAGCGTCCGTTAATAGCAACTTTCACTAATAACAACTTCCGTTAATAACAGCTTCCCTTAATAACAACAGGAAACACATGGTCTTTAACGATGAGATTATCATTACCATGAAGCAAGTCGCAAAGGCGAGATTATCAAGTGTCAAAACTGTCTAATATTCGAGCTTAGGGGTAATCTAATTAAACGGGTCTTTTTTCGCTTACCCTCTTGCTGCAGGTGACACATAATGAATAAAACAGATGCACCATACACCGACGACATCACATGCCCTTTATGCCAACATGACGAATATCTACTTTCAGAAAGTGGAGAGAAGTTCACTTGTGCTGCATGTGGTTTCCACACAACACAATTAAGCAAAGTAGTCAGCCTTCAATTAGGCTTTACCCCACCAAAGCTCCAGAGTGCGGTATACCACCACTTGAGCAGCGCTTGCCATTAATCCAAATCGATATTTCTTCCAAACTGTAAATATCCTGAGCCGCTAGCTCTGCTATGTCGGCTTCGGTATTATCACTCAATGAACCTTCAAACGTTGGTCGCAATCTAAAAGATTGAATACCCGCACGAACCCCTGCTTCAATGCCTTTCACCGTGTCATCAACATAAATACATTCGTTTGGTAAAAAGCCCATATTCATTGCGGTATACATGATCAGGTCGGGCTCCGGTTTCCAGCTATTGGCATCAAAAGCTGAAAATACTTTGCCTTTGAAGTCGTCGAGCATTCCTGTCATTGCCAATGAGGATTCAACTCGATATTTAGGCGCATTGGAAGCGATACAAAACTCAATGTCTTGTTGCTTGAGGAATTCAATAAGCTCAATAGCACCATCCATCGGCTTTAAATGGCGTTGGAACAAGGCTTCTAATTCAGTGCGATAAAGCGGCTCGAGTGTATCGATGGAGATAGATAGCCCTAAACGTGCTTGCGTATCCATTAAGATGTCAGCTAGCTTCCCACCTTGAAAGTGCACATAGCAGTCATTAACGCTTAACTTAGCCCCAAAGCCAGAAAACACATTCACTAAGGCTTGGCAACACAGCTTCTCGCTATCGATGAGTGTTCCATCACAATCGAAAATTACACATTTAGTTTGTTCTAACCGCATAGCTCTCTCACTCGCATTGAATTCAAGTTTTATCCTATAGTGTTCTTTCAATACGCGTGATGATTAAGGTAACACTTTACCTATTGCCCCTTATTTCTCTACGCGAAATATGCAGTGGATCACTTTATGCTTAACCATAAGCAACAGCACTCATTAAATTAATATACTTTGAGCGTCACCAATCACGACTTTATTTGCCAATAAACCGTTAATTCACGGCCAATTCTTCAATAACAATAGGTTTATCCGTTAATTCAATGCGACATTCAGCGGTGATGGTATCTGGATACGAATCACGGATAGCAACAAACTCGGGTAAGTGGCTCAGTAGTAACTGAGTAAGCTCAGGGTCGAACTGACAGCCGCATTCTCTCTCGAACAAATCGATAACCATCTCTAATGGCCACGGCTCTTTGTAACAACGGGCACTGAGTAGTGCATCAAACACATCCGCGACGGCCGTAATACGGGCAAACAAGTGAATTTCGTCACCCACTTTGCCATTAGGATATCCAGCCCCATCCCAACGTTCATGATGCTCGTTGGCAATGATAGCAGCCAGATTGGTAATATCACCGGCTCCACTCTTCAGTAAGTTATAGCCTGCCGTTGTGTGAAGCTTCATCACTTCCCACTCTTGCTCGGTCAATTTACCTGGTTTATCCAAGATTGATTCTGGGACTGAAATCTTACCCACATCATGCATCGGACTGATGATCTCTATCATCTCGACCTCGCGATGGCTCAAGCCACGATACTTAGCAAGCAACGCAGACAACTTGGCGACACGTTTAACGTGATTACCGGTTTCGCCAGAGCGAGTTTCAATCGCCTCTCCGAGAACATGAATCATATCTTTTTGAATATTCAGTGTTTGTTTCTGGAGTTTTAAGATTCGTTTGCTCTTTTTAGCCAGTTCTTTCTTTTGGCGTAGAGTGACAAATTGCATCAAAATAATCAGGCTCAAACCTGCAATGACCATCGACAATCCCAATAGCAACTGAAAGTTTTTACGAATAAAGGATGAAGGCTCATTAATGAATACAGCCTCATCAGGTAGCGCACTCTCACGGATACCGAAATTTGTCATCGCTGGATAATTGAAAACAAAACGTTTGTTCTCACCTGGAGTTAAAGGTTCGTCGAAACCAAGAGGTAGGTACTTATCGAGCGCCTTAACCGTCTCTTCACCCATGCTTTGAGAGTGATTCACATAGCCACCAAGTACATCTCCCGAAATATAGAACTGCCACAAAGCAAACACTGGAGCAGCACTTGCTTTAGACAAAGTATCCGAAACCTCTTGATAAGTATGATACACGCCTCGATTCAATTCGGTATTGTAATGACTGAGCAAAACCGCGTCATCAGCAGAGATACCTTCCAAAAACTGACGGGTACGCACTAACGATAAATCGCGTATTTCAACCAATGTGATATTAGGGAACTCAGTCATCACGCGATTCATCTCTTTGCGAATTAACTCAGAAGTGACACTGTAATCATTGATGAAATACAGTATTTTTAGGTTAGGTCTTAACTTCGAAATTAGATCAATATTGACGTCTATCTGATCGTTCTCATAAAGCACGGTTGCTCTATCAGACACCGAATACATGTCGGTACTGAAATCGTTAATACCGGCAGCAACGACAGGTGTGGAGCGATCGATCAAACTAGGCAGAGATTCAAGGAAGTTAGCCGCGTTGTCGTCAGTCGCGATTACACCATCAAACTTATAATCTGCATATTTGGTACGTAAGTAGTTTGCGATAGAATCGTAGTACTCAGGGCTATGGACGCGCTTTGAATCCAAATACTCGATTGAGAGTTTAACTTCGGCTTGAGATTGGCTGAACGCACTGTCTATCCCTTTTTGGAAGTCAGCGGTCCACTGATAAGAAGGTTCGTATGAGTGTAAAACTAGGATGCGTTTGATATCCCAGTCATTAGCAAAACTGAGTGAAGAATAAGCGCTAACACACAATACAGCGATTGAGAACAATAGCTTGTACATACAATACCCTTTAAATAAGACGGGGTATTTTACTTAGATTAACGCTTTCTCAAAGAACCTTTAGTTCTCGACCCACACTTTATCGCGAGAAGCATGATCTTGTGCCCAAAAATCAAGGATCTGCTTAGCAAAAGCGTTGATACTTTGACCACTTCCAACCACAACGTCTGAGATTAGCAGAGAATCCTCCGCTTCTGTAACGATAGCGCTCGCTGCTACATCACCATTTTGAGTCCCTATGTATAAGACATGTTCGTCAGATAACATAATCTGACTCAAAAACTCTAACATGTACGCCCTTTCGGTTTCATCTTGGTAAGCGCTGGCTTGGTTAAGTGAAAAAAGTACGGTCAGTTTATGGAAGTCGACTTTATGCAGTTCATCAATTTGGGAAGGTGTTTGATCTTGGGTGAGGAGTTGGTATGTCTTGGACGGGAGTTTGCTTTGATAAAGTTCTCGGCCTAGCAGGCTCTCTTTTGCGGGGTAGGCAATATCGAGTTGACTAAACAGCCATTGGTTTTTCTTCTGTACAATTTCAGGTATTTCGTTATTCATTCTTTTAGTACCTACGGTTAGTATCCCCAAATGTCACAGCTATTTGGAAGACATATATTCGACTGAGGTGCCGAGCTACAAGCACAGAGCATACAGAGCATGACCAAGGCCAACAAGTACTTTAAATGCTTCATATTTTCCATTATCCAACAACATCCTTTAAGAACTTAACGAAAAGCTCTACACTCGTATTCAAGCTTTCAATATCCTTATAGTAAACAGAACTCTATAAATAAAAAGGACTTCTTATGAAAAAAGCCTTAATAGCAGCGGGTATCATCACAATGTTGGCTGGCTGTTCGGACAACGAGGTTGGCGACGTCTCTCTTGGATTCTTCACAATGAAGGATATCAAAATGTCTTCTTTAGATGATGATAAAATCGCAGGTGTGACTTGTCATATCGCTTCAATCGAAGCAAACCTTAGCCTTTCCGATCCAAGCGATAGCTCTATTTCTTGTCGTCAAACCGGTGAAATTACATCAGAAATGATTGCTAAAATAGACAAAAGCAAATCTGGTGAAGTGGTGTTCAAACAATCAAAAAGTATCTTCTTTAAAACAATGAAGGTTCGTCGTATCTACGATGCAGAGAATCAATCGCTGCTTTACTTGTCATACACCACCAAAGAAACAGAAGGCAGTTTCAAGCATAGCCTTTCAACCGTTCCCCTATGGGGTACTGAGGCTTACGTTGATCCAGCAACACTCCTCCCAGCGGAATAGGCTCACGTAAATGCCCTCAAGCGAAAAGTAAAACGAGTCACCTGTACAGACATCGTACAGGTGATTCTAAATGTAATAAAAATGAAAGAATCAGAAACAAAATGTGATATCATTCGGCAAAATTTTTTCACTGTATTTTTCATATGAAGTTTCCTGGACAGCGTAAATCTAAACACTACTTTCCAACTCACGCACGTGATCCGTTGGTCAACCAAATGCAACAAACGCCTAAGCTTCACCGCGCAACAATTGTCGGTGTTGGTCAAACGATTGTTGATATCGAAGCCCGTGTTGATAACGCGTTCCTTGAAAAATATGAGCTGAGTAAAGGTCACTCACTGGTATTGGAAGAGAGTAAAGCAGATGCGCTGTACGAAGAGTTAGTTGAGCGCGGTTTGATCACGCATCAATACCCTGGCGATACTATCGGCAACACACTGCACAACTATTCCGTACTTGCAGACAGTAAATCTGTATTGCTCGGCGTTATGTCTAAGAAGATTGAAGTTGGCTCATTTGGTTATCGTTACCTTTGCCGCACTTCTTCTCGTATGAATCTAAATCACCTTCAAACGGTTGATGGTCCTATTGGTCGTTGCTACACGCTTATTTCTGAAGATGGTGAACGTACGTTTGCAATCAACGAAGGCCACATGAACCAACTGCTTCCTGAAAGCGTTCCTGAAAAAGTGTTCGAGAAAGCATCAGCATTGGTTGTGTCGTCATACCTAATGCGCGGCAAACCTGAAGATCCGATGCCAAAAGCGGTACAAAAAGCGATTGAATACGCGAAAGCGCACAATGTGCCAGTTGTACTAACACTTGGTACTAAGTACGTGATCGAAGGTAATGCGGAATGGTGGCAAGAATATCTGAAAGAAAACGTAACCATCGTCGCGATGAACGAAGACGAAGGTGAAGCGTTAACGGGTGAAAAAGATCCGCTTCTAGCTGCTAACAAAGCACTTGAGTGGGTTGACCTCGTTCTCTGTACTGCAGGCCCTATCGGTTTATACATGGCTGGCTACACTGACGAGCCTGCGAAACGCGAAACCACTCTGCCATTATTACCGGGTAACATTCCTGAGTTCAATAAATTCGAGTTCAGCCGTGCTATGCGTAAGCAAGACTGTCAAGATCCGGTAAAAGTATACTCTCACATTGGCCCTTATCTTGGTGGCCCGCGCGAAATTAAAAACACCAATGGTGCTGGTGATGGTGCACTTTCTGCACTTTTACACGACATGGCAGCAAACAGCTACCACCACGTGAATGTACCAAACTCAGAAAAGCACGAGCACTCGTGTCTAACGTATTCTTCTCTGTCTCAAATTTGTAAGTACTCAAACCGTGTAAGCTATGAAGTGTTGACTCAGCACTCTCCTCGCCTTTCTCGTGCACTACCTGAACGCGAAGATAGCTTAGAAGAAACATACTGGGATCGTTAAGCGACTCTATTAGGTAGTTAACTCTTAGAGGTTAACGCCAAGTTGGATTACCCATTCCTTGAAGGGCTGCTATATGCAGCCCTTTTTGTATTCAACACCAATATAACGGCAGCTGAAGGTAATCAGATCGAATATTTTTCTCGTTTAAGATTTGATCTCGCGCAATGACTCTTTAGATCTGTTATCTTCCAGCACATAATTGATGTGGTTTGCCTTTACTTGGCAAATTTATACAGTACTATCGCCACGCAAACGTTTACGTACCACCTTTCGGTTCTGATATAAGGATCAAATATGCTGTCTGATATTGATATTTGTCGCTCTACTCCCCTTAAAAACATCAGTGAAGTTGCCAAGCAAGCTGGCCTGCACCACAACGAACATCAGCCATTAGGGCAATACAAATCTAAAGTGTCTCTCACATCACTTGAACGCCTCGCTAGCCAACAAGATGGTAAATTAGTCGTGGTTACGGCCATCACACCGACGCCTCTTGGTGAGGGCAAAACCGTCACCACTATCGGACTAGCACAAGGTCTAGCAAAGATTAACCAATCCGCTATGGCCTGCATTCGCCAACCTTCAATGGGCCCGGTATTTGGTGTAAAAGGTGGTGCAGCCGGCGGTGGCTATTCACAAGTTGCCCCAATGGAGCAATTGAACCTTCACCTGACTGGCGACATTCATGCCGTAACAGTCGCTCATAACCTCGCATCTGCCGCTATTGACGCTCGTTTGTATCATGAGCAACGTGAAGGGTTAGAAGCCTTTGAGGCTCGCTCAGGCTTAAAAGCTCTGGATATCGACCCACGCAGAATCGTGTGGCGACGTGTACTTGACCACAATGACCGCGCACTGCGTATGATCACGGTTGGCAAGAACGAAGCAGACAAAACAATTAATGGCTTTGAGCGCGAGGATGGCTTTGACATCTCAGCCGCTTCAGAGCTGATGGCTATTCTTGCTCTCACTGATGACCTCCAAGATTTAAGAAAGCGTATCGGACGAGTGGTACTCGCATACAACAACCAAGGCTTGCCATTAACTGCAGATGACTTCAACGTAGCAGGTGCTATGACAGTCACAATGAAAGACTCCATAGAGCCAACATTGATGCAAACCCTTGAAGGGGTTCCTACCCTAATCCACGCGGGGCCATTCGCTAACATCGCACACGGTAACTCTTCTATTATTGCCGATAAGGTTGCGTTAAAGCTAAGTGACTTTGTCGTGACGGAAGGTGGCTTCGGCTCAGATATGGGTTTTGAGAAAGCATGTAACATCAAAGTGAAAGCATCGAAAAAAAATCCAGATTGTGCTGTTATTGTCGCAACATTACGTGGTCTAAAAGCCAACTCAGGTTTATACGATTTGAGACCAGGAACTCCGCTACCAGATTCAATCTTTAATGATGACCAAGACGCGCTTATTGCAGGGTTTGAGAACCTTAAATGGCACATCAACAGCGTTAAGCAATACCAAGTGCCTACCGTTGTTGCGATCAATCGATTTCCACAAGATTCAGCTCAAGAGCTCGATGCTTTGAAACAGATGATCACCGACTTCAACCCAAGCGTTAGTGTTGAAGTAAGCGAAGCATTTGGTCAGGGTGGCGAAGGGGCGACTAAATTGGCTCACGCCGTAGTAAAAGCTTGCCAAAAACAGAGTGAATTTAAGCCGTTGTATCACTCAAAGCAAAGCCTAGAAGAAAAACTGATGGCCGTCGCTGAAGTTGGCTATGGCGCAGCAAGTATCTCGCTATCTCCACTGGCTAAAAAACAACTGGCCGAATTCAAACTGCATGGCTATAACGACCTATCGGTTTGTTTAGCAAAAACACCACTATCGATCTCGACAGAAGCACACGTAAAAGGTGCACCATCTCAGTTTGACGTACCCGTTAGGGAGCTAAAACTGTGTGCTGGTGCTGGCTTTATTTACGCGCTGTGCGGCAATGTAATGACCATGCCAGGCCTACCGGATAAACCGGCTTTTATGTCGTTGGACATTGATAGCAAAGGAAACATCGTTGGCTTAAGTTAATTACGACCAGACATAGGCTAAAAATCCGCTTTATCTAGAATAACCTGTCCGTACTACGCTCCCCATTATATTTGCGGACAGGTCTCGTTTCTGATACCTAATTGCTCAATTAACACCCCAAGTGCAATAAATTTCATTAAAAACGAAATAATATGCACATCTGATTATAAGTTTTGGGTCAAGATCACATTAATAGGCCTACAAAATATATAGTATTGCGCTGATTTTTCGAGGACAGTGATGAATACGAGTATAAAAAAACTGATCAGCCAATTTCTATGTACCTTGTTTGTCCTAGGATTAGTCCCTGCTCTCTATATAAACTCTGAATTTGAACGGGTTGAAGCCCAGTATGCGCTAAACATCAAACAGTCTAATCAAAACCAAATCGAATACAGCTTCCATCAACTCGCTGTTATTGTTGAGCAAATATCAAACGCGGTTCCCTCTATTGCCGCCTCACAGACCCTACTTCGTTCCATTTCCGAGCCTTCAGTTACTAACAAACAAGCACTGCAGGATCTGTGGGTTGTATTGGCACACGGGCAACAATACTACTCTCAACTGCGTTTCCTAGATCTAGACGCTAATGAAGTATTCCGCGTCAACTATAAAGATGGCCACGCAAGTGTCACTCCAGACCACGAGTTACAAAACAAATCCTCTCGTGATTACTACAAAAAGCTACAAGAATTAGAGATTGGAGAAGTTAAAGCTACAGGCATTGATCTAGAAGTTGAAAATGGAGAGTTAGTTCGCCCCTTTTCGCCGACACTTCGCATTATGACGCCTGTCACTGTAGGGGAGCACATTATTGGCTATTTCATTGCTAACCTAAATATGCGCGAGATCTATGATCGCTTACATTACCAGATAGGTACATCAGCGACAGTTCCGGTCATCCTTAATAATACTGGTCATGTCATCATGGGTCCCGACCCTGAGGATTCATTTGGGCATGTGATTGAATCACGTTCAGACAAGACGTATGCAAAACTAGCCCCAGGCCTGTGGCAGAATATTCAAAGCGGCACCTCATCCAGCTATTTTGATGGTAAAAACTGGTATTTTCACTCTGACATCAGCCCTAAGATTAAGCAGTTTGAAGGACCAATTTATATGGTTCTTCATATTGAAGAACATCAATTTAACACTCAGTTTCAACAAGAAAATCACGCCATAGTCGTTCAGATAATCATACTCTCGATATTGATTTCAATGATATCTGCAGGTTTCGTACTGTGGAACAGAAATCATAAAAAGAACAGTATCGAAAGCCAACTCGCCAAAGCGGCAATGAACGGTATGTCTGCCCTATTAATCACAGACAAAAATAACCGAATCATAAAAGTAAACCAAGAGTTCACCCGTGTCAGTGGCTACGAGTTAGAAGATGTAAAAGGTAAACAGCCTTCATTGTTTAACGCTGGCCGATATAATGAAGAGTTCTACATTAAAATGTGGAGCGTCATTAAAGAGACAGGGATGTGGGAAGGCGAAGTGGTGAACCGACGAAAGGATGGCACCTTCATCACGGAAATTCTTCGAATACAAACCATCAAAGACTCAAAAGATGTGATTCAATTTTATGTTGCATCATTTGTTGATATCAGCAAACGCAAAGAGCTCGAGAATAAATTGAGAAACCTTAGCGAAAAAGATGCACTATCTGGCTGTTGGAATAGACGAAAGTTCGACCTGGAGCTTCGTGACGAGTGTTCTCGCGTTAGTCGTTACCCTACTCGCGAGCAATCTTGCTTAGCCATATTGGATATTGACCATTTCAAACGCATTAACGATAGATTTGGACATGATTATGGCGATAAAGCCATACAAACCGTAGCACAGGTACTGCAACGTGAATGCCGAGATACCGATTTCGTGGCTCGTATTGGGGGAGAAGAGTTTGGGGTTATCTTGCCTCACACGACACCACAAGAAGCCGACTATGTGCTTAATAGGCTGAGAATCGCGATCAGTATCGAGTTCGACAACGTCGTTACAATAAGTGGCGGAATAACCAACCTAACAGGTGAACCTGCACTCAATTATAAGTGCGCCGATTTAGCTCTTTACGAAGCAAAAGCAGTAGGTAGAAACAGTGTATGTTTGTTCCTTGATAGCGAAATTGCATAGTGGGAGCCTGCATCGCACCACCGCCCCGCTAACTTATTCATTTCACTCTAGAGTCGTTCACTCAACAATCAACTTGGTGCGGGGTAGAACTCCAGCGTATTCCCTTCGACTACCAGAATGCAATCCATATTCGCAGCATGGGCTGCCTGCTTACCAAGGTGAGTATCTTCAAACACAACACACTGCTTTGGCTGTAAACCCATACCAAAACAAGCAGCTAAGAAAGTATCAGGGTTTGGTTTATGATTCTTCACATCTGTCGCTGTCACTAAGATATCCAACTTACTCAAGATATCCGTTTTATCTAACAGTTGTTCTGCGCTCTTGCGTTGACTGCCCGTTCCAACCGCAATCTTCTTGTCACCGAGATGGTCTATCAAAAGAGAATACGTACAAGGGATAATATCTCCTTTGTCTTCAATAGCTGCAAACGAAGCCATTTTAAACGTAGAAACCGCTTGTGGGTCGAGCGATAAACCGTACTTACTATTTACCTCACCAGCGATCTTATAACTCGGCATTCCACCTAAGCTATGCAGCCAAGACGCTTCGAAATAAAAGCCGAACTCTTCCGCCGTTTGTTGCCATGCTTTCACATGTGCTGGCATTGTATCGATCAACGTACCGTCCATATCAAAGATTAATCCTTCATACGCCGTTAAATCAATTTTCATCACTACTACCACTCTTTAAGAAAGTTACTGATACCATACCCAATATTCAGTATCATGACCCCATATTACTGTTCAAAATGGATGTTTATGTTACAAATATCTAACTCTGTTTCAATTCAAGACTGGGAACTCCAGCTAACCGCGATCAGAGCTCAAGGAGCCGGAGGTCAAAACGTCAATAAAGTATCGAGTGCGATACATTTACGTTTTGACATAAAGCACTCAACCCTACCCGATTTCTATAAAGAAAAACTCCTGGCACATAAAGATGGTCGTATCACTAAAGATGGTGTGATTATCATTAAAGCTCAACAGTACAGAACTCAGGAGCAAAACCGAGACGATGCTTTGGTACGTTTGAAAGAGCTGATCTTAGAAGCAACAAAAGTTCAAAAAGTGAGACGAGCAACCAAGCCAACACGCGGCTCTCAAAAAAGACGTTTAGAAAGTAAAAAGCAAAGAAGCACCACCAAACAACTTCGCGGAAGAGTAGACTAATTGTTTCATGTCCGTAGTGAGCACCTCACCATGAAACAATCATTTTAGCTCTAACTAGCTGGACAAAAGACGATACCTGACATTATTTATTCGTAGACAATTTATTCGAAGACTGGTTCTTTGAGGCTACATATTCGCAATACTATTGATTAGAAAGTGTCTATTAGAACAAAACGCTACTTCTGTTTTTTGACCGACAAAATCAGTTTAATCAACAGCATTCGCTCTTCACTGGTTAACAAACGACTAGCAGCAGCTACATCTTCCGCTGCTGCTTCAGACGCTCCTACAACGTCGAGTACGACATCCAAGTCCGTAACTTTCAAGGTTCTCGTGATCGAACGATACTGAGACATTTTGATATCAGCCTCTCCCCGCTCAATTCGTTGATAGGTTTTCAAGCTCATCCCTGCGCTAGCCGCTAATTTTTCTTGAGACCAATTGCCTAGCTTCCTACGCTCAATCAGCGCAATGACTATAGGTTCTTGTGACATAAGCACCTCCAGAATAGACAGTTATGACCTAATTTCAGCAAGAAGCAGACCATATTGACTTAGAACAGTTTACATAAGTGATTAAAGGCATATTATTCGGCCGATAAAAACGTTACGTTTCATGGACTTTCATACTTACAACGGCGTTAACTCACGGGCAGATAAGTTTGAATTATCAAGAGCTAGGAAATAAGAAAAATTGCAAATTGCGAATAATGATAGCGTGAAATTGGAAATTGCGAATCTCTATAAATTGGCATTTCCTTGCATACAACAGGCTTTAGAATCAGAAGATACCCGTAATGAAATTGTTGCGGTACAGCAGAGATTACTGACTTACAAAGAAGTGCTGTTACACGGAAATATGCTGGAAGATAAAGAATTAAAACAGGCCTTTTCTGCATTGAACCAAAGCGAGAAAGGTGTTGTACAAGGTGGTATTCAAAATATCAACGATGCCATAAAGCAAATGGATGAAATTGTCGAAAGGTATAGCAGGAAGGCGAAAATCAATAAGCAGGCATATCGACAAGTTTGAAGCGATAGTACACCGAAATAACCAAGTCGACGCTGATGCTTTTTAGCGTCGACTTAATCTAAGACTTCTTTCATTAATGCTTAAATGAACAACCTGTCGAGGTATAGCCCTCAATCATGCTGATGAACGTCTACTTAACTTTAAATAGATTGTCTTCTTAAAATAAGTAAACCAAGCGCGAATATCGACAAGAACCCCAAAGAACCGCCGCTACTAGAGCCTGAGTTGGTGCCTGAATTAGACCCGCCCGATAGGCTTATCTTCGGCATTGACGTTTCATTTAACAAAGCAGAAGATGAATCAACGGTTTCACCATCGCTCACTCGTACGAGAACACGAGAACTCGGTGTACTTCTAACTTCAAAAGTTGCGTTTTCAGTGCCTGAAACAACTCGATCTATCCATCCTGCATAATCATAAACTTCCGTAAAAACAGACGTGTATTTTTCAGTAAGGCTTCCACATGTAGCTGGCCCGTAACTCGTAATGCCTATTTGCTGATAGCTAACCCCATCCCACCAATAGACAGGACCGCCTGAATCACCATTACAGGTCGAGTTTTTGTATCCATTGAACTGCGCTCCATCAAAACAAAGCTGTTTGTCTGTTGAATTACAGCTATTTGTAGCATCGAAGGTTAAATTCGCTTGATTTACTACATTGGTAGCAGTTCTAGAAACAGTTTTGCCTTGGTCATCAGTTATATGACTCGTCAAGCCTCGGCCAACTGCCTTAAACGTATCTTGACCACGATTCAATGCATAGACATTGTCGAATGTAGAGTTAATTGAAGAAGAGTAGTCTCGTACATTTAAGGCTGTTTTGAGTTTCAAGATAGCAATATCGTTTGGTAATACTTTCCCGTTGATGGGATCAAGATTATTACTATAGTCACTTGGATAATATATCTTTTCGACTCGTGCTGATTGGTATCCACCGTTGTTATATTTTGTTTGATCTGCCATTCCTGGAACAACCCAAGTATTAAGCATCCACGCGTAACTTTCATACACACAATGGGCAGCGGTAAGCACGAATTGTGCATCTATAATGGTTCCACCACAGTAGTTAGAAAATTTTGAACCATCATGAAAGTACAGGCTAGTAAACGTTGGATAAGTATTAGTTAGTTCTGCATCTGTTGTGGGGCTACCATTGATAATATAAGGTGAAACACCGACATTAGGAGCACTTTCGACCGAGTTTTCCGTCGCCATAACACTTGATGTGTAAATCAATGGAGCTAACAGCCCTAAAACGGCTTTACGAACCGGACTCATTGTATGGTTAACATTCATAGATAACTCCTTGTAACCCCTACTACTTATTTACAAAAATGATGAATCGTCACCATAACACGTACCACTAATATTATAGTAAGCAATTTTAATGATATAGCCATATGTCTCGTTTTAAAAAACGAACTTTCAGGTATCTGGGCTTGTAGCGATATAGAAAGTTATACGCTCTTAAAATTAGATACGTTTATAAAAATAGATACGTTCATAAAAAGGGAGACAGGCTTAAACAAAAAAGCCTACCATTGAACTTCTCTATACAGAGAATCAAACAGTAGGCTTTGTTTAGCTTAATAGTTGCTCTTAAAAGAGATTAGCCACGGTAGTAACGTTGAGGTACGAATGGCATTTTTTCTACTGTCATTGGTAGCTTCTTACCACGAACTTCAGCGAATACTTCAGTGCCAATTACTGCTAGATCAGTGCGTACATATGCCATAGAAACAGGTTTGCCTGCATTAGGCCCCGCTGTACCGCTTGTTACAACACCAATCTTGTTGTCTTCAGCATCGAACAGCTCAGCGCCTTCACGTACTGGCGCTTTAGTTTGACCAACAAGACCAACACGCTTACGTTGAACATCTTTGGTTGCGATTTGCTCAAGGATGATATCAGCGCCAGGGAAACCGCCTGCACGTTCACCGTCTGTACGACGCACTTTTTGAATGCCCCATAGAAGGCTGGCTTCTACTGGCGTTGTCGTTGTATCTAGATCGTGACCATATAGACATAGACCACACTCAAGACGAAGTGAGTCACGAGCACCAAGGCCAATCCACTCAACTTCCGCTTCTGATGTTAGCTTGCGTGCCAGTGCTTCAGCGTGATCGTTAGGAACAGAGATCTCGTAGCCATCTTCCCCCGTGTAACCACTGCGGCTCACGATGCATTCAACGCCATCGATATCGACTTTTTGAACGTCCATGAACAACATGTCTGCAACGCTAGGTTGGAAACGAGCAAGAACTTCAGACGCTTTAGGGCCTTGAAGGGCTAATAGAGCGCGGTCATCAATCACTTCCATTTCGACGTCAGCTGGAAGGTGCGCCGTTAGATGGTCGATATCTTGTGTCTTACAAGCTGCATTCACAACAACAAATAGGTGGTCGCCTAAATTAGCAACCATCAGGTCATCCATAATGCCGCCCTGCTCGTTAGTAAAGAACGCATAACGCTGTTTACCAGAAGGAAGGTCGATAATATCTACAGGAACCAACGATTCTAAGACAGCAGCTGCGTTTACACCATGTAGACGAAGTTGCCCCATGTGAGAAACATCAAAAAGACCAGCAGCATCACGAGTATGTAAATGCTCTTTCTTTACACCAAGTGGGTACTGGACGGGCATATCGTAGCCAGCGAAAGGAACCATCTTTGCACCCTCTTCAACGTGAAGTGCATGCAGTGGTGTTGTTAGTAGGTCTTGATTAGCGTGTTCTTGAGTCATTTTATTCTCCATGAAGCGTTGCAGGCTGTCCAAAATCGAGTCTGCCGCTTATATCTCTATTTAGAGTCGCCTCTAACGATACTGGTTAACGTTAGAAACAGTAGATAGTAAAAAGTGATGTCCTTTATATAGGCTTATATCGTTGGCTCTATAAATTATGAATAACTGTACAGAACCCATACAACTCACTTTCTAAGAATTCACTTCAGTAAACTTCAATCAACATGAGTAAACCATGTTCACTATAATAAACAAGCCTGCGTCAGTTTTACACCCTTAACAATAGTCAAACAGCTCAAAATGTGACATTTAACAATTTAAAAACAATTGTTCGGTACATGCAAAAACGCGATATTGATGATTTTCGCATCAATATCGCGTCTATTAGCTAACGTTCAAAACAAAAGCAAACGTTTGCATCCACTATAAGAAATTCAAAACTTGTTAGCTTATTTTGCTGTGACCTACAGTTATTTTGCAGTCACCCACAGAATGAGTGCATCTTCAGCACTAGTTGAAATCAGCATATGACCCATATTCGCATCGTAATACATGCTATCGCCTTCACTCATTGGCACGGGTTCGTAGAATTCTGAGTAGAACATCACATCACCCGATATGATCATTAAGAACTCTTCACCATCGTGGCGCACCCAATCGTTATACTCTTCAAAAGTACGAGCTCTCACTCGACTCTTAAACGGCATCATCTTCTTATTAGAGAGCTCTGTGGCAAGCAATTCGTGTTCATAAGTGGGTGTTGGGTGTGGTTTACCTTGGCCTACTTTGGTTAAATCACGACGTCCTGTAGCGACTTTTTTTCTTGGTGGTTCAAAGAGTTGCGGCATATTTATCTGCAACCCCATAGCCAATTTCTGCATCGCTTGAAAGGTCGGAGAGATCTGTTCATTCTCTATTTTACTGAGCGTAGAACGCGCCAAGCCTGTTCTTTGGCTTGCTTCTTCTAGCGTGATCCCAAGCTTACCGCGGATGTCTTTAATGCGCTGGCCAAGCCTAAGTGGTTCAATATTCTGGTCTAACGTTTCCTTCGCCAACGTTAGAGATGGGTACTCATCATAAATGTCTTCTGACATAGGTCCCTCACTAATTTTTTACTTCCTGTCTATTAATTTCATTGTTGCATAAAGCGCTTTGTTGATTAAAGAGCACACAGAGAAATAAAGCGTGCTCCCCGTAGCAAAACAAGAAAATCTGTTTCCTATTGGAAATTTTTGTTGAAAATTGATTTTAACGGAGCTATGTTATCGACTTGTTAGATGAAGAGATGCTACTTCGGCTTGCCGCAAATGATAGATTTAACATTTGTAAGAGCTGTTTTTTACCCGATTTTTTGGGAACCAATTCGTGCTGCATTGACCCTACAACGATCGCTTAGACGCTGTAAGAGTATATTTAATACGCAATCAACGTATGTCTGTACCTATATAGCGCAAACGATACCGATGCAGAAATCAACGTAAGACCTAATGGACTATAAAAACAATCACCATTAGCTTAATGAAAGGTCTCGACAATGAACGCTTACCAAAACCACAGCTTAGACAGTTTTTTCTCTACGAACCTATCAGGCACTGACGACGCCGTATTTGCTGGAATCCAAGCAGAGAACACTCGTCAAAACGAACAAATCGAACTTATTGCTTCTGAGAACATCGTTTCTAAAGCAGTAATGCAAGCTCAAGGCACTTGCCTAACCAACAAATACGCAGAAGGCTATCCAGGCCGTCGCTACTACGGTGGTTGTGAGCACGTAGATACCGTTGAAGCTATCGCAATTGAACGTGCTAAACAGCTGTTCAAATGTGAGTACGTAAACGTGCAGCCTCACTCTGGCGCTCAAGCAAACGGTGCAGTAAAACTTGCCCTACTTCAACCCGGCGACACAATCCTTGGTATGTCTTTAGATGCTGGTGGTCACCTCACACACGGTGCACGTCCTGCAATGTCTGGTAAGTGGTTCAACGCAGTTCAATATGGCGTAGACCGCGACACACTTGAAATCGATTACGAAGCAGTTCGCGCATTAGCTGTCGAAAGCCAACCTAAAATGATTATTGCAGGTGGTAGTGCTATCCCACGCGTTATTGATTTCGCTAAGTTCCGCGAAATTGCTGACGAAGTTGGCGCTATCCTAATGGTCGATATGGCACACATCGCGGGTCTTATCGCGACAGGTGCTCACCCTAGCCCACTACCACACGCACACGTTGTTACCACAACAACGCACAAAACACTTCGTGGCCCACGCGGCGGCATGATTCTTACGAACCACGAAGACATCAACAAAAAGATCAACTCTGCAGTGTTCCCTGGCCTTCAAGGCGGCCCACTAATGCACGTTATCGCGGCTAAAGCAGTGGCGTTTGGCGAAGCACTTGGCCCTGAATTTAATACTTATATTGATTCAGTGATCGACAACGCAAAAGTTCTTGCTGAAGTGTTGCAAACTCGCGGTTGTGACATTGTGACTGGCGGTACAGACACACATCTAATGTTGGTTGACCTTCGCCCTAAAGGCTTGAAAGGTAACGTAACTGAAGAAGCATTAGAGCGTGCAGGGATCACATGTAACAAAAATGGCATACCATTCGATACAGAGAAGCCTATGATTACTTCTGGTATCCGTTTAGGCACGCCAGCTGGAACCAGTCGTGGTTTTGGCACTGAAGAATTCAAACTTATCGGTGAATGGATCGGCGATGTACTTGATGGCTTAGTTGAAAGCCCTGAAGGCAATGCTGAAGTTGAGCAACGTGTTCGCAAGCAAGTTAAAGAGCTTTGCAAGCGCTTCCCTCTTTACCGTTAAACCAATTTTAAGATTTAAATTAAAACCTCATAAATTTTTGGAGAATAAGCAATGGACAATACACTAAAGTTTGCAGACAGCCACGAGTGGGTAAAAGACAACGGTGACGGTACTGTAACTATTGGTATTTCTGAGCACGCTCAAGAGCTACTAGGTGACGTTGTGTTTGTTGACCTGCCAGACACTGAAGACGAAATTGAAGCTGGCGAAAGCTTCTCTCTGGTTGAATCAGTGAAAGCAGCTTCTGATATCTACGCACCAATCTCTGGCGAAATTGTAGAAATCAACGAAGAATTAGAAGATAGCCCAGAGCTAATCAACGAAGAACCTTATGAAGGCGGTTGGATTGTTAAAGTGAAGATGTCTGATGCGTCTGAACTAAACAACCTTAAAGATGCGGAAGAATACCTAAGCTCTGTAGAAGAAGACTAATAGGTAACCTCATTACGATAAAGCTGCTCTTTGGAGCAGCTTAATTTTAGGGGCTAGCTCACGGCTCCAGAGAGAAAGTAGAACATATCATGACTGAATTACTTCAAAGCCAATTACTGAAAGACTTGGGTACGCAAAACGAGTTTGTTGCTCGTCATAACGGCCCTAATAAAGCAGACCAGCAAAAAATGCTTGAAGCGATCAACGCGACTAGCCTAGACGCACTGATCGACGAAACGGTTCCTGCACAAATCCGTCTTGAAAAACCAATGACACTTGCTGCGCCACTGAGCGAGATGGACATGCTGACCTCTCTTAAAGAGATCGCTAACCTAAACCAAGTGAAACGTACTTTCATTGGCCAAGGCTACTACAACACATTCACTCCAAACGTTATTCTACGTAACGTTTTAGAGAACCCCGGCTGGTACACAGCTTACACACCATACCAACCAGAGATTTCTCAAGGTCGTCTTGAAGCTCTACTCAATTACCAACAAATGGTAATGGACTTAACTGGTATGGAAATCGCGAACGCGTCTCTTCTTGATGAAGCGACAGCGGCTGGCGAAGCCATGACACTGTGTAAGCGTGCTGGTAAAAGCAAGAGCAAAGTATTCTTCGTTGCCGACGATGTTCATCCTCAAACACTAGAAGTTGTTAAGACTCGTGCTGAGTACATCGGCTTTGAAGTCATGGTTGGTGCTCTTGAAACACTTCCAGAGCAAGACGTATTTGGTGCGCTCCTCCAATACCCTGGTACAACAGGCGAAGTTCGCGACCTAACAGACATCATTGCGAAAGCTCAAGCTAACAAGACTCTTGTAACCGTTGCAACAGACCTTCTTGCTTCTGCACTACTTAAGCCTGTTGGTGAAATGGGCGCAGACGTAGCAATTGGTTCAGCGCAACGTTTCGGCGTTCCTATGGGATACGGCGGTCCACACGCTGCATTCATGGCAACACGTGAAAAGCATAAGCGTACAATGCCCGGTCGTGTAATTGGTGTATCTATCGATACGCACGGTAACCAAGCACTACGTATGGCAATGCAAACTCGTGAGCAACACATCCGCCGCGAAAAAGCGACATCGAATATCTGTACAGCTCAAGCACTTCTAGCAAACATGGCGTCTTTCTACGCGGTTTACCACGGTGCAGAAGGCCTACGTACAATTGCTCGTCGTACACACCACATGACAGCTATCCTAGCGGCTGGCCTGACTAAAGCGGGTTACGAGCTAACGAACAACAGCTTCTTTGATACCATCACGCTGAACACAGAAGACAAGACAGATGCACTGTACGCGAAAGCGCAAGCAGCAGACATCAACCTTCGCCGACTTGTTGGTAAGATTGGTATCAGCCTAGATGAAACAACAACAATCGACGACGTGAACGCACTGTTCGCAATCTTCGACGTGAAAGAAGACGTTCAAGTACTATCTTCTGACATTGCATCAAACGAGTTTGCAGCAATTCCAGAAAACTGCCGTCGTGAATCAGAGTTCCTAACTCACCCAGTATTCAATACGCACCACAGCGAAACGCAAATGATGCGTTACCTAAAACAGCTTGAGAACAAAGACTTCTCACTAACGCACGGCATGATCCCACTGGGCAGCTGTACGATGAAGCTGAACGCTGCTGCTGAGATGATCCCAGTAACATGGCCTGAGTTTGGTTCTATTCACCCATTCGCACCTCTTGATCAAGCAGCAGGTTACACAGCGCTAGCGAAAGATCTTAAAGAGAAGCTTTGTGAAATTACCGGTTACGACGATTTCTCACTACAGCCTAACTCTGGTGCATCTGGCGAATACGCAGGTCTAATCGCGATTCAACGCTACCACGCAAGCCGCGGTGAAGCTCACCGTAACGTTTGTCTGATTCCAAGCTCTGCGCACGGTACTAACCCTGCAACAGCATCAATGGTGTCAATGAAGGTTGTGGTTGTTAAGTGTGATGAAGATGGCAACATCGACATGACAGACCTAGCAGCGAAAATCGAGAAGCACAAAGAAAACCTATCAAGCATCATGATCACTTACCCTTCTACGCACGGCGTATACGAAGAGCAAGTGAAAGAAGTGTGTGAACAAGTACACGCAGCGGGCGGTCAGGTTTACCTAGACGGCGCGAACATGAACGCTCAAGTAGGTCTAACTTCACCTGGCTTCATCGGTTCAGACGTATCTCACTTGAACCTACACAAAACATTCTGTATCCCACACGGTGGTGGCGGTCCGGGTATGGGTCCTATCGGCGTTAAATCGCACCTAGCACCTTTCCTACCCGGTCACATCGAAAACGGTGTACAAGGTTCTGACTACGCGGTATCAGCAGCAGATTTAGGCAGTGCTTCAATTCTACCTATCTCTTGGGCTTACATCGCAATGATGGGCGAACCTGGTCTAACAGACGCGACTAAAGTAGCGATTCTGAACGCGAACTACGTGATGGAAAAACTACGTCCTCACTACCCTGTTCTTTACCGTGGCACTAACGGCCGCGTAGCGCACGAATGTATTATCGATATTCGTCCACTTAAAGAAGACACAGGCATCAGCGAAGAAGATATCGCTAAGCGTCTAATGGACTTCGGTTTCCACGCGCCTACGATGTCTTTCCCAGTAGCAGGCACACTAATGGTAGAACCAACTGAATCTGAAGATTTAGAAGAGCTAGACCGTTTCTGTGAAGCGATGATCGCAATCCGTCACGAAATGGCAGCAGTGAAAGCGGGTGAATGGCCACTAGACAACAACCCTCTAGTGAACGCACCGCACACGCAAGTTGACCTTTCAGGCGCAGAATGGGGGCGCCCTTACTCTCGCGAACTGGCTTGCTTCCCATCGAAAGCAACGAAGAACTCGAAGTACTGGCCAACAGTTAACCGTGTAGACAACGTATACGGCGACCGTAACCTAATCTGTTCTTGCCCAAGTATCGACAACTACGAAGACTAATTTTTGTAGATTTTAGATAAACAAAAGCGAACCACTTGGTTCGCTTTTTTATTTTTGTTGTTATTTGGCTGCTAGTGCAATTTACTTAATAAAGTGACTTCGGACTTGTTTAACACTCGGGATTTAACGTTGGCTAGGCAACGCTCAATCATTATTTGTTATACGCATATTGGATTAGTTTCGTGATAATTTAGACTTGGTTAGTAATATGAATTGTTCAGGGTCTATGTACCCTTTAAATATTGGAGGTTCTGTTGTGTATCCCCCCATCCAACGATCGGGACCAGTTTCGGGGTATTCCATACGTGACCCCATTCTTATTGAAAAATGTATATGGGCATTTACACCAATGCCAAAATCCTCTGAAGGGTCAGCTATATAACCAAGCAAATCCCCTTTTTTAATTGCCCCTTTTGAGACTAACCAGCTTTTTAATGACAGATGACCGTACAATGAATAAAGGTTTTCTTTTGGGTGATCAATAATCACAACGCCAGGGTAACCGTTCATATAACCAGAATAACTTACAACACCATCAGCAATAGCGTATACAGGCTCTCCAACTTCAGCAAAATAGTCTATAGCAGCATGATATAAATGAGGAAATCGAGAAGCAGTATTAAATGAGGCAAAACCCTGTAATTCTGAACGTGAATCCAGAGGAAATCTATATGGCTCTTTTAAATTTTCAGCAATCCCCTCTAATATCGGACGGACAAGATTAAGTTCTTCATCAACCAGCCGCTGTTTCGTGTCCGTGAGTACTTTTGAACCTAAAAATACTAAAGGCAAAATAGTAAGGGTAATGATTACAATAACTTTCTTTGATATTTCCATCGATTTCCCTTCCATTGACATCGAAGCGTATACGCTGCATTAAGGTGTGAGCGGCGCTTAGCTATACTTTGAGCAAAGCGAAAACGCCAAGCGTTGCGAATCACTCTCAAATGCTTGTTATACATCTGTGCG
Organism: Vibrio sp. FF266; assembly: GCF_041439695.1. Taxonomy (NCBI): domain Bacteria; kingdom Pseudomonadati; phylum Pseudomonadota; class Gammaproteobacteria; order Vibrionales; family Vibrionaceae; genus Vibrio; species Vibrio sp. FF266. Next base: position 105,792 of record NZ_JBGOOO010000015.1, read on the forward strand.
TTAAAAATCACAGCGCTTTTCAATTGATGGTATGTGTTTACTTCTAGACCTTCTATCAAGAACCAAATACTTACCATGGTTAATAAGGACTTCATATTGAATGTTCTTGCGGCCGCCACCAAGGTGTTTTTCTGGCCAACTCGGCCAAGACTTATATACGCGACCTGTGAACTTAAGCACTTCCCTATCAGCAAGTGGCTCCATATAAGAGCTAAAATCACGGTCTACAACAAAACCCAAAATTTCATTATCCAGCAAGAAGTCGTCACCCGCATTCTTTCCAATAATTTTCCATACCTGAGGCTCACTTGTTCCAAAATAATCGGTTGCCAATATAGAGAACGATTGAAAGCAGCCATTTTGTATTTCTTGTTTTCGGCTACAACTGTAAATCAAGAGAGTTATACATCCTAAAACACAAATCCATTTGTAAATCATATATCTATCAATCATTGGTTAGCGATGTATGACGCCCGCTTATGTGGTGAGCAACGCAATGCGGTGTACGGCAACTAGCATCGCGTTAAGCAGTGGTAAACGTTGACCACCAAACCTAAACAATCGTGCCGTAAACACTAAATTCAAAGCAATCCGAAAATGCCAAGCGTTGGGAATCCGTCTTAAACGTCGTTTTGTTAAAACTACGCTTTCCTAATTGGTTGACATATAAACCACAAAAAACAACACGCAAACGTTAATCCTGCGGCATTTAACTCGTTAAGTCCGAATTGATTGACGAAAAGGGAACTACCCGAAGCTGCAACAAAAAAGGTAGCATAATAATAGGCCTTGAAGAGCTTCAACTCATGACAACACTTTTTGCATTTTATTAGTTTGCCAGGGATGAATTTAAACTTATCCCTTACAGTCAAGGGCTCTGCGCAGTTTGGGCACTTGAACATATCCACTCCTAATTGGCATTGTCAATGCCAATAGGCTAATAGCAACTAGTTTACTATGCAAAACAGTAAGAATTTACTTCGAGGGAGTTCAAAAATGCCACGTAGCTATTTTTCCTAATTATGTCGCCTTTTAGCGTATGGAAGAACGACTCCACCTCCGCATTATCAGTGCAATGACCTGGAGGATTCATACTTGGGACAATTCCATTTTTTGATAATAAAGCTTGAACTTCATGTGCTCGATATTCAGAGCCTCTGTCGGTATGAAATAATAACCGCTCTTGTGGTTTTCGATTTCTAATTGCCATTCTCAACTAACTCATCGTTAGCTGTGTACTCTTCTTACTGCCAAGCGACCAACCGACGATTTTACGCGAGTAAAGGTCGATAACGACCGCTAAATACATCCAACGTTTACCTTGCTTTATATACGTGAGATCTCCAGACCATTGTTGATTAACTGCCGTTGGTTTTGGTGTGTCTTTTTTAATATTCTTAATCGATTGATAAAACCGATGTAGCTTGGCCATCCTTAGGTAAATCCGATAACTTCGCGCTCGTAGTCCTTGCTCTCTCATGATCCGAGCCACACGCTTGCGGTTGACCAAAACTCCTTGGCGCCTAAGCTCTGCATGAACCCTTGGACTACCTGAGAAAACACTTAAATTATTCGCTTCTTCAAAGCCTGCTCTTCTTGAGCATAGCGACTTGGCTCTCTACCAAGCCATGCGTAGTAACCCGACTTAGAAACAGATAGAACCCGGCACATCAATACTATGGAATAACGTGTTTTGTAATGGGCTATGAATCGGAATTTTGTCGATTTTCTTGGGCAACGAATCGTTGCCACTTTTTTAGCAAGTCATTCTCGAGCTTAAGTTGTTCGTTCTGACGTTCAAGCTCTGCAATCCGACTAGACTCAGTTTTCTGGCTCGGGATCTGAGTCCTTTTCTTACGTTTATCTTCCATAATAACCCCTTCTCTATAGTCCTTTCGCCATTTAGAAAGCATATAAGGGTGGATATCTAATGATAGCGCCACGCTTTTAACTGTAGCTCCTTCTCGAAGCGAAAGTCGGACAGCAGTTACCTTAAATTCCGTAAGATATTGTTGAGTTTTTTTACCTGATTTATAAGCTGGCATAAACACCTCCAATTACAATTGAAGGTGTCCATTAGATCGGGTCAACTACAGAATCCCTCTTAAATTGCTTGTTGAACGAAGCCGCTGCGCGGCAGAGTAAAGCGAGTGCAAGCCATACTCTTGTAACACCATCACCCTGATGGTCGTTGACAGGAGTAACTTATGAATCCCACCGACTTAAAACGCTACAACGCCCTTTATGAACAACACCTTACCAACCTAAAGCTGCAAGGTAAACGACCCGCAACCATTGATGCCTATTCTCGTGCAGTTCGTCGGATCACCGCTCATTTCGATCGCGTTCCTGACACATTAACCACGGCCGATCTCAAACAGTTCTTTGCGTCTCTTATCCAAACCCACTCGTGGAGCACCATTAAACTCGATCGTAATGGCTTGCAGTTTTTCTATCTCTACACACTGGGTAAACAGTGGAAGTGGCTCAATATCGTCAAGCCGCCACAAGTGAAACGACTGCCTGACATACTCACACCGCAACAAATCAGCTCGCTGATTAACCACACGCGACAAGCCCGTTATCAAGTGTTCTTCTTAACTCTTTACAGCATGGGATTACGCCTTGGTGAAGGACTCAACCTTACGGTTCACGATATCGACAGCCAAACGATGCGGGTTCACATACGCGAAGGAAAAGGCGGCAAAGACCGAATGGTGCCGCTTCCTCTGCGAACGCTTAAGGCACTCCGCACACACTGGCTCAGCCACAAGCACCCTCGCTTACTGTTTCCCGGGCTTGGAAAAGGTAACGACGCACCGATGGACAGAGGCGGTATTCAAAAAACCATGAAGCTTGTGCTCAAAGAGTGTGACATCCAAAAACACGCCAGCCCCCACTCTCTCAGACACTGCTTTGCAACGCACTTGCTTGAGCAAGGGCTTGACCTGCGTTCACTGCAAACGCTGCTGGGTCACGCAAGCCTTAATACCACAGCCCGTTACACCCGAATGACTGCGCTAAAACAACGCGATGCTGCGATGGCCATCAACCATTTAACTGACGCTCTAGACTTAACGGGGAGCATTACATGAGTACCTTTATTGAACTGCTTCGCCAACACCACTCTACGCTTAAGCGTCACTATCATGCGCAGCTCAATGGCGATATGCATCGGGCCATTGCGGCGATGCTCCGTTGCAAAACAGAGCAACAAGGTCGGTCACAGTGGTTTTGCAGCCACTGCCATCACGACGACCGATTACCGCTTTCTTGTGGTCACCGACACTGCCCTCAATGCCAACAACGCACCACTTCTGACTGGCTACAGCGTCAGCAACAAAAGCGGTTACCTGTTCACTATTTCATGGTGACCTTCACTTTGCCGTATCAACTAAGAGTCTTAGCAAGACATCAACCTAGAGCGACATATAACGGTATGTTTAAGGTGGCATCGGGGGTTTTAAAGGATTTTGCGAAAAGACAGATGCAAGGCGAGTTGGGCTTTACCGCTGTGCTGCATACCCACAGCCGACAGCGAAACTTGCACCCACACCTGCACATTATTGTGGCGGCAGGCCAATACGACCCATCAAGACAAACGTGGCACAAAGGCAACAAACGTTACCTTTTTAACGCATTTGCTTTAGCCAAAGTCTGGCGAGCAAGAATGCTAGAAGCCATTAATCAGCACCCAACGTTGTGGCTGCCGAGTGGCATTCCCAAACAATGGGTGGTCGATTGTAGGCAGGTTGGTTATGGTCAGGCTGCACTGAGCTATTTAGCTCGCTATCTCTATCGTGGTGTGTTGCCTGATGAAGACATCATCCATATCACCGATGATACGGTCACGTTCCGCTATAAAGAGAGCCAAACCAATACATGGCGAACGCGCACTTTGCCCATCCTTAAGTTCTTGCTGCTCATTTTGCAGCACGTGCTCCCCAAAGGGTTACAGCGAGTAAGAGACTACGGATTTTTACGTGGTCAAGCACACGCCTTAAGAGTTCGTATTCAGCTGTTGCTGTTGAACCTACTCTATATGATGCCGCCAGTGACAGCACCGATAAGGAGCAAAGCGATACGAGTATGCCCTTGCTGTGCACATGAAATGGCATGTGTTGGAGTAAGCCGACCCATGTAGCCGAAAGGCATTGGATAATAAGGAGAATGGCATTGACGAAAACAGAGGAGATGTGACAACGAAAGAAACGAAAAACAGCTAACTGGTTGATAAGATTGCTATCGCAACCTTATCTTGACCTCGCTCGCCTTGAGAAAAGCCTCAAAGCGATGTGCCCTTCAAGTTCAATCGTACAATTTACTTAATAAAGTGGCTTCGGGCTTGTTCAACACTTGGGATTTAGTGTTGGCTACGCAACACCTTAATCCTTATTAGTTAGGTTTCTATAAATCTACCAATCGTTGCGGATCCAAGTACCTTTAACCTCAAAGCACTTATGCTCTGGAACTGGGTTCACCACTACGTTGTCGATACCTATTTTCTTAAGCAAGTTTTCTCTTGCGTTTTTTACTTTCTCCAACCGCTCCGGACATTCTTTTACCTGAGTTATAGTGCTATGTAGTTCAATCTCTATCTCAGTTACATCAGGATATTTAAGAGCCACTTCTTGCGCTAAACATCTTAAGAAAGGCTCTCCCATGCCTTTATATTTTACCTCTAGTTGTTCATCTAGCACTGATGCAAAATGTTTAATAAAGAATGTTTGACCTTGTTTTTCATATTGTGCTAAATCAATTACATGATTACCTTTGTAATAAGCTTTACAAACACCTGAAAAGTTAAATTTACTATTATCTGAATTTAACAATATCCAATCAGCTTCTTTCTTCTCTTTCTTTTTAAAAATACCAAACATTTACTCTATCCTCGAAAACCTAACAGCTCTTAGACAGAAAAATTCTGCATTTAAATGTAGAATTTTTCTATCTAGTATCTTGATGAAGTTTGATCCGCACCAGAAGTTTTGGACACTGAGTTAAGTGAGTACAATCACTAACGAGGTGAACAATGACA